>CABSDO010000181.1 GCA_902476475.1 uncultured Collinsella sp. | reverse complement strand
CCTCCTCGGGATCAAGATCACGGCAACGGCGCTGATAGCCCTGGAAGGGGTCCTTGCGCTCCTGCGCGGCCTTGCGATCGGCGTCGAGCTGCTCCTTGGTGCAGAAGCAGGGATAGGCCTTGCCCTCGTCCCAAAGCTTCTGGGCGGACTGCTTGTACAGGTCCAGGCGCTCGGTCTGGGCGTAGGGGCCAAAGTCGCCGCCCACCTCGGGACCCTCGTCCCAGTCCAGGCCCAGCCAACGCATGGCGCGCAGGATGATCTGCGTGTTCTCGTCGGTGGAGCGGGTGGGGTCGGTGTCGTCGATGCGCAGGATGAACGTGCCGCCGTTAGCACGGGCGAAAGCCCAGTTATAGATAGCGGTGCGGGCGCCGCCGATGTGCAGCTT
This sequence comes from uncultured Collinsella sp., assembly GCA_902476475.1. GTDB lineage: Bacteria > Actinomycetota > Coriobacteriia > Coriobacteriales > Coriobacteriaceae > Collinsella. The sequence continues at coordinate 1,177 of CABSDO010000181.1, read as the reverse complement.
GCCCGTCGGTGAGGGTGCAAAGCGGACGCGAACGTCTGATGCCATGGAAATCTCCTCGATTGCAGGATGGATGTCTAACCGCATCAGTATAATGCATCAAAGCAACCTCCGCACAAAGGGCACCGACCTACTCATTGGGGACAGACTTAAATGACCAGTCGTTGGAGACGTTCTTAGTTTAAGGCTGGCCATTTAAGTCTGTCCCCAATGAGTAGGTGCGGAAAGGGTGTGAATGTTTGATTTACGCGCTATGATGGGCCCTTGCATAGAGAGCCCGGCGGAATGGTAACGGTCGCCGGGACACGTTTTTGAAAGGACAATCATGTCAGAAGAACTTCGTTCCATCCCGCCCCAACACGGGTCCTTTGTTTTTACGTCGGAGTCGGTGACCGAAGGTCATCCCGATAAGATCGCTGACCAGATCAGCGACGCCGTCCTCGACGCAATCCTCGCCAAAGAAATAGAGCTCCAGGAGCAGGGCTACATCGCCCCCAACGGCGTGCCCGCCAACGTGGAGAACGTCCGCTGCGCCTGCGAGACCCTCGTGACCACCGGCACCGTCATCGTCGCCGGCGAGATTCGCACCCAGGCCTACGTCGACGTACAGGAAATCGCCCGCGGTGTTATCCGCCGCATTGGCTACAACCGTGCCAAGTTCGGTTTTGACTGCGACACCTGCGGCGTTATGAGCCTCATCCACGAGCAGTCGCCCGATATCGCCCAAGGCGTTGACGAGTCCTTCGAGACTCAGACCGGCGCTACCACCGACCCGATCGACCTGATCGGTGCCGGCGACCAGGGCATGATGTTCGGTTATGCCTCCAACGAGACCAAGACCCTCATGCCCATGCCACACTACCTTGCCAGTCGCCTGGCCGAGCGCCTGGCAGCCGTGCGCCACGACGGCACCCTGCCCTACCTGCGCCCCGACGGCAAGACCCAGGTCACCGTGCGCTACGAGGAAGGCAAGCCCGTCGAGGTCACGACGATCGTCATCTCCACGCAGCACGCCGCCGAGATCGAGGACATGGGCAAGATCAAGGCCGACCTCATCGAGCACGTCATCACCCCGGTCATGGCCGCCGAGAACATGCCGTGGGACAACGCGGACATCTACGTGAACCCCACCGGTCGCTTTGTCGTGGGCGGCCCCATGGGCGACACGGGACTCACCGGC
>CABSDO010000180.1 GCA_902476475.1 uncultured Collinsella sp. | reverse complement strand
TCCTGCACGCTCGTAGCTTGAGTGCATGGCCAGCTGCGGCAGGCCCACGTCCACGGCATGCATGCTCGCCTGCATATTGGACAGGTTACCGAGCGTGGAGCCGCCGGCCATATCGCTCTTGTTGGCGAAGGCCTGCGTGGGCACATCGGCGTCATCGCAGATAGCCTGGAACACCGCGCGGCTAAAGGCATCGGTGCAGTAGTGCTGGTTGGCGGCTTCCTTGATGACGATGCCGCCGTTGAGCACAACCTGGTTGCGCGCATCGCACTTCTCGGCGTGGTTGGGGTGCACGGCATGCGCGTTGTCGCAGCTCACGAGCATCGATGCGGCAAGGGCGCGATGATACGACTCGTCGTCAAAGCCCAGCGATCCGTTGATGCGGCGCAGCGCGTCGGCCAAGAACGTCGACATGGCGCCCTGCTTGGTCTCGGAGCCAACCTCCTCGTTATCAAAGCAGCAGAAGACCGAGACGTCGTGCGCGTTCTCGGCAGCCAAAAATGCCTGCAGCGAGGTGTAGGCACAGGCCAGGTCGTCGAGCTTGGGCGTCGAGATAAACTCGTCGGCCCAGCCCCAGATGCGCGCATCCTGACGATTGACCAGGAACAGATCGCGGCCCAGAATCTGCTCGGGCTCAACGTCCAGCTCTTCGGCGATCAGGGCATCAAAGTCGCCCTGCTTAAGCTCGCCGGCACTGATGAGCGGGCACAGGTCGACAGCTCGGTTGGGAGCAAAGCCCTCGTTGACGCCACGGTTCATATGGATAGCAAGGCTCGGGATAATAGCGACCTCGCGCTCGGTGGCAAGCAGGCGGCTCTCAATGCGGTCGCCCTCGCGCACCAGCACGCGGCCCGCGAGTGCCAGCGGGCGGTCGAACCAGGTGTAGTCGATCATGCCGCCGTAGGCCTCGGTGTTCAGGCGCAACGTCTCGCCTGCGCCATCGAGCTCGGGCACAGCCTTGACCTTAAACGTCGGCGAATCGCTATGCGACGCCGTGAGCTGAAAATGATAGTCACCGGCAACGCCGTCCTCGCCCCACGTCGCGGCCAGGTCCTCGCCCACCTTAAAGGCGATAACGCTCGAGGTGTTGCGCTGCGTGTAATAACGCCCGCCCGGCTCGATGTCCCACGCCGCATTCTCGGGCAGGTAGGTAAAGCCCGCCTCGTCGAGCTCGGCCATAATGGTCGCCGCCGTATGGAACATGCTGGGGCATGCCTCGATAAAGTCGATAAGGTCGTTGGCGGCCTCAATATCATCGGCCGTCACATGCGCGCGCTCGGGCATTTCCTGATCCGTCATGCTCTCCCCTTTCGCTGGGTTGATGGTCCCCTCCAGCATACCCCGCCGCGCCAGCGCCGCGCCTTTCATTCCATGTTTAATCCCGCGCCGCTCACCAAGTTGAGCCATCATGCCCGCGCTCCTTTTGCGACAATTACGCTAACAGGACGAGAGGAGCCGTCATGAAGCCACGTAACATTGCCATCGCCTGCGGTGCCGCGGGAGTCGCCGTCGGCCTTGCCGCTGCCGCCGGCATCGTTTACCGCAAGCAAATCAAGTCCGTCGCGTCGCTCAAACGCTTGACCGGCTACGAGGATGGCTATGACCTGTACGCGATCAACATCGCTTACGACTACGACCTCGACCGCATCATCGCCGCTGGCGTGCGCGACGACCAAGCCTATATCGATGCCGTGGTGGCGCAGGTGCTGCCCGGTGTGCCGGC
>CABSDO010000179.1 GCA_902476475.1 uncultured Collinsella sp. | reverse complement strand
AGCCCATGGCCGGCCACTTCGCCAAGGCCGGCGTCGAGCCCGTCCGCTACCTGCGCGAGGTCCGCGTCGAGAACGGCGAGGAGCACAAGGTCGGCGAGGTCGTCACCGTCGCTGATTTCGCTGATGTCGAGAAGGTCGACGTCATCGGTACCTCCAAGGGTAAGGGCTTCCAGGGTCGCATCAAGCGCTGGGGTCAGCGCCGCGGTCCTATGACGCATGGTTCTCACTTCCAGCGTCACCCCGGTTCTATCGGTCAGTGCGCCTATCCTGCGCGTGTCCTCAAGGGCGTCAAGATGGCCGGTCACATGGGTAACGAGCGCGTTACCGTCAAGAACCTTTCCGTTGTCCGCATCGATGCCGAGCAGAACCTCATCTTGGTCAAGGGCGCTGTCCCGGGTGCCAAGAATGGTCTCGTCGCCATCCGTATGGCCTAAGGGCCCAGCCCATTTAGCCCAGCGTCATACCAAGGAGAACACTTAAATGGCAAAGTTTGAAGTAAAGAACAGCGAGGGCAAGAAGGTCGCCGAGGCCGAGCTCGCCGCTGAGGTGTACGGCATCGAGCCGAACATCCACGTTATGCACCACATCGTCAAGTGCCAGATGGCCTCTTGGCGTCAGGGCACCCAGTCTGCTAAGGGTCGCTCTGAGGTTTCCGGTGGCGGCAAGAAGCCTTGGCGCCAGAAGGGCACCGGCCGTGCCCGCCAGGGTTCCATCCGTGCTGCCCAGTGGCGTCACGGTGGCGTCGTCTTCGCCCCCAAGCCCCGTTCCTACGCTAAGCGTATGAACAACAAGGAGGTCAAGCTGGCTATGCGCTCCGCGCTGTCCGCCAAGCTGGCCGATGGCGAGCTCGTGCTCGTCGACGACTACGGCTTCGAGAAGCCTTCCACCAAGGCTGCCGTCGCCATGCTCAAGGCTCTCGGCCTTGAGGGCAAGCGTCTGACCATCATCGTTCGCGATGAGGACGTCAACGCCTACCTGTCGTTCCGCAACATTCCCAAGACGTTCATCATCACCGCTGACGAGGCCAACACCTACGATCTCGTCAACAACAACGCTGTGCTGATGCCCGCCGACATCGCCGCTCACTTCGGGGAGGTGCTTGCATAAATGACCGCCCACGAGATCATCATCCGTCCGATCGTGTCCGAGCGTTCCTTCTCCGGCATGGAGCTGAACAAGTACACGTTCGAGGTCGCCAAGGATGCTAACAAGTATCAGATCAAGGACGCTGTCGAGGAGATCTTCGGCGTCAAGGTCGTTCGCGTGAACACCCTGACGGTCAAGCCCAAGACCAAGCGCGTGCGCTATGTCGCCGGCAAGACCCGTTCTTGGAAGAAGGCCATCGTCACGCTGGCCGAGGGCGACACCATCGAGGTCTTTGGCAACCAGGCCTAAGACTCGCTGCTGTTGAGTGAGCTCATGCCTCCCAAATAGGGGAGGCGGGAGCTCAAGGTTTTGGGCGTATAAAATGGACACGCCCGGAACCGTGTATACGTCCGGTGTCATCGCACCCGAGGCAGAACCTCGAATCCCTGTCTGCGATGGCTAACGGATTCCTATTGAAAGGGATTGTAATGGCTGTAAAGCACCTTAAGCCGACCTCCGCTGGTAGGCGTTGGCAGACGATCTCCGACTTCTCCGAGATCACCTGCACCAAGCCCGAGAAGTCTCTTCTCGAGCCCCTGCCCAAGAAGGCCGGTCGTAACAACAACGGCCGCATCACCACCCGTCACCAGGGCGG
>CABSDO010000178.1 GCA_902476475.1 uncultured Collinsella sp. | reverse complement strand
CGGCTTCTCGCGGTCCAGCTCGCGGGCTATTATCGCCTTCTGCTGGTTGCCGCCGGACATGCTGCGCACAACCGTCACCGGCCCCTGGCCGGAACGGACGTCAAACTTGTCGATAAGGCGCTCGGCGTACTTGCGCACCTCGCCGTTGTCGATGAACCCGCCGTGCTGGAATGGGTGCTCGCGGAAGCGCTGGAGCACCATATTCTGCTCGAGCGTGAAATCGAGGATGAGGCCGTGCTTGTGCCGGTCCTCGGGTATGTGGCTCATGTTCTCGCCGCGCTTGCGTATGGCGGCGTGGGTGATATCCCTGCCGCAGAGCGTGATGGTGCCGCCGGAGACCTTGTCCAGGCCGGTGAGGCCGCCGACGAGCTCGGTCTGGCCGTTGCCGTCTATACCGGCGATGCAGACGATCTCTCCCTTGCGTACGTTGAAGCTCACACCGTTGACCGCATCCCGCTTGTGCAGGTGGGAAGGCACCTTGAGATCCTTTACATCCAGCACCACGTCGCCGGGCTTGCTGGGCCCCTTCTGTACCACGAGCTGGACGGGACGGCCGACCATCATGTTGCTGAGTTCCTGCTGGTTGGTGTCCTTCGTGTTGACCGTGCCTATGCACTTGCCCTTGCGCAGCACGGTCACGCGGTCGGAGACCTGCATGATCTCGTTGAGCTTGTGGGAGATGAAGAGGATGCTCTTGCCCTCGCGGGCGAACTCGCGCATGGTGTTCATGAGCTCGTCTATCTCCTGTGGGGTCAGCACCGCGGTGGGCTCGTCAAAGATGAGGATCTCGTTGTCGCGGTAGAGCATCTTGAGGATCTCCACGCGCTGCTGCATACCGACGGTGATGTCCTCGACCTTGGCGTCAAGGTCAACCTTCAGCCCGTAGCGCTCCGAGAGCTCCTCCACACGTTTGCGGGCCTCCTTTTTCTTGAGGAAGCCGAGCTTGGTAGTCTCCGCACCGAGGATGATATTGTCGAGCACGGTGAATACGTCTACCAGCTTGAAGTGCTGGTGAACCATGCCTATGTGCAGGGCCGTGGCGTCGTTGGGGTCTTTTATCTTGACCTCCTCGCCGTTCTTCTTGATAATCCCCTGCTCCGGCTGATAGAGACCGAACAGCACGCTCATGAGCGTACTCTTGCCGGCGCCGTTTTCACCGAGCAGGGCGTGGATCTCTCCCCGCTTCAGCTGCAGGGTGATATCGTCGTTGGCGACTATGCCCGGGAATTCCTTGGTGATGTGCAGCATCTCAATGATGTAATCCGGCTGTGCAGCCACCGAACCGCCCCCTTTTATTTGATACCCTCTATTATAATTTAAACGGCCCCAAAACACAAGAAATTTGTAGAAACAGTGTTAACAATAAAAGACAGCTCCCGGAGGAGCTGTCTTTTAACAATATGCAGGTTTGGGATCACACCACGTTGATGGTGATGTTGGGCAGCGCGTTCTCGTAGTCCGCGTCGTCCAGGATGCCGGCGTTGTCGATGCCGTCGTCGTTGACGGGGTACTGGCTGTCGATAACGAGGCTGCCGTCCTTGATGGACTCGAGCAGGGTGTTGTACTCGTCGACCGTGAAGGCCTCGAAACGCCAGCTGTCGGCAGCGGTGGGCAGACCGACGGCGTCCTCATTGGCGCCGAGAGTGGTGGTCTTGCCGCCGACCTCGTCCCAGGTGCCGTCATAGCTGTGGCCGATGGCCAGGATAGCGGCCTGGTCGATGCCCTTCATGGCGCTGGTCACGACAGTGTCGCTCTCGCCGCTC
>CABSDO010000177.1 GCA_902476475.1 uncultured Collinsella sp. | reverse complement strand
ATGCTCAGCATGACGAGGCTGCTGCCAAGGCGGCGCTCAAAGCCGCCGAGATGGAGGCAAAGCTCGCCGCCATGGATCCCGAGAAAGCGGCCAAGGTTCGCGCGGCGCTTGCCGCCAAGGCCGCCCGCGACAAGCAGAAAAAGGAGGCGTAAGGTCCATGGCGCATCGCTCCGTTATTCCGTTTGGCCCACAGCACCCGGTGCTGCCCGAGCCGCTTCATCTGGACCTGGTGATCGAGGACGACCGCGTTATCGAGGCAATTCCGCAGATCGGTTTTGTGCACCGCGGGCTCGAGAAGCTCACCGAAAAGCGCGATATGCATCAGTTTGGCTACATCGCCGAACGCATCTGTGGCATCTGCGCCGTGGGCCACAGCTGCGGCTATGCCACAGCTTGCGAGCGCATGCTCGACATCGAGGTTCCTGGCCGCGTGCAGTATATCCGCACCATTTTGCACGAGCTGTCGCGCATTCACTCGCATCTGCTGTGGCTGGGCCTGCTCGCCGACGCCTTTGGCTTTGAGGCACTGTTCTATCGTTCGTGGACCCTGCGTGAGCAGATTCTCAAGATTTTTGAGAGCACGTGCGGTGGCCGCGTGATCCTGTCAATCAACGAGATCGGCGGCCTTAAGCACGACATCGAGGACTCCGAACTGGCGGGTATTGTCCAAACGCTCGATGCTATGCGTCCCGACTACGAGACTCTGGTGCATACGTTTTTGGATGATGCCAGCTGCGGCGAGCGCCTGCATGGTGTGGGCGTGATCAGCAAGAAAGACGCGCTGGAGCTTTCGATGGTCGGTCCGTTCGGTCGCGCCTCGGGTGTGGATTACGACGTGCGCATGTTCGGCGACGGCGCCTATGCGGACTTGGCCGCGTTTGAGCCCATCGTGGCGACCGACGGCGACTGCTATGCCCGCTGCCAGGTGCGTTGCGCCGAGGTCGCGCAGGCCATGGACATTATCAAGGAGCTTGTGGACAAGATCCCGCACGACGGTATCGGTGGGCGCACCAAGCTCACGCCGGTCGACGGTGCGCGCGGCGAGGTCGTGATTGAGCAGCCGCGCGGCGAGGCATACTACTATGTGCGCGGCAACGGCACCAAGAACCTGGACCGTTTCCGCGTACGCACGCCGACGTCGCAAAACCTTGCAGGCCTGACGCACGCGCTGCAGGGCGTGCTCATCGCCAACGTCCCCATGATTATCCTGACCATCGACCCCTGCATTAGCTGCACGGAAAGGTAGGCGCGGCATGAGTTTACTGACATTTGCCAAGACGGCCTTGGGTTCTATGGTCAAGCAGCCGGTAACGGTGTGCTACCCGCAGGAGGAGCTGGCGGCGCCCGAGCGCCTGCGCGGGCATGTCGTCAACGACATGGACGTGTGCATTTGCTGCGGCATGTGCGCACGGCGTTGCCCGGCGGGCGCGCTCGTGGTCGATCGCAAGGGCGGTACCTGGTCGATCGATCCGTATGCCTGCGTGGTGTGCGGCGAATGCATCGAAAGCTGCCCCAAGCACTGCCTGAGTATGGACACCGCCCGCACCCCAGTCGCGGCGGACAAAACTCTCACGGTAGAAACCAAGCCGGAGTAGGGCTGAAATAGGGGCCGACGGGGCAAAAATGCCCCGCCGGCCCCGCGCTTGGGCGCGCGGCTAGGCCGCTGTGAACAAAACTATGCCGGTTTACTACGATGAATCGCCAATCTCCCACCACACCGCATTTAGTAAAAATAAAACCGACGCTCCTATAAGTTGTCAAGAGGCAGTTTGCGGGAGCGCTCTCTCC
>CABSDO010000176.1 GCA_902476475.1 uncultured Collinsella sp. | reverse complement strand
CTGCGTCGGGCCAGACCCAGTCGGTAAAGGCCGGGTGATCGTAGCCCTCATCGCACGCGAACTCGAAGGCCTCGGTGCGGAATGCCTCCCACTTATCAATCTGCTCCGCAAACTTATCGGCGTCGACCAGGCGCAGCACGTCGGCGGCCAGTGCCCAGCGGTCCATGTTGTTCAGGCGCAGCATGTCGAACGGCGTTGTCGTGGAGCCTTTCTCCTCGTAGCCGTGGACGCGGAAGGCATCGTGGCCGGGGCGGTTCCAAATCAGACGGCGAATCGTGCCGGCATAAGCGTGGAACGCGAAGAGGACGGGCTTCTCGCCGCAGCCGAACAGCTCAGCCCAGCGCTCGTCGCTGAGAGCCTGGTCGTTCTCGCAGACGTTCTGGATCTTGAGCAGGTCGACCACGTTGACGAACCATACCTTGATGCCCAGCTCGCGCAGCATGTCGGTTGCAGCCAGAGCCTCAAGCGTCGGCACGTCACCGCAGGTGGCGACCACGATGTCGGCCTCGGCGAGCGAATCGGCGGTCGATGCCCACTCCCAGGTCGCAACGCCCTCGGCGAGCTCCGCCTTGGCCTCGTCGACCGTCTGGAAGGTCGGAGCAGGCTGCTTGCCGCAGAAGATGGCGTTGACGCAGTCAGTGGACTGGTAGACGCGCTCGGCCACGGCGAGAGCCATGTTGGCGTCGGCCGGATAGTAGGCGTTTACGATGTGCGTGTCGTTGGCCTTGTTGAGCAGCAGGTCGATAAAGCCGGGGTCCTGATGCGAGAAGCCGTTGTGGTCCTGACGCCAGACGTGGCTCGACAGCAAAATGTTAAGGCCGCTGATGGGGGCACGCCACGGAATCTCGCGCTTGGTAGCCTCGAGCCACTTGCAGTGCTGGTTGACCATGGAGTCGACCACATGGACAAAGCTCTCGTAGGAGCTCCACACGCCGGAACGGCCAGTGAGCACGTAGGCCTCGAGGAAGCCCTCGCATTGGTGCTCGGACAGCTGCTCGACGACCTTACCGGAGCCTGCCAGCAGCTCGTCGTTGGCCTCGTCCTCGTAGAAGCCGGCGTCCCACTGCTTCTTGGTCACCTTGTAGGCAGCCTGCAGACGGTTGGACGCGGTCTCGTCGGGACCAAAGATGCGGAAGTCATCCATGTTCTTGGCCAGAACGTCGGCAGTGTACTCACCAAAGACGCGGGCGGCCTCGGTGGAGCCCCAGCCATGACCCTTAGTTGCGACGGGGACCTCGTGGGCATGAATATCGGGCAGCTCGAGCTCGCGACGCACCTTACCGCCGTTCGCGTTGGGGTTGGCGCCGATGCGCAACTCGCCGGTCGGCATAAAGGCCGTCACCTCGGGGCGCACCTGGCCCTCGGGCGTAAAGAGCTCCTCGGGCTTGTAGGAACGCAGCCACTCGCGCAGCACGCGGAAGTGCTCGTGGGTGTCCTTGGCACTCGCCAGCGGCACCTGATGCGCGCGCCAGGAGTCCTCGGTCTTCTTACCGTCGATGTGCTTGGGGCAAGTCCAGCCCTTGGGCGTACGGAACACAATCATGGGGTAGGCCGGGCGGACCACGGTCTCGCCTGAGGCGGCCTGGGCCTGCGCGGTGGCCTTGATGTCACAAATCTCATCGAAGACCTGCTCAAACAGGGCAGCGAAACGCGCATGAATGCTTGCGTGGCTCTCGTCGTCAAAGCCGGCGACAAAGAAGTGCGGCTTATAGCCCATGCCCTCAAAGAACTTGGTGAGCTCCTCATCGGACACGCGGGCAAGGATGGTGGGGTTGGCGATCTTGTAGCCGTTGAGGTGCAGGATCGGCAGGACGATGCCGT
>CABSDO010000175.1 GCA_902476475.1 uncultured Collinsella sp. | reverse complement strand
GAGCTTCCGGTACACCGGCCGCGACTACCTCGACGAGCAGGGCAAGGCCGCCTTCGACCTCTCGGTCAGCACCCTCCTTGACTTCGGGGACAACGTGGACGCCTATCCGTTGGTCACCCGGTGGGGCGAGAGCGTGTACCGGATCGATATCGACCTGTACGCCGCCGGCATCCGCGTATCCGCCGCAGACGCCGCCTATCTGACCTCCACCATCCTGGATAACGAGCCCCGGTGCTTCCACGTCAAGGACTGGGAAACCTCCGTCTCGTCCAAAAACGGCCTGGCGGGAACCGTCTCGTTCTTCGTCCCCGAGCGCTATGGGCAGAAGGACGGCGACGGCGAGGTGTACTACCATGCGCGGCTGCTCGCGACCGAGGCGAACGCCACGCGGTTCCTCTCCAACCAAAAGGACGGCATGACCGACGCGCAGCGCCTGCGCGCCGTGCTGTACCCCTATGCCGACTGGATCAGCTACAAGGGCGGCCAGATGATGGACGAGGCGCTCGCCGACGGCCAATCGGTCTGCGGCGGCAACGCGCGCGGAAGCGCCTACCTGTGCCAGCGCATGGGCATCAAGGCGTACTGGGTACGAACCAACAGCCACGCCTGGAGCAACGTCAAGCTCAACCACGATGACAGCGGCGCGAGCGAGGGACGCTACTACCGCGTCGACCTTCTTGCCCGCCCCGGCTGCTTCCTGTCCATCGACGCCGCACACGAGGCCTTCCACGGCCATCACAAGGAGATCTTCTTCGACCGCGCCAAAGGCTACCCCGACATGGTCTCCGAGGGCTACCCCTTCGCATGGACGTCGTGGCCGAGCATCTCCCTTACCGCCGAGGAGTCGATCACAGTGCTCGCCCCCGAGGACGCCGCGAGCTTCGACGCCATGAGCCTCGTCTCGTCTGCGACGAGCATCTACCAGGGCGACCTCATCGACCGGGTGACCGTTGACGACGGAGGGCTCGAGGAGGACAGAACCGAAGGGGGATTCGCTGCGGGCCTGTACAAGATCGTCTTCTCGGTGGAGGACGACCGGGGCAACACCGCGAACGCGACCGCGTACGTGCAGGTGGTCGACGGCGAGGTCGCCGCCGCAGGCGCCGACAGCGTGACGAGCAACAACGGGGCGACCTTCGAGGGTGTGAGCCTGTGGAACGGCCGCTGCGAGGTCCCCTACGCCGTGGGCATCCGCCAAAACGACACTAGAAGCACGACGTTTGACATCGAGGGCAAGGGCTACACCTACTTTGACGCCTGGGTCGGCATCAACGGGACCGTTCGCCAGAACGTCAACTGGGGCATGAACGGCAAGATCCAGCCCGAGGTATGGGCGACCATCCGCAAAGAGGACGGCTCGACCGAAGAGGTCAACCTGTACACCGGGCCCATCATGGGGTGGTACGCCGTGCAGGAACACGTTTTGGTCGCTATCCCCGAGAACGCGGTCGCGATCACCCTCAAAAACACCGACAAGGGGGCCGGCAACAGCCATGCCGGCTGGGGCAACCCGCGGTTCTTCACGGGCGATGTGCTGGACGAGGTTCCCGTGCCCCCCACCATCACGGGCATCGAGGACGGGGCCACCTACTCCGCAGCGGTAACGCCCGTGGTCGAGCGGGCCGATTCGGTCGAGCTCTACCGCAAGGAGCTGCCCGTCGTCGTCGACACCGAGACGGGCCTGCCCGTCGACGCCGAGGCGGGCGATGAGGTGGCGACCAGGGCTGCCGCCGACCCCGACTGGGGCGAGCTCGTAGAGGGGTATCGGGCGGGCGATGAGGTGGACGCGGAGGGCGTCTACACGCTCGCCGCCTCCAACAAG
>CABSDO010000174.1 GCA_902476475.1 uncultured Collinsella sp. | reverse complement strand
GGCCCCCCCCGCCGCCGTACATCATATGGCTCGGGAGCGAGAAGGCAGGGCGGAGCTCCAGTACGGGGTGCGCGCCCGTCTTCGAGGGGCCGGGGTGCTCTTGCCTTCAATGGCATGGACCCCCGTTTAGTCATCGGCGTGCTCGCCGTCGTGCTGTTGTTGATCGTTCTCGTGGTGTTCCTTGCAATGCGGAGCTGCTCGGCAAACACCGGCGATACCCAGCCTGAGTCGACGACAACACAGGTGACCACTCAGGCAACGTCGACTGCCGCAACCCCCGATTCCGCAACGGATGCAACCTCGCCCGAGACGCAGGCCAACACCGCCGATGCCCAGGCGGCTACGACCGTGGTTCCTGAGCAGACGGTAGTGGCGGTGAGCGTTGAAGATGGGGGCACCTCCTGGGTGGAGGTGAAGCTCGACGGCTCCTCCGTGTTCGCCGATAATGTCGTCGGTCCCTTCAGCCAGGAGTTTACCGTCGAGCAATCCATCGAGATCACGGTAAGCAGCCCTGCGGATGTCACGGTGACCAACAACGGCGAGTCCGTTTCCTGGGATACACGGACCGCTGGCGTTGCAAAGGTCACCGCCGCTTCGACTGATGGTTCCGACACCGGAGACTCGTCAAGCGCCTCGGCGTCGCAATAGCGTATAGCTCGGCTCCAGTCATTACCCGTTCTTGCCGTTAAGGAGGACTCATGGCAAAAGATTCAAGTTTCGACGTTGTCTCCCAGGTCGACATGCAGGAGGTCGATAACGCCTACCAGCAGACGGTCCGCGAGATTTCGCAGCGCTACGATCTCAAGGATTCCGGATCTGAGGTCGCGCTCTCCAAGCCCGAGAGGACGATCACCATTTCGGCACCGGCTGATTTCGTTGCTCGGCAGATCACCGATGTCCTCAATTCCAAGCTGATCAAGCGCGGCGTCGACATCAAGGCGGTGCGCTGGGACGCCCCCGTCGCTGCCTCGGGCGGCACGGTGCGCGTCCTCGGCTGCATCATCGACGGCATCGACCAGGATACCGCCAAAAAGATCAACAAGGACATCAAGGCACTCAAGCTCAAGTGCAAGGTCGTTATCGAGTCCGATAAGCTGCGCGTGAGCTCCGCTTCCAAAGATACCCTTCAGGAGGTTATCGCGTTCCTTCGCGATCAAGACTACGGCCAGCCGCTTCAGTTCACCAACTACCGCTAGCCTAGCCACGGTCCACGCAGGTAGCGGACGGGCGAGCCGTTCATCCGCATTCGCGCTCTAGGAATCCGCTCCCTCTATAGAGCGTCGGACCGGCGCAAACAGGGATAGCTCACGATTGAAAGGTTGCCATGTCCCAGCAGTTCGAAGACGCATTCGGTTCCGTTTACTACATCACGCTCGGTTGTGCTAAGAACGAGGTCGATACCGATCGCATGCGCTCCTTGCTTCTCGCGGCTGGCTATGAGGTTGCATACGATGTTTCTGAGGCCGACCTCGCCATCGTTAACACCTGCTCCTTTTTGGCCTCGGCAACGGAGGAGAGCATCGAAGCGACGCTCGCGCTGGCCGAGGAAGTTGCGGACGGCGTTCGTTCTGTTCCCATCGTCATGTGCGGCTGCGTGCCCTCCCGTTACGGCGACGACCTCCCTGGCGAGCTGCCCGAGGTTGCTGCCTTCGTGCGCACGGATGAAGAGGACGGCATCGTTGCCGTTGTCGATCGCCTTTTGGGCGTAGGTCGCTCGGCTCCCGCTTTCGTTCCCGATGTCAAGCGCACCGTCGAGGGGTCCGTCGCGTACGTGAAGATTTCCGACGGCTGCGACCGGTTCTGCAGCTTCTGCGCTATTCCCTATATCCGCG
>CABSDO010000173.1 GCA_902476475.1 uncultured Collinsella sp. | reverse complement strand
GCCTCAATGAGCTGACGCTGACGAACCGCCGTTTTGGGAGGCGTATAGTCGAAGCCCTCGGGCGTGAGCATGACCCAGCGGTTTTGGATAGGCTTGACAGCGGGACGTTCAACCGTCCACACGCCGTCGTCACCCTTGACCACACGCGGGCTGCCGCCCGGGGGCAAAAACAGGCGCAGGCACTCGGAAAGCGTTGCGACGTACTCGCGGCTCATCCAGCATGCGATACGGGCGGCTTCGGCGGTAAAGAGCGGTTTGCTAAGAATAGCTTCGACGGGCTTAATGCGCGAAGGGTCGAGGACGTTGTTGCCCTGCAGGTCGCCCAGCCCAGGCGCAATGTCGACAATATAGCCCGCGGCGGCACGGTTACCAAAGTGGACCAGGACCGTAGACCCGATCTGGGCCTCATTAGCAAGGGACTGCGCAATGCCGTAAGCAAACGGCTCGGACAGCGCGCGGGTGGGAATGTCAAGGACAACGTTCGCGTAGGCGGCAATGGGCTCAGGTGCAGGCTTAGGCTGAGCCGAGGCAGCGGCAAGCACGGGCTTCGCCGGAGTCTCCTCCGGTTCCGGCGAACCAAACAGCGACAGTTGTTGAGCCATACACCACCTCTAACGAACGGACCTGAAAGGGGTGGGACAAAATAATCAGTAGTGTTTGTCCCATGGCCGATACGAGTGTCGAGCTTGTTGCGTCATTCGAACATGGGACAAACACTACTGATTATTTTGTCCCAGCAACCCACTCATCGGTACAGAAACAAGAGCCCCGCTCTGAGTGAACGGGGCTCGGATACAAACGTTTGCGCAGCGATTACAGCGCCATCGTGCGGGCGCGGTCGATGCGCGCCAGGCAATCGTCGCGGCCGACGAGTGCCATGGTCTCGCCCAGCGGAGGGCTCACCATGTTGCCGCAGACGGCGACGCGCACGGCCTGGAACACCACGCGCTTCTTGAGGTCCATCTGCTCGGGCAGCGGCTCAAGCGCAGCGTCGATGGCCTCGGCGGTCCACTCGTCCACGCCCTCGAGCGCGGCCTTGGCGACATCCAGAATGGCACCCATGCCTTCCTTGGCCAGGCCCTTGTTGACGGATTTCTCATCATACTCGAGCGACTCGGCCGTAGCGAAGATGGGGGCGGCAACGGTCACGGCGTCGGCCGGCATCTTGGTGCGCGGCTTGACGATGGCGGCAAGCGCGTCAATCCAGTCCTCGCCGTACTCGACGTTGCCCTCGATGAGACCCGCCTCGTGCAGCTCGGGGACCATGATCTCGTCGGCAAACTGAGCATCGGACATGCCGTTGATGTACTCGGCGTTGACCCAATCGAGCTTCTTGGGGTCGAAGGTCGCCGGGTTCTTGGAGATGCGGTCGAGCGAGAACTTGCTGGCCAGGACATCGCGCGGGATGATCGTGGTCTCGCCGTCGAGCGACCAGCCGAGCAGCGCCAGATAGTTGACAAAGGCATCGGACAGGTAACCGGCGTCGCGGTATTCCTCCACCGAGGTTGCACCGTGGCGCTTGGAAAGCTTTTTGCCGTCGGCACCCAAGATCATGGAGATGTGGGCGAACGTGGGCACGGGCGCGCCGAGGGCCTCGTAGACCATGACCTGGCGCGGGGTGTTGGAGAGGTGGTCGTCGCCGCGGATGACGTGGGTGATCTTCATCATGGCGTCGTCGACGACGGTCGCGAAGTTGTACGTGGGCGTACCGTCGGAGCGGAAGATGACAAAGTCATCGAGCTCCTTGGCGTCGAAGGTTACCTCGCCGTGGACAGCGTCGTGGATGACGACGTCACCGCGGTCCTCGGGCACCTTGATGCGCAGGACGTAGGGCTCGCCGGCCTCGATGCGGCGGCGGG
>CABSDO010000172.1 GCA_902476475.1 uncultured Collinsella sp. | reverse complement strand
ATGCCCAATAACGAGGAGGCGGCTCTTGAGGTTTGGCCCTCGCTCGACCACGCCGCCGCGGCATTCGAAGCTGCGACCAGCGCAAACACCGAGGAGCAAACCGCGGACGCCGAAGACGAAGCCGCCGACACCCCCATGCCCGAACCTGCTGCCACGCTCGACTTGGGCGACGGCAAGCCGCTGCCCGTGCTCATCCCGGAGTCCGAGCAGTTCGCCAACCGTCTGCGCAAGAATGCCCGTCTGCGCCGCAAGTGGGCCAAGCGCGAGGGCGTGAGCTGCTACCGCGTCTACGATGCCGACCTGCCCGACTACTCCGCCGCCATCGACCTGTACGAGGGCTGCCCGCAGACGCCGGGCCGCTGGCTCGTCGTCGCCGAATACGCCGCGCCCAAGACCATCGACCCCGCACTGGCCCAGGCCCGTATGCTCGACATCTTGGCCATCGCGCCGCGCATCCTGGATGTTCCCGCCGAGCATGTGCACGCCAAGGCCCGCATGCGCTCGCGCGGCGGCTCGCAGTACGGCAAGCAGGGCGCCGGCAAGGGTGGCTCGGGCGAGCGCGCCAACATCGCGCGCCGTCGCCTACCGCTCATCGAAGAGGGCGGCCTTACCTTTGCCGTCAACTTTGACGACTATTTGGATGTGGGCATCTTCTTGGATCACCGCGTCACCCGCAACCTGGTGCGCGAGCACGCCAAACAAGCACGCCGCTTCCTCAATCTGTTCGCCTATACCGGCACCGCCACCTGCTATGCGGCAGACGGCGGCGTCGAAGAAACTGTGACGGTCGACCTTTCCAACACCTACCTGGACTGGGCCGAGCGCAATATGCGCCAGAACGGCTTTGTTGGTCCGCAGCATCACTTTGTGCGCGATGACGTGCTCGCCTGGATTCGCGACCAGCGCCAGACGCGCAACCGCTGGGACCTGATTTTTGTCGACCCGCCCACGTTCTCGAACTCGTCCAAGATGGGCCGCCGCACCTGGGATGTCCAGCGCGACCATGTTGAGCTTTTGGCCGGCGTATCGCGCCTGCTCGCACAGGGCGGACATGCCATCTTTAGCTGCAACCTGCGTGGCTTCCGCCCCGAGACGCGCAAGCTCGCGCGCGCGGGCGTCGTGCTGGAGGACATTACGACGCAGACCATTCCCGAGGACTTCGCGCGCAACCAGAAGGTGCACCACTGCTATATCGTGCGCCGCCTGCCCATCGAGGACGCCATGGCCGAGGTCGGCTTTAGCGCCGAGGAAATTGCCGAGCGAACCGAGGAGTTGCGCAACCCCGAAGCCCGCAAGCCTCGCGCAACGGCGCCCGCGCACGCGCAGGCCGGCAACGGCAAGTCCAACTTTGCCGGCAAGCCCTCCCCCGCCGGCAAGCCCAAAAAGAAGAAGTTCTACGCCAGCAAGCCCAAGGGCAAATAGACAAAGTTGCGGTGGAATAGTTCCTAAAAAGCCTGGTAAAGGCCCAAACAGGAACTATTTCACCGCAACTCATATTGGGATGGCGGATGCCGACCTATCCCTGGATGACCAATCGGTAACCAATACCCACGTGCGTCTGGATATAGCGCGGATGCGCGGGGTCGGACTCGATCTTCTTGCGCAGCGTGCCCATAAAGACACGCAGGCTCGCCAGGTCGCTCTTGGTCGCCGTGCCCCAAATCTCGTGCAGGATAAACTGGTGCGTCAGTACCTTGTCGGCGTTATGCGCCAGCAGGCACAGGAGCTTATACTCGATCGGCGTCAGATGCAGTTCCTCGCCATCCATCGTGGCGATGCCGGCATCAAAATCGATATGCAGCTCACCGGTATCGAACGAGCCCTCGGAGACAACGCCGCCCGTCTGCGCATACGAAAGGCGCCTGA
>CABSDO010000171.1 GCA_902476475.1 uncultured Collinsella sp. | reverse complement strand
CAGCCACGGCGGTCTGCAACGACCTCGTCGATGCCCTGCGGCGGTGCGGCGTCGAGTGCAGCGGGGTTGCCGGCGTTCTCCCACTCGTCCACCAGGCTCGAGTCCACCGAGCGCACTACAAAGCCCAGCCACGAGACAATGTCGCGCAGGCGCTCGTCGCGCTTCTCGATGGGCACGGTGCGGTCGAGCGAACGGTAGGCCTCGGCTAGGTAGCGCAGCAGAATGCCCTCGGAGCGGGCGATGCCGAGCTTTTGGATATAGCCCTTAAAGTCGCTCGCGCTCTCCAGCATGTCGCGCAGGACGCTCTTGGGCGAGAGCTGGTAGTCGTTGGCCCAAGGTACTTCCTGGCAGTACTTGTCGAAGGCGGCATCGAGCAAGTCCTCGAGCGGCTTTTCGTAGGTGACATCCTGGATGCGCTCCAGGCGTTCCTCATACTCGACGCCGTCAGCCTTCATTTCGGCCATCGCGCGGTCGCGCGCGGCGCGCTCCTGTGCGCGCAATACCTGCTTGGGGTCCTCGAGCGTAGCCTCGACCATCGAGATGAGATCCATGGTATAGGTCTCACTCTCGGGGTCGAGCAGCTCCAGCGCGGCAAGCAAAAACGGCGAGAGCGGCTGGTCGAGCGCAAAGTCCTCGGGCAGGTCGACCGTCAGCGCGTAGTCGATGTCCGGCGCGGCGTCAGCCGGTGCGTCGGGTGCGGGCGGCACCTCGGTGCGTACGACGACGCCGGAGTCGATGAGCGTGGCGAAGATCTCGTCGGCACGAACCTCGAGCTTTGCCTTTTCCTCGGGAGTCTGCAGGCTCGTCTCGATGAGGTCGTGTACGCGGGCTCGGGCATCGCCGCCCTGCTCGACCACGCTAATCACCATGGAGTGTGTGATGCGAAGGCGCGGCTTGAGCGTTTCGGGCTGCGTCTCGATCAGGCGCTCAAAGGTCTGCTTGTTCCAGGTGACAAAGCCCTCGGGGGCCTTCTTCTTTTTAATCTTGCGGAGCTTCTTGGGGTCGTCGCCCGCCTTGGCCATGAGCTTGGCGTTCTCGATCTCGTGCTCCGGGGCCTCGGCAATGACCATGCCCTCGGTATCGAAGCCCGAGCGGCCTGCGCGACCGGCGATCTGATGGAACTCACGGGCGCGCAGGCGACGCATCTTGTAGCCGTCGAACTTGGTGAGCGCGGTGAGGACCACGGTGTGGATGGGCACGTTGATGCCGACGCCGAGTGTGTCGGTGCCGCAAATGACGGGCAGTAGGCCCTGCTGTGCCAGGCGCTCGACCAGTAGGCGATAGCGCGGCAGCATACCGGCGTGGTGCACGCCGACGCCGCAGCCAAGCAAGCGCTTGAGGATCTTGCCGAAGGCCGTCGAGAAGCTCGTCTAGTGACCAGAATCCTTAATAGCCTCGCGTTGCTCCTTGCTGGCGATGCCAAAATTGGCGAGGGATTGCGCCGTCGCAAGGGCAGCATCCTGGCTAAAGTGCACGATATAGAGCGGAGCCTCTCCGCGGCGCATGGCGAGCTCGACGGTGCCCTCGAGCGAGGTCGTCACGTAGTCGTAGCTCAGCGGCACGGGGCGTGGGGCATCGACTACCAAGTCGCAGGTAGCGCCGGTGTGTTCCTCGAGTGAGGCGGCGATGGCGGTGACATCGCCGAGCGTGGCGCTCATGAGCATAAACTGCGTGTGGGGCAGGGTGAGCAGCGGCACCTGCCAGGCCCAGCCGCGGTCGGGGTCGGCAAAGTAGTGGAACTCGTCCATGGCGACGCAGCCCACGTCGGAGTCCTCCCCCTCGCGCAGCGCCTGGTTGGCGAGGATCTCCGCGGTGCAGCAGATCACGGGCGCCTGCGTGTTGATATGCGTGTCGCCGGTGATCATGCCGACGTTGTCGCGGCCGC
>CABSDO010000170.1 GCA_902476475.1 uncultured Collinsella sp. | reverse complement strand
GGCCGCCGCGATCTAATTGGCTACACCAAGCATTGCCTGATTCGTCCTGTGCCCCCGCGCCCGGGCGAGACATCTGCTGGCGGTGGGCATGGCACCGGCAAGAAGGGCGGCAAACCGCATGGCGGCGGCGCTGGCAAGGGGCCCAAGGGCAGCAAGGGCCACGGCGGCATGTCGCGTGCGCAGAACACCGCAGGCCGCAACCGCGCGGCCCAGGGGCGTCAGGGCGCCAACGGCGGCGGCAGGCGCAACTAGGGCAGTGGTGCGCTCGCTGCGTCCATCCCACACGCGTGGCGCAGCGAGCGCATTGCCTCAACGAGGATGGCACCGGCGATAGCGACCGTAATTGCCACGCCGAACGGCGTGTTCACAAACCAGAGCAACGTCATGAGATACGACCCGGCATTAAAGGCAAAGTGCAGCAGGATCGTGTAGCGGAGCTTTCCGGTCGTCACGAGCACCCAACCAAAGATGAGGCCGGCGGCACCCGCGTAGCAACCCTGCACCCAATTCATGTGCATAAAACCGAAGATTGCCGCCTGCAGCACAATCGCCGCAGCGATACCCCACGTGCTTGGGGCCGCCCAGGGCACCATGGCGCCGTCCTGCGCGCTCGCACGACGCCGGCGCTTCCAAAGTGGGCGGCACTGCGGATTAAACGCTCGGAGCGAAAACTCAAAAATAATGCCGCGCACCAGCAGCTCCTCACAAAATGGGGCGCCGAGCACCGTAGTCAGGACGGCGAGATAGCTGGTGTCGCCCATACCTGTTTCCTCGACAAGCTCGCTGTAGTCGGCCGCGGCATCGGGCAACAGCGACAGCACGGCGTCGGTCACGTAACCAACGACCACCTGCAGGGCCAGGCCAATCACGATAACGCAGGCGATGCGTTTCCATGCCCCACGCGCTCCCCCGCCGAGCGGATGCGCGCTTTGCCGGCGTGCCATAAACGAACGCGGCCACAGATAACGCCACCACAGCAGCGCCATCAAAAACGACGCCGTCTGCGCGACGGCCTGAAGCAATTGGATGTCGAAATCATCGATCGAAAAACCCATGAACACCGATGCGACGCCAAGGGCGGAGAACAAAACGACGCTCAGGGCAATATCGGCAGCGACGACGCCAAAACAGGCAAGCGCCCAAATCATCGCATTGAGCATGCCGGCCTCCTCCCAACGACTAGTCATTGGGGACGTTCTTCAACGACTAGCTGTTGGGGACAGTCTTTGCCAAAGGCCCCGCTGGGCGAAATGTCGAACGGAAAGGTGCCGCAGCGATTGAAGGCGGCGATGAACATGCGGATGGCGTTGGACGGCGTGGTGCCTACGAGTTGGGTTGCCGCCGCGAAGGCCGCCTTTTCCTCGGGCAAGACCTTCGCGACAACCGGGGTCATGTGTTCTGCCATGGCGCTTCCTTTTTGAAACGACGGTGGTGCGGATAGATGCGGGCCACGCGGCTGGGCGACGGGCTGTGAAGGCAACCCGATTGGCCCGCATCTGGAGTTTGTTTCTACTGCGTTGGTATTACTTGGTAATCCTAAGTATTACCCCGCAGATAGAATACCATACCCAACCCTATGGGGACGGAGAAAAAACGGATCATTTTGTTGCTGAGTAAGTATTTAGAGCGTGATGATGTCCGAGATATTGAGGGCCTGAGCGTCGACGGCATCGTGCGTAGCAAACAACAGCATGCGGCCGTCGAGCAAGTCGAGCACGACCTCGGCGCATGCGTCGCGCGCAGCGGCATCCAGACCGGTAAAGGGCTCGTCCAGAATCACCGCGTCGCCCGGACACAGCAGGGCTCGGGCAATCTCGACGCGACGGCGCTGCCCGCCCGAGAGCTCGGCCACACGAGCATGCACATCGACCCCCGGCGCCAGCAGGCGCAACAGGGCCGCGGCACTCGAGGCATCCACGCGCGCGTCGGCGCACACCAGCACGTTATCCAAAGCAGAGGCGCCCTCTACCAGGTGCACATCCTGAAACACCATGGAGCACGGCGCGCACT
>CABSDO010000169.1 GCA_902476475.1 uncultured Collinsella sp. | reverse complement strand
TAGCGACATCGGGCGCGCCGGCGTCCGTAAACGACGGACGGCGGCCGTGGCGGCAGTCGGCAAACAGCGTGAACTGCGACACCACGAGCACCTCGCCGTCGACATCCGCCAGCGCCAAGTTGGTCTTGCCGTTCTCGTCCTCGTTGATACGCAGCCCGCGGAGCTTGCCCCACAGCTTGTCGGCTTCGGCGCGTGTATCGCCGTTGCCCACGCCCAGCAGCACCAAGTAGCCGCGTCCAATACGGCCCACGCACTCGCCGTCGACTGTCACGCTGGCGTTGAGCACGCGCTGCACCACCGCACGCACGGTCTACTCCTCGCCCGTCAGCTTGGCGGACAGATGCTCGAGCGCATGGAAACGATGGCTGATGGCGTTCTTCTCGTCCGCCGTGAGCTCGGCCATGGTCTTGCCCGGCGTATCGACCGGCAGGAACAGCGGGTCGTAGCCAAAACCGTGTTCGCCGCGGCCCTCGTGCGCGATAACGCCTTCGCAGGCGCCCTCGCCATAGGTGACCAGGCCGTCCGTATCGATAAGCGCGACGACGCTCATAAAGCGCGCGGTACGGTCCTCGTCTGCCACGCCTTGCAGGTTAACGAGAAGCTTGGCGTTGTTGGCGGCATCGTCGCCATGCACGCCCGCATAGCGCGCGCTATACACGCCCGGCTCGCCGTCCAACGCATCGACGACCAAGCCGGAGTCGTCGGCGATGGCCATAAGGCCCGTCTCCTCGACCGCAGCCTGCGCCTTGATGATGGCGTTCTCCAAAAACGTCGTGCCGTTTTCCTCGGGGTCCTCAAAATCGCCCAGCTGGCCGAGCGCCACAAAGCGCACCTCGGGCATGACCTTGCCCAAAATGGCCTCGATCTCGGTGAGCTTATGGGCGTTGCCGGTTGCCACGACGATGGTCGCCGCCGGGTCGAGGGTGTCGATGTCAATCTTCTCAAGTGCCATAGCTGGTCTCCTTTGTCTCTATAGCAATGCCGAGTTGAGGACGACGAGGACTTCGGCCTCTCTCCCGTCTCAATCAACGGCAGTCTTATACTTCGACGTTTTCCCAGATAAAACCTGCCAAAATAAACCTGTCCCTTTTTGGCAGGTTAGGCGAGGGCTTGGCGCTGAAGCTCGATGAGCTCGGCGATACCCTTATCGCCCAGGTCGAGCAGGGCGTTGAGACGCTTGCGGTCGAAGGGCGCCTGCTCGCCGGTACCCTGGAGTTCGATCATCTCACCAGAATCGGTGGCGACGAGGTTCATGTCGACCTCGGCGTGGCTGTCCTCGGAATAATCCAAGTCGAGCAGGGTGTTGCCGTCGACGACGCCCATGGAAATGGCGGCAACCTGGCCCGTGAGCGGGATGCGCTCGAGTTTGCCCGCCTCGACCCACATGGCAAGGGCGTCGTGCAGCGCCACCCAGGCGCCGGTAATGCTCGCCGTACGCGTGCCGCCATCGGCCTGGATCACATCGCAGTCGACGGTAACGGTGTACTCGCCGAGCGCCTTCATATTGACGACGGTACGCAGGCTGCGGCCGATAAGCCGCTCGATCTCCATGGAGCGGCCCTTGCGGTTGGCATGCTCGCGCTTGCAGCGTTTACCGGTCGAGGCCGGTAGCATCGCATATTCCGCCGTTACCCAGCCGGCCTTGGCGCCCTTGCGCCAACCAGGCACACCCTCCTCGATGGTGGCGGCGCACAGTACGCGCGTGTCGCCGAACTCAGCCAGGCACGAGCCGTGGGCGTGCTTCATGACGCCGCGGGTGAGCTTAACGGGGCGCAGCTCGTTGACGGCGCGACCGTTGGCGCGGTTGACCTGCATGTATTCCATGGAACTATCCTTTCGGCAAAAGATGCGGCGAAGCCTCCGGCGACATTGCGAGCCTAACCAAGTTCGTCGATATCGACATGCTCGATGCTTTTAAGCGGCTGGCCAAAGATAAAGCTACCCGCCACCGCAAACTCGGCAATGTTGTCAGACGTGGTGGCAAAGCGATGCTGTGGCTCGGCGGTATCGCCCGCCAG
>CABSDO010000168.1 GCA_902476475.1 uncultured Collinsella sp. | reverse complement strand
GTGCTTCCGTATCCCACGCTCGCGTCCAGAAGCTCGAGCCCATGGTGCTTTTTCGCGGGTCCAGGCTGTTTGGGCGAACGTGTCGCAACGGCGCCGACCGCAAAAAAGACCGCGACGTATGCCAGGGCCACGGCAAGCATCGATGCACCGCTTGAACCGGAGCCAATGAATTCTGTCGGGAAGCATCCTACGTAACCCGTTGCCTCGATAGGCGAGAACACGGCCAGCGGCAGGAGCTCGAGCGCGGCATTATGCCCCAGTGCCGAATCGGACAGTAACGGGAATGCCGGGGCCGCGACAAGCAGCGCTGAGGCAAGGGGGCCCGCGAAGACGCGCCTCGTTGCGGTCGATAGGACGACGGAACAAACGGATATCAAGGTTCCACCCGCGAGCAGCGCGAGAAGCAGGGTAGTGAAGACGTTTCCCGCGGTCGTGGCGGTAAGCGCGCCGTTATGGAAGAAGGCGATCGGGTACCCGATTTGCCCGAAGCCGTTTAGGGCCAAGGCGTAAATACTCCCGGGCGCAAGGCCGGCGAGGAGCATCGCGGTCCCCGCGCCAATTATCGAAAACACGGTTTGGATAAGGCACCGGAATTTGGGTACGGGCGCCTTTGCCGCCAGGGTACCGGGCCTTGTGGCGCCGAGCACGAGTATCGACGAGAGAAGGAAGGGGATGAAGGGAAGGAAAGACGGCGCCGTGGCAATGGCGTAGGGCAGGAAGGAAAGGAACGGCAGGTCGCTTGCGGAGGCCGGGATATCCGTGATTCCGGAGCTGCTCAGGGCGCGGCAATACGCGAGCTCCGCGTCATTGGTCTCTCGGTCTCCCACGATGGACCCGGATTGGAAGCCCTCGTCCATGAGCGCGTAGTAGCTCTCGGCAGAATCGAGAAAGGCGGCGTCGGTTTGGGCGGCGAGGGCGGCGTTCGCGTATCTTGCAAGCTCAGCGTCATCTTGCTGCTCTGGCGATAGGTCTGTGCCGCTGGCCTGGGGCGCGCGCGTATTGAATGCGTCGACAAAGCCCTGCATGCCCTGCTTCATAAAGAAGGGCCCGTAGATGGGTGAATCGAACGCAATGGGGACGGAAAAGGCTGCAGCGAGAACGAGCGTACAAATCCATACGGCCTTGTCTCTTAGGATCAGTTTGAGAAGAAGTCGACAGTACATTCAGAAGCACCTACGTTCCTCAAAGAATCGTTAGATTAAAAGTAACAGATTGAATGAAGATACGTGCGACGGGGGCGAGGCGAATGGCTGAGCGGTATCGATATGCGGGTTTAACGGCATATTGACCACATAGATTATTAACTTGCATTTCTAACAGTTAAGGAGACGGGTGCTTTCCAGCACGCTCCTTCGATGATGCCTTCCGCTAGTTGCTATGCCGATTTCAGCCAACAAATGAACATCGCAGGTAAATCCGTGTACCAATTTTTGGTATACGAATTTACCTGCGGTTTGCTGAAAGCTCTGACATGCGCTGTCGACTTCATTAAAATCGATTGCCGATCAAGTCTTCCTATATATGCGAGCCCTGAGAAACTGCGCTGTGAACCTGAGACCGCTATCGATCGGCCCGGTGCACCGGGCCGCTGTCCTCGAGCCGGCATCAGCTTGCCGGTCTCAAAACGTATGCCGTCCGGTACGACCAACAGCCGAGTCTTGCGCCCAGTTCGAGCAGCGCCAGAGCCCCGTGCCGGAACCCACGCAGCCGATGGCAGGGGAATTCAGCCGCGGCCATCGAGGAGCCGACCCAGGGACGGCGCCCCCAGTCCTCGAAAGATTTCCACCGCCCCCTACAGGCCTGGATTGATTTAACAGTTGATTTAATCCGGCTGAACAAGCCGGGCATGGGCCGGTTGACAAAATGTAAGGTAAAAAAGCAGATACGACCGTACGCCGGTGCGGGGTTCGGGTGATGTGATAGAACGTAATACACGTATTACATCTAACCGGGAGGTGCATCATGGCAACCGCCACCGCAGGCCTGAGAACCCCCGAGGACCTCGCGAACAGGTACGACCGCCTGGCGAAGTCGACGGGCCGCACGAAAACCTTCTACATGACGGAGGC
>CABSDO010000167.1 GCA_902476475.1 uncultured Collinsella sp. | reverse complement strand
GCCTATATCGATGCCGTGGTGGTGCAGGTGCTGCCCGGTGTGCCGGCACATGTCCAGGCGCCCCAGTTTGCCTGCAGCGCTTTTGTCGCCGTAGATGCCGAAGGCCGCGTGCGCACCGGTCGCAATTACGACTTTAAGGACGACACCTCGGCGCTGCTGGTGCGCAATCACCCGCGCGGCAGCTATGCCTCCATCGGGTTTGCCGCCCTTAACAACCTGGGCGATAACACTCCGCTTGACTCCGTCGCCGGACGTGCCGCCGCACTCATGGGCCCGTTTGCCCAGCTCGACGGTGTTAACGAATGCGGCGTGTCCATTGCCGTGCTCACCCTGGATTCCAAGCCCTGCGACCAGGACACGCAACGCCCCGTCATCAATACCTCGCTCGCCATCCGTCTGGTGCTCGACCGTGCCGCCACCACGCAGGAGGCCGTAGACCTGCTTTCTGCCTACGACATGCACGCCATGGCCGGACGCGATTACCACTTCTTTATCAACGACGCTGCCGGTGACGCGCGCGTAGTAGAGTGGGATCCGCGCGATCCGGACCGCGCTTTCAAAGCGACTCCTGTACGCCAGGTTACGAACTTCTATGCCTGCTATGGTGACGAAGTGCTGCCCAACCAAAAGAACGGCGAGCTGGGCCATGGTAAAGAGCGCGCCGTCGCAATCGCCAATGTCCTTGACGCCCATGTCGGTGCCCAAGACGAGGCAGTCGCTTGGAAAGCCCTGCGCGCCGCAGCGCAAGAGCCCAATCCGGAAGACATCACCAGCAATACGCAATGGTCGGTCGTCTTTGACAATACCGAGCCCGCTGCCGCCATCACGCTGCGCCGCCACTGGGGCGACGTCGACGCCTTCGCGCTGTAAGGAGCTGGCACCGTCGTCCTTACGCTCGCCTGATGTTACTTACATTTCTATACATTTGAGCTAACACGTTTTACCCCCGCATCAACAGTGTGCGGGGGTAAACTTATGCGCATGTTATAACTTGCCCGGAAGGATTCACCATGCTTAGGATCGGTCTTCTTACTAGTGGCGGCGACTGCCAGGCGCTCAACGCCACCATGCGTGGCATCGTCAAAACGCTCATGACCAATAGCGAAGAGCCTATCGAGATCTACGGTTTTGAGGACGGCTACCAGGGCCTTATCTACAGCAGGTTCCGCGTCATGTCGCCCGCCGATTTTAGCGGCATCCTCACCCGCGGCGGCACCATCCTGGGCACGAGCCGCACGCCGTTCAAGCGTCTGGACACTCCCGAGGCCGACGGCGTCGAGAAGGTGCCGGCAATGGTCCACACCTATCACAAGCTGCAGCTCGACTGCCTGTTTATGCTGGGCGGCAACGGCTCCACCAAGACCGCCAACCGCCTGCGCGAAGAGGGCCTCAACGTTATCGCTCTGCCCAAGACCATCGATAACGACACCTGGGGCACCGAGATGACGTTTGGCTTTACGAGCGCCATCGACGTCGCCACCAAGTGCATCGATGACATCCACACCACCGCTTCGAGCCACGGCCGCGTGTTCGTTATCGAGATCATGGGCCACAAGGTTGGCTGGATCCCGCTGTACGCCGGCGTTGCGGGTGGCGCGGACGTCATCCTGATTCCCGAGATCCCCTACGACATGGACCAGGTCATCAAGACCATCGAGCATCGCATGGAGACCGGCAGCCGCTTTACCATCGTGGCCGTCGCCGAGGGCGCTATCTCCAAGGAAGACGCGGCGCTGTCCAAGAAGGAGTACAAGAAGAAGCTCGCCGAGCGCACGAGCCCGTCGATCGTCTACGACATCGCCAAGGAGATCGAGGCCAAGACCGGTCGCGAGACCCGCGTCGCTATCCCCGGTCACACGCAGCGCGGCGGCCAGCCCGACGCTCAGGACCGCATCTTTGCGACCCAGTGCGGCGTCGAGGCCGCGCTTGGCTGCCTGCGCGGCGAGTTTGGCTACATGATCGCCCTGCGCGACGGCAAGATGTGCCACATGCCGCTCGAGGATGTCGCCGGCAAGCTCAAGTATGTCGACCCCCAGAGCGATCTGGTGCGCGAGGCCAAGGCGCTGGGCATCAGCTTCGGCGACGAATAGCCTCGGCTGGAACCGCCCCCATCGGAGGCCCCAGGGCTTACCTCCCAAATCGTCCTCGGACATGTCTGGATCCCGCCGTGCG
>CABSDO010000166.1 GCA_902476475.1 uncultured Collinsella sp. | reverse complement strand
CGGCCCCGCCACGGTCATCCGTGCCATCAACGCCGGTCGAGTTGCTTCGGCAAATATCGACCGCTACTTGGGCTTTGACCACAAGATCAAGCTCGACGTTGAGCTGCCGACCGTGCAGTTTAAGGGCAAGCACGAGTGCGGCCGCTGCGAGCTTGGCGAGCGCGAGGCCGGCGAGCGCATCCACGATTGGAATCTGGTCGAGCAGGGCCTTACCGAGCAGGAGGCACGCCAGGAGGCAAGCCGCTGCCTGCGTTGCGACCACTTTGGCTTTGGCGCGTTCCGCGGAGGGAGGAACCTGGAATGGTAGAGCTCAACAACCCCACTGTCAGCGACAACACCGAAAGCGGAGCACTCAACATGGTCAAGCTCACTATCGATAATTGCGAGGTCGTGGTGCCCGAGCACACCACGATCCTGGATGCGGCCAAGTCCGTCGACATCCAGATTCCCACCCTGTGCTACCTGCGCGATCTAAACGAGATCGGCGGTTGCCGCGTGTGCGTGGTCGAGGTTGAGGGCTGCGACCAGCTGGTTGCTGCCTGCAACAACTACGTGCTCGACGGCATGGTGGTCCACACTAACAGCCCCAAGGCCCGCGAGGCGCGTCGCACCAACGTGCAACTGCTACTGTCTCAGCATGACTCGCGCTGTACGAGCTGCGTGCGCAGTGGTAACTGCAACCTGCAGACCATCGCCAACGACCTGGGCATCTTCTATCTGCCGTACGAGCAGCACCTGGCGCGCGAGGGCTGGGACTTCGATTTCCCCATCATCCGTGATAACGACAAGTGCATCAAATGCATGCGCTGCATCAAGGTGTGCGAGAGCGTACAGGGCTTAGGGATTTGGGACCTGACCAACCGTGCCACGCATACCGCCGTGGGCACCCGCGGGCGTGCGCCGATCGGCAAGACCGATTGCGTCGCGTGCGGTCAGTGCATCACGCATTGCCCGACGGGCGCCCTGCGCGAGCGTGACGATACCGAGACCGTGTTCGACGCCATCGCCGATCCCGACAAGATCGTGCTGGTGCAGATCGCGCCGGCCGTGCGTAGCGCCTGGGGCGAGGAGCTCGGCATTCCGCACGAGGAGGCTACCGTCGAGCGCCTGGCTTGCGCGCTGCGCCGCGTGGGCTTTGAGTACGTGTTCGACACCGACTTCTCGGCCGATCTCACCATTATGGAGGAGGGCTCCGAGCTGCTCGAGCGCCTAGGTAAGGCCGCCAAGAGCGAGGGCGACAGCCGCAACTGGCCCATGTTCACGAGCTGCTGCCCGGGCTGGGTGCGCTTTGTGAAGGCGCGCTATCCGGAGTTTGTCGACAGCCTGTCCACGTCCAAGTCGCCGCAGCAGATGTTCGGCGCCATCGCCAAGACCTATTACGCCAAGGTGCTGGGCGTGGAGCCCGAGCGTCTGTTTGTGGTGTCCGTGATGCCGTGTACGGCCAAGAAGGCCGAGTGCGCGCTGCCGAGCATGGTGGGCGAGGACGGCACGCCCGACGTGGACGTTGCGCTGACGGTGCGCGAGATGGTGCGCATGATCCGCGCGAACCACGTGAGCGTGGATACGCTGGTTGAGGAGCCGCTCGATACGCCGCTGGGCTTTGGCACGGGCGCGGGCGTGATCTTTGGCGCCACGGGCGGCGTGATGGAGGCCGCCGTGCGCTCGGCCTATTACCTGGTGACGGGCAAGAACCCCGACGCCGACTTCTTTACCGATGTGCGCGGACTCGACGGCTGGAAGGAGGCCGTGGCCGATATCGATGGCACCAAGGTGCGCGTCGCCGTGGCACACGGGCTGGGCAATGCCGCCCGCCTGCTCGACGCGATTCGTGACGGCCGCGTGAGCTATGACTTCGTCGAGGTTATGGCATGCCCGGGCGGCTGCGTCGGTGGTGGCGGTCAGCCCATCCACGACGGTTGCGAGCTGGCGGCCGAGCGTGGCCAGGTGCTCTGGGGCCTGGATGCCGCTGCGGACATTCGCTTCTCGCACGAGAATCCCGATGTCCAGGCGTGCTACCGCGAGTTCTTGGGTGCGCCGCTCTCGCCGCTGGCCGAGGGGCTGCTGCATACCGACCATCACGCATGGACGATGCCTAACGAGGGGACGTGCTAGCGATGCGCGCGTTTGATTTTGAAATGTCGCGCCGGGGGTTTGCCTCGGCGCTCGCCGCGGGTGC
>CABSDO010000165.1 GCA_902476475.1 uncultured Collinsella sp. | reverse complement strand
GGAGGCTATCCGCCAGTACCGCAAGGAGGCCGGTCCCGAGAACGTCTGCTACATCCACGTATCGCTCGTCCCCTATATTGCCGCCGCTCACGAGGTCAAGACCAAGCCGACGCAGCACTCCGTTAAGGAGCTCCGCAGCTTTGGCATCCAGCCCGATATCATCGTGCTGCGTTCCGACCACCATATTGACGACGCCATTCGCGGCAAGATTGCAAGCTTCTGCGACGTCGACACCGACTGCGTCTTTACCAACGAGGACTGCGCGAGCATCTACGACGTGCCGCAGCTGCTTGCCGAGCAAGATTTTGACCTGCGCATTTGCGAGCGTTTGGGTCTGGACCCGCGCGAGCGCGACATGAGCGAGTGGAATGAGTTCCTGCGTAAGCAGAACCATGCCAACCACCACGCCGACAAGGTCAAGATCGCCGTCGTGGGCAAGTACACGCAGCTGCCCGATGCCTACCTGTCGGTTATCGAGGCCCTGCACCATGCGGGCGTGTTCTATGATCGTCACGTGGACGTGCAGCTGATCGATGGCGAGAGCCTTGACGAGCAGAACGTGTCCGAGGTGCTGGGCGATGCCTCGGGCATCTTGGTTCCCGGTGGCTTTGGTAAGCGCGCCCTGGAGGGCAAGATCCTCGCAGCCGAGTTCGCCCGCGAGCACAAGATTCCGTATCTGGGCATTTGCCTGGGTATGCAGGTCGCCGTGTGCGAGTTCGCCCGCAATGTCGTTGGCCTTGCCGGCGCCAGCTCCTCCGAGTTTGATCCGGACGGTCCGTATAGTGTCATCGACCTGATGAGCTCGCAGGAGGACGTGACCGAGAAGGGCGGCACCATGCGCCTGGGCGCCTATCCGTGCAAGCTCGCCGCCGATACCCTCGCTCGCGAGGCGTATGGGGAGGAGCTCGTCTACGAGCGTCACCGTCATCGCTTTGAGTTCAACAACGCCTTCCGCGACCAGCTCGAGGACGCCGGTTTGGTTATCTCGGGTCTTTCGCCCGACGAGCGTCTGGTCGAGATGGTCGAGCTGCCGCGTGACGTGCATCCGTGGTATGTGGCCACCCAGGCTCACCCCGAGTTCAAGAGCCGTCCGACCAACCCGCAGCCGCTGTTCCGTGAATTCGTGCGCGCCTCGATTGGCCAGCACGAGGGTGTTGACCGCCTGCTGGTGACGCCCATGAACATGGCTACGGACTAAAGGTGCCGGCGAATAAGGAATATGTCGAAGCTACTCCCTCGTCGCTCGCAGTGGCGGCGGGGGAGTATCTCGATTATCTCGCGGTCGAGCGGGGCTTGGCACGCAACACGATTACGGCCTATCGTCGCGACTTGACGACGTACTGTGCTTATTTGGAACGGGCAGGCATTACGTCTTTTGAAGAGGTTACCCGTCAGGTCGTGGAGGACTTTGTCGCCGAGCGCCGCGACGGGGGCTATTCTGATGCCTCGGTGGAGCGTGCACTTGCGGCCGTGAAGGGCCTGCATGCCTTTTTGGTGCGAGATGGGGCCGTTGCCCAAAATCCGACGGCAGCGTTGCGGCTGCCCAAAAAGGCCGAGCGCTTACCGGAGTACCTATCCGTGGATGATGTCTCGGCGCTGCTCGATCAAGACTTTCCCGAGGGCGAGATGGGGCTGCGCGACCACGCCATTTTGGAAGTGCTCTATGGATGCGGCTTGCGCGTGAGCGAGCTGGTGGGGCTCGATGTGAGCGATATCCATGTCGATGACGGCTTTGTGCTGGTTCGCGGTAAGGGCTCCAAGGAGCGTCTGGCCCCGTTGGTAGGAAGCGCGGCACGTGCCCTGACGCACTATATATGTGATGGACGCTCTCTCTTGGCGGCCCATGCTCGCGGAACCGAGACCTCGGCGGTTTTTTTAAATAAAAACGGACGTCGTCTGTCGCGCCAAGGCGTTCACGTTATATGCGAGCGCTATGGGCGCCAGGTGGGGTTGGTTGGACTCCATCCCCATACGTTGCGCCATTCCTTTGCCACCCACATGCTCGCGGGAGGTGCCGACCTGCGCGTGCTGCAGGAAATCTTGGGGCATGCCGATATATCGACCACGCAGGTCTACACACATGTCGATCGCACGCAGCTGACCGAGGTTTACCTGGCGGCTCACCCGTTGGCACATCGTTAGCGCATCGCTGGCCTGCGCTTTTAGTTACAACACCATAGAAGATGGAGGGACGGCCCCGGCCTGCACGAACGCGCGATGTACGCGTTCGTGC
>CABSDO010000164.1 GCA_902476475.1 uncultured Collinsella sp. | reverse complement strand
CGTTGCCGCGCCCCGCAGTGCCCGCTTCCCCCGAGAACAATTATCAGTGCAGGTAGACGGCTTGGCGAAAATCGAAAATGGTCGGTGTGGTTGGTGGTTATCGATTTAGCCCCGTAAACCGGGGTAGTTTTGAAATAGCACTAACCGAGCAGCAGCAAAATGCACGATTCTCAAAGAAAGTTGCGGTGGAATAGTTCCTGGATGCCGGGGTTTTGGCTGAAACCAGGAACTATTCCACCGCAATTGAGGAGGGGCGGGGTGGATGGCGGGGTAGTTGAAAAGAGCCCCGTCCTAAATTAGCTGCTTAGGCCGGGTCGATGTCCATGCTGGCGACTAGGTTGATGTTGGTGTCTAGGAGGTTGGGGAGGATTACGTCGCCCATGCGGATGGGGGCGTTGACGACTAGGCCTCGGATGAGGTCCATGGCTTGGGCGTGGAGTGCCAGCGGGATGGCTTCGGCCGTGCGCACGGGGAGCAGGACTTCGTCGCCGCCTGATACGGCAACGGTGGTTGTGAGCACGCGCATGGGGCAGGTGAGCTCCTGATGTGCGAACTTATCGCCGCGCGGGCAGTTGTTGCCGGTTACGGAGCGCACTTCCACCACGGCGCCATTGGCGTCGCGCTCCACCTCTACGGTCAGAAGGCACTCGGATGGGCAGGTCGTGCAGTTGAACTGCAGCGTTTCGATCACGTTATCGGTCATAGTCTATGCCTCCTCGACGGGATCGACGGACAGGAAAATTTCGCTAGCACCTAAGTCGAGTGCGCGCTGAATCACCTTTGCCGGCAGTGGGAAGCTTTCCATAACGCTTGGCTTAAACGCGCGGACCTTGCCGGCGAACAGTTCCTCGCCGTCGGCCAAGATCTTCACGCGGGCGGCGTCGACGGGTCGGCGCACGCGGAAGTTGAGTTTGGTGAGTGCCGCAGCCGTAATGCGTCCCGGCAGCGCGTAGCCCGCAATGCCGGTAGGGGAGACCGTGAGCTGGCAACCCACGCCCGGGGCGCCCGCATCCGCGCCGCCGCCCAGCGCGTACACCGCCGCAGCTGCGCCAGCCCTCTCGGACTCACACGTCACGTTGTCGGCAAGGTCGTGTACGTGCAGCACGTTGCCGCAGGCAAAGATGCCCGGCACGCCTGTCTGCAGACTCTGGTCCACCACGGCGCCCTGCGTGCGCGGGTCAAGCTCTACGCCCGCGGCAACCGAAAGCTCGTTCTCGGGAATCAATCCCACCGAAAGCAGCAGCGTGTCGCACGTAACAATGCGCTCGGTTCCCGGAATGGGCGCCAGGTGCTCGTCGACTTGACTTACCTCGACGGCTTCCACGCGGTCGTGCCCAATCACGCGCGTGACCGTGGTGGACAGATGCAGCGGAATGCCAAAATCGTCCAGGCAGTTCTTGACGTTGCGGCGCAGACCGTTGGCGTATGGCATGAGCTCGTACACGCCCTCGACGGAAATCCCCTCGAGCGTGCAGCGACGTGCCATGATAAGCCCGATGTCGCCCGAGCCCAAAATGACGGCACGCGAGCCGGGCTTGAGATTTTCGATATTGATGTATCGCTGCGCCAGGCCGGCCGTAAACACGCCAGCGGGACGGCTGCCGGGGATCTTGATCTCGCTGCGGGTGCGCTCACGGCAACCCATGGCAAGGACGATCGCGTGCCCGGTGAGCTGCAGCATGCCGGTGGGGCTCATGAGCTTGACGGTGTGGAGTGCGGCGTCTTCCGTGGACTCGCCCGAATCAATTCCGATTACCATGCTGTTCAGGAACAGCGCAATGTCGGTTGCGTGCACCTGGTCGATAAAGCGCTGCGCGTACTCGGGACCGGTGAGCTCCTGTTTAAAGTGCGATAGGCCAAAGCCGGGGTGGACGCACTGGCGGAGGATGCCGCCCAGGTGCTGCTCGCGCTCCACGATGGCCACGCGCGCGCCTGTCTTATGCGCAGCCAGCGCGGCCGCCATGCCGGCAGGTCCGCCGCCGATAACGACCACGTCGAAGGCTTGCGTTTGTACGGCTTCTACGACTTCGCAATCAATCGCACTCGATTTGAATTCCGCCATCCTAGCGCACCCCCTTCAGCGGTCCCTCAACCAACCAAGATCCGGTATCCTCCAACAGCACCTCGCTGGGGTCGCAGTCCAGCTCGCGCGCGATGATCGCCACCACGCGGCTCTGGCAAAAGCCACTCTGGCACCGACCCATGCCGGCCCGGCAGCGGCGCTTGACGCCTTCGACCGAAACCGCGCCCGGGCGGCG
>CABSDO010000163.1 GCA_902476475.1 uncultured Collinsella sp. | reverse complement strand
AAAAGATACGGGAGCCCCGGGGACGGACAAACCTACTCCGTCTCGCCCGGTCGAGCGCCGCGGGCCAGGGCGTCCTGGTACTCCTTGACGGCCTTGATCCTCTGCATCGGCTTGAGTCGCTCGAACATGGTATTGCCGTGCAGGTGATCGATCTCGTGCTGCAGGCACACGCAGAACAGGTCGCCCGAGGCCTCGTAACGAATCAGGTTGGCATCCAAGTCGTACGCCTCGACGACGACATGGTCGGGACGCTCGATCTCGCAGCTAATGCCAGGAATGGAAAGGCAGCCCTCGCTAAACGGCACCAGATGGTCGCTCTGCTCCACGATCACAGGGTTAATGAGCACGTACGGGTCGTAGTCGCTCTTGTCGCTGTAGTCGCAGTCGATGGTGACGAGCTGAATGAGCTCGCCGATCTGCGGGGCAGCCAGGCCGCAACCGCCGTTCTCGAACATCATCTTCTTCATCTTCTCGGCAAGCGCCTCGATCGCCGGGGTGATCTCCTCGATGACGGCGCACTCCTGGCGCAGACGAGGGTCGGGCGAAAGTACGATTCCGTTGGCTTCCATGGCCATCCTTTCGGGTTGTTACATCAAATCATAGGCGTCGACGTCAACGCTCACGCTCACGCCGCGCATGGAGCCCGCCTCTTTGAGACAGGCGTCAATATCATCAGAGACATGGTACCCCACGGGCGACTTCACAAGCAGATGGAAGCGGTAACGGTCCTTGGCTTTCTCGATAACACACGAAGCCGGGCCCAGCACCTGCGGCACGGCACTCCCCGCCCGCAAAAAGTCGGGCGCGGCGGCATGCCAGCGACGCTTAAGAAGCTTTGCGATGCGTCCGATGTAGTCCTGCGCGTCGTCTCGGTTCGCCGACCACACCAAGATGTTGACCAGGCGAACAAACGGCGGGTACAGCGCGTCGCGGCGCTGATCCAGGTCGTAGTCGGTAAAGATCGAACGATCGTGCTCGGCGACGGCGCGGATGACCGGGTCCTCGGGCAGGTAGGTCTGGATGATGACCTCGCCGGGACGATCGCCGCGTCCGGCACGGCCGGCGACCTGCTCGAGCAAGTTGTAGGCACGCTCCCCTGCTCTAAAATCGGGCAGCTTGAGGGCAAAGTCGGCATTGACCACGCCCACGAGCGTGACCTCGGGAAAATCGAGACCTTTTGCGATCATTTGGGTGCCCAGCAACACGGCGCAATCCGCCGCATCGAACTGCTCGAGCAGCTTTTTGTGCGCATCCTTGCCGCGCGTGGAATCGGCATCCATGCGAATAATGGCGACGTCCTCGGGCAGCATCTGGTGCAGCGCGTCCTCGATCTGCTGCGTGCCCAGGCCCATTTTTGCCAGGTAGCGACTGCCGCACTTGGGGCAGCGACTCGTGAGCGCGGGATACGGCTGCACGCGCCAAGACGAACCACAGGTGTGGCACTGCAGCGTGTGCGTGCGCTCGTGATACGTAAGCGCGGTGGAGCAGTGATTGCAGGTGGGAACGCAGCCGCACTCGCGGCACATAAGGAATGGCGCAAAGCCACGGCGGTTATGCAGCAGTACGGCCTTCTCGCGGCGCTCGACCACGCGTTCCAAGCCTTCCATCAGCGGTTTTGAGAACATGGAACGGCTGCCGTGAGAAAACTCACGACGCAGGTCGGCAATGCGGACCGTGGGCAGCACGGCGTGTCCCGGGCGCTCGGGCATCTCGACACGCGTCCAAGTAGCACCGTTATATGTTCCACGGCGGCAGCGGTCGAGGGCCTCGGCAGAAGGCGTGGCGGAGCCCAACACGAGCGGGCAGCGGTAGCGCCGCGCCATCTCGGCCGCCACCTCGCGCGCGTGGTAGCGCGGACTGGAGCCCTGCTTGTAACTGGTCTCGTGCTCCTCGTCGATAATGATGAGACCCAGGTCGCTGAGCGGGCAAAAGAGAGCCGAGCGGGCGCCGACCACCACGCGGGCCGCACCGCTGGCGACCATATCCCACTGATCCAGGCGCTCGCCAGCAGAAAGACGCGAATGGAACACGGCGACCGTCTCGCCAAATCGCGAGCGGACGGTCTGGGCCGTCAGCGAGATCTCGGGCACCAGCACGCATGCAGAGCGGCCTGCCGCGAGCACGCGCTCGATAGCGGAGAGGTAAACCTCGGTTTTGCCGGAGCCGGTGACGCCGTCGACCAGCACCACATCACCGTGCGCATCAAGGCGGGCGCGCTCAATCTGCGCGAGCGCCTGCAGCTGGCCGTTGGTAAGCGAGACCGGCGCTTTTCCGCTCGCGGAGGACAGCGTAGTCTGCTCGCTGCAGCCACGC
>CABSDO010000162.1 GCA_902476475.1 uncultured Collinsella sp. | reverse complement strand
CTGGCGAGAGCCGACATCATTTCGTTGGCGGCCGGACCGCGATAGTGCTCGGCGATTGCCTGATAGGCGGACTCGCCGCCGCCGAGCTTGCTGCAGATTGCCGCGGAAAGGTTGAGCGTGGTGACGGTAAAGTCGCTGTAGATGGCGGGCGCGCACTGGTCAGGCTTGCGATGGACGATGTAACGGGTGAGATACGAGCGGTTGGAAGAGCATTTCTCGAGCAGGGTACTGCCGAGATAAGAGTTTCCATTGATGAGCATTCGGGCGATCTCGAGATGTTTAAGACCGCCGAACGAGCGAATATCGTTATAGAGGACCGAGCAAGGCGTCTCTGCTGCCACGGATACCTCCTTTGATTGCTTCCTAGCCAATATGGCGATAGGAATTAATGGCCCCCGGTGGGCGACGTATTAAATGGCTGCGCAATATATAGCGTAACCAAAGCAACATTATAGGCCACATGTTCGAAATTGCAGGAAGACCGAGAGATTTTGGTTGGACTGAACGGAAATCCCCCTCTGTCTTGTTCTGTAACATTTGGACCCGGTTTTGCCCTGCATCTGTTACAGATTGACACAATCGGCCAGGCCCACCTCGTCCGCCTCGTCATCTGTGGTTTACGTGGGGGCATACGGAGTACGGGTATACTAACCGGCGGCGAATCTGCTCCATCGCTTAGAGCTGCTGCGTCTGGACGGCGCGTGATAGGGCTGCCAAAGCGATCGCCAGCGTGCTGAGCAACGTCCTCTCTGTGCGCACCTGTTTTTGTATGTATTAGCGCACTACCAAGCACGCCCGCGCGGCCGCATGCCGTGCCCATTGCGCGTGCAGATAAGGAACAACAACATATGCGTAATTCTGTATCCGACGTCACCGACG
The DNA here is from genome assembly GCA_902476475.1 of uncultured Collinsella sp. Classification (GTDB taxonomy): domain Bacteria; phylum Actinomycetota; class Coriobacteriia; order Coriobacteriales; family Coriobacteriaceae; genus Collinsella. Next base: position 1,439 of record CABSDO010000162.1, on the reverse strand, counting down.
CCGAGATCCTGGACGAGGCCCGCGAGGCCATGACCCAGGCTGCCTTCGATGCCGCCGATGAGGCCAATGCTGCCCACGCCGTCGAGTCCGCTACCGAGAGCCTGCCCGCCTTTGACGAGCTGGGACTTTCGGACGAGATGCTTCGTGCTATCGAGAACCTGGGCTACACGGCGCCGACGCCCGTGCAGGCCGGCTCGATCCCCGTGGTGCTCGAGGGTCGCGACCTGCTTGCCGCCGCTCAAACCGGCACCGGCAAGACGGCCGCTTTCTTGCTGCCGACCATGAATAATCTGGAGCACATCGCTCCTCCCAAACCCGTGCGCGAGCGCGGCGGCCGCAACCGCCGTCGCGGTGCTAAAAAGCCCGAGGGCAACGGCCGCGGCCCCGTGATGCTCGTCATCACCCCTACGCGCGAGCTTGCCCAGCAAATCGACGAGGTCGCGAGCAAGATCGCCGACGTCACCGGCCATGTCGCCGTGACCGTCGTGGGCGGCGTGAGCTACAAGCCGCAGACCGCGGCACTCAAGTACGGCTGCGATATCCTGGTCGCCACGCCGGGCCGTCTGGTCGATCTGATCGAGCAGGGTGCCTGCCACCTGGATGAGGTTAAGGTCCTGGTGCTCGACGAGGCCGATCGCATGCTCGACATGGGCTTTTTGCCCGCCGTCCGCCGCATTGTGCGCGAGACGCCGGCCGAGCGTCAGACACTGCTGTTCTCGGCGACCCTCGACGAGGAGGCCGTGGGTGAGATCACCGACCTGGTGAGCGACCCGGCCCGCGTGGAGATCGCGCCCGCCACGTCGACCGCCGACACCGTCGACCAGTTTGTGTTTCCGGTGTCCATCGAGGCCAAGAACAACCTGCTGCCCGAGTTCCTCAAAAAGGAGGGCCCGGAGCGCACCATCGTCTTTATGCGCACCAAGCACCGCGCCGACAGCTGCTGCCGTCGTCTGGAGCGCAAGGGCATCAAGGCCGCCGCGATTCACGGCAACCGCAGTCAGGCCCAGCGCGAGCGTGCCCTTTCGGCCTTCCGCGACGGTACCGTCGACGTGTTGGTGGCAACCGACGTGCTCGCCCGCGGCATCGACATTAGCGACGTGCGCTACGTCGTAAACTTTGACGTGCCGGCCGAGCCGACCGACTACATCCACCGTATTGGCCGTACGGGCCGTGCCGGTGAGCTGGGCTGGGCCATCACGTTTGTGACCGAGCAGGACGTGGACGAGTTCTACGAGATCGAGAAGCTCATGGACAAGACCGCCGACATCTACGAGGCCGGCGACCTGCATGTGGGTCCCAACCCGCCTGCGGTTGATCCCGAGCGCGACCCTGCGGCCTTTAAGGTGAAGAAGAAGACTAAACGCGGCAAGTCCAAGAGCAAGAAGAAGCTTGAGCAGGCGCGTCGCGATGGCAAGCGCAACGGCGACGATTACGGCGAT
>CABSDO010000161.1 GCA_902476475.1 uncultured Collinsella sp. | reverse complement strand
CGAGGTAGCCCTCCTGGTCGAAGTGCATGATCTCGATCTTCTCGGTCTCCTTCATTCCCGCTCCTTTCACGAGCAGTCTGAATTGTCGCACGGACACGAACGGGCTTGCCGTCCCATTAGTCCCGTTTAACCTTGTGGTCATCTTGACCACAAACTCAATAATTCAAAGGTTCTTAATACCAGTGAACGATTACAGGTTAGCCGTTTTTAATACCGATTTTTCGATTTAATCCTCCTCTCTCGGTAGACGGTCAGTTTTGACCGCTCATCGGTCGAGCGGCACATGTCCTAAAAAAACGAGCGTCCTCGCCGTGCGCAAGGACGTTCTAGATACTAATAGTTGTAGGCATAACCGCCGGCATCGCCGCGAGTAAAGGATTTGGCGTACTCGATGACCTGTCCGCTCGCATCGTAAGTCAAGCATTCCAGCACAAGCGCCAGATCTCCTGGCTCAAGATTGAGCAGGCTCGCATCGCGTGCGCCCAAAGCCTCGATATCGAGCTTCTCAATCGATTTATCCGGCTTTCGACCCAACATGTCATAGGTTTCATACAGACTGAAAACCGAAATATCGACATCCTCGATACCCGGGAACAGCAGGCACGGAATCAGCGTCATCTCGATTGACACGGGCTCGCCATCGATGCAGTTAAGACGGCGCACCGAGTAAAGCAAATCGTCCTCGGCGATACCAAACAGGTCGGCATAGTACAGGCCGGCATAGCGCTTGGAACGCGCGAGGATGCGTACCGATGGCGTCGCGCCCGAGGCCAAAACCGTCTGGCGAAAACCGCCTTTGCGAACGTGCTCATCAAACCACTTATGCCCCACAAAGGCGCCCTTGCCCTGCACGCGACGAATCTGACCGCTCTTGACCAGCTCGTCCATGGCGCTACGAATTGTCAGGCGCGTGGTGCCAAACTCCTCGGCCAGTTCATTTTCGGATGGAATCATCGAACCCGTCGGATAGTCGCCGCGCTCGATCCGCTCCGCAATACAGCGGCGGATTTGTTTGTAGACCGGCAGGCCCCCTACCGCTTCAGCCATTCGACACCCACCTTCGTTGCAACGCCGTCCGCCTCGCCGTTATCGGCAAAGCGATACTTGGTCGGCAGAATCACGGACTTGCAATACTCGACAAAGCCATCGTTCTCGTCGCGTTCGTGAGACGCCTTGTAAAACACCGGCGTGCCCTCCTGGGCATCCAGTAGCTTGGCCTCGTCGGCGTTCAGGCGGCTGATGGAAATATGCTCCTTGCCGTGCGTCACATGGACATTTCCCTCTTTGAGCAAAACGTCGTAGAGGCTCTCCTTCTCAAAATCGTGATCGGGAAGCGAGGGACACAAAGACAGATTGACGTATGCCGTCTCGATCGATGCGGGGGATCCATTGACCACGCGAACGCGTCGAATGCAGAAGAGCGGCATGCCCAGATCGATCTGCGCCTTTTGAGCCAAATCGATATCGGAATACACGACCTTGGACCATATCAGGCGTGCGGTGGACTTTGAGCCGACCCTCTCGACGGCCTGGGTATAGTTCCACGTTTCCTGGAAAATGTTCAGCGGTTTGGGCGGGCACACATAGGTGCCCGAACCACGACGGCTCTCCAAGGTTCCACACGATATAAGGCGCGTGATGGCGGCACGAAGCGCCGTGCGCGATACGCCCAGCTCTTCGCAGAGCACGCGCTCGGCAGGCAACCGATCGCCACCCTGTAAGTCATAGTGTTTGATATACCAAAGAATGCCCTCAAAGGCGCGATCTTTGGGCGGAATCGCATATGGTTCGCTCGACATGGGCAAGGCTCCTCAACCGCTTGATGCTGCGGGCATCATTGCTCCGAACACCCCATGGCGTCGAAGGCTTCCTTAATCTGCTCCGCAACGTTCCGATACGACCGATATAGGCCGGAGTCTCGCTTGACTTCGCCCGCAGTCACCGGAATCTCAAGCTTCGAAATCTCATCCTCGCCGGTTCGCACGGCAACGATGACACCCATACCAAGGCACATATTACGCTTGGCGGCGTTGTTTTTAGTGGCCTGAGCTGGATTGATCAAAATCTGCTGAGCGAGCTCACGATTGCTGAGCTCCGGCACATCCTCGGGATTCCCGGTCTCGACGATCTCACACTGCAGCACATCCGCATAGTCAAAAATCTTTGGCTCGGCACCACGCTGATGCACGGCCCACTTGCGACGCGTGGCATCCTGGTAGATGGCCGGCAAAAACGTAAACCGCGGCGGGTCCAAAATAGTATCCGTGATGGTAAACACACCGGGATCAAAGGCGTCCTGCGGGTTTTTCTTCTTGAACAGCCCCATATCAGCCTCCCGTACTAGCATTAAACAACTCAAGCCGAATA
>CABSDO010000160.1 GCA_902476475.1 uncultured Collinsella sp. | reverse complement strand
GTACGGCTTGACCTCGTTTACCAGCTGGGTGCGCAGGCTGCCGATGCCCAGACCCACCGGATCGAGCACCCAGGGCTTGCCGGCGTCGTGTGCCGCCTTGGCCGCGCGGGGAATCGTCTGCTCGTAGATGGGGAAGAGCGTGCCCATGTTGAGATAGATGGCGCCGCCGCCGGCAACGAGCGCCTCGCCCTCGTCGGGCAGATAGACCATGGCGGCCGAACCGCCCCCGGCGAGCTGCGCGTTGGCGACAAAGTCGATCGTCACCGTGTTGGTGATGGAGCCGGCCATCGGATTGGTGGCGCGAATCTCATCCACGGCCTTGACCATATGTTGCTTAAGCTGTTCCGAATCAATCACTGCACATGCCTCCTTGGCATAGAAAAGGGGCGCTGTGCATAGACAGCGCCCCTGTAAAGGCGGCATGCTCCCTACGCCAGCATTAACTGACAGGTTCAAAGGATTGGGCCCCATGCCCTCTCAGCCTTGTGGTTTGCACCGCCGGCACTCCCGCATCGAATCTGTTGTTCCCTATACTAACGCACCTGCCAAAAAGGGACGGGTTTATTTTGGCAGGTCGTTACAATAGGTAGGACCGATACGAATGGGGACCTCATGATCAAACTTGTGCTGACCGATATGGACGATACGCTGATTCCGGCCGGGCATGACGGCGCCAGCGACTACGCCATTGAGGGCATTCATGCCATGCAGGCAGCGGGTCTGCACTTTGGCCCGGTTTCGGGTCGCCAGCCGTCCGCGATGGGCTGGATGTTCAAAAATCGTTCCGAGTGCTTCTCGACTGGCGCGTTCTGTAACGGCCAGGTGATGTTTGTCGGCGGCGAAGTAGTCGCCTCGCGCGCAATCGACAACGATGCTCTGATGCGTTTGGCCGACTATCTGGAGCAAGAGACCGACGATACATTTCTAAAAGTCTATGGCCTGGGCGATGACTTTTGGGGCAACGATGCCTATTGCGTGACGAGTGATCCCGAGCGCGTTCGTCGCGCCATGGAGTCGGGCGGCAACGCATGGCTCAAAGGCGAAGAGGCCCCGTGCCGTCCCGTCGTCGATGAAGCGCCGGTGTTCAAGGCGAATATCTGGAGTGCCCGTTCGCGTGAGGAGCTCGCGGAGCTACGCGAGCGCGTTGCCGCTGAGGTGCCGGAACTCTCGCTCGTGTTTCCCAACAACCGAGTGCGCCTGTTTGACATCCTTCCGGCTGGTTGGGACAAGGGCTGCGCTGCGCTGGAGCTGGCGCGCGCTTTGGGCCTGACGCCCGATGAGGTGGCCGTATTTGGCGATTCCGATAACGATCTGCCCATGATCGATGCCGTTCCCAACTCCGTTGCAGTCGCCAATGCCAACGAGGCCGTCACGGCTGCCGCGCGCTGGCATATCGGCGCTGCGGCAGACGATGCGGTCGCCGGGGCTCTGCATCAGATTGCCGCCTGCGCTGCGACGGGGGAGATGCCGCCGTTTATGCGTCAGATGGATGCGACGGGTTTCGACGTCACGAACGTCTAGGGAGAAAGCTATGAAGCTTCAGCAGCTCAGGTATGTCGTCAAAGTTGCCGAATGCGGCAGCATCACCGAGGCCTCGCGCCGGCTCTTTGTGTCGCAGCCTTCGATTACCGCATCGATTCGCGATCTCGAAAATGAGATGGGCGTGCACATCTTTGAGCGCACCAACAAGGGTGTCATTGTGTCCGAGGAGGGCGAGACCTTCTTGGGCTACGCGCGACAGGTGCTCGATCAGGCCGATCTGCTCGAAGGCAAGTACAAGGGCGCGTCCGAGCAGGTGCCACACTTTAGTGTGAGCTGTCAGCATTATTCCTTTGCCGTTAACGCATTTGTTGACGTAATCCGCGAGTTCGATGCCGCGCGCTACGACTTTACCCTGCGCGAGGAGCAGACTCACGAGATTATCGAGGATGTCGCGCACATGAAAAGCGAGCTGGGCATCCTGTACCTGTCCGAGCACAACCGCGAGGTCATTGAGCGCATGTTGGCAGCCAACGAGCTCGTGTTCGAAGGGCTCTTCTGCGCCACGCCGCACGTTTTTGTGTGTGCCGACCATCCGCTGGCTGACCGCTCCAGCGTGACGCTCGAGGACTTGGAAGACTACCCGTTCCTGTCCTACGAGCAGGGCAGCTATAACTCGTTTTATTATTCCGAGGAACTGACCTCGACGTTTGAGCGCCGCAAGAATATCCGCGTGCGCGACCGCGCGACGTTGTTCAATTTGGCTATGGGCCTCAACGGCTACACCGTGTGCTCGGGCGTGATCAGTCACGAGCTCAACGGCCCCGGCATCATCTCGATTCCGCTCGATGTGGACGAGTACATGGAGATCGGCATCATCACGCGCAAGAACAAGACGCT
>CABSDO010000159.1 GCA_902476475.1 uncultured Collinsella sp. | reverse complement strand
CATCCCTCCGAGCCCAAACCGCCCCCACCCCCGCCGCAATCTCCACCACGTCACAAACCACCTACGCCCACTCCGCCACGGCAACCCAAAACGGCGTCACCTTCACCGTCTCGTGGAACGACGCCCCCGCGGGCGCCGCGACGACCTTCCTCGTAACCCAGACCAACGGCTCGTCCCAGGCCAAAGCGCGCATGGACGTGCCCACCTATTGGGACGGCGGCAGCCATGAGAGCGTCTGCGACCCGTCGCGCCCGGCATGGGCCAGCTACCACAGCCTGGGCACCACGGGCCACGACTTTACCTTTGACTTCACGGCGTCGGGCACGTACCGCATCTACTTCTACTTTATGGACAACGACAGAAACGACCCCCAAAACGACAATGGGATCTACTACCTGCGCACCACGGCGGAGGTGACCGTAAACGACACCGCCCGCCCAAGCGTCACGCAGATCGTCAACGACGCCGTGGCCCAGTGCAGGCAAGAGACAGACGGCTCGGAATACGACATGGCGCTGTGGCTCCACGACTGGACGCTCGACCAGCTGGAGTACGACCACAACCTCAACTGGTGCTCGGCCGAAAGCGGCCTCACGCGCCACCAGGGCACCTGCGAGAGCTACCAGCGCATCTACTCCAAGCTCCTTGACGCCGCGGGAATCGCCAACGGCCGCATCACCGGCAACGGCCACACCTGGAACGCCGTAAAGATCGACGGAAAATGGTGCCAGATGGACCTAACCTGGGACGACACCAGCGACAACTGGTACGGAGACCTGGACCAGCGCCATCTGTACTTTGGCCTGACCGACGAGCTCATGGCAATCGCCCACTCCGACCACACGGCCAACTATCAGAAGGACGGCTACGCCTACCGCTCGACCGACCTGTCCAACAATTACTTTGCGCGAAACGGCAAGGCCGATGAATGGGCGGAGAAGTATGCCGACCGCATTCAACAGCACTTAGATGCCAAGGAAGAGAGCTTTTCCATTAACGCCGACAACCAGCTGTTTCCGCCCAGCATCTCGGGGATTCAGAACGGGATTGTTGCATATGCGATGAATCGGAGAGAGTGGAAAGTCCAAGCCGCCAAGGTTGATCTAACGGCGGCATCTAACGTCACGAAAGAATCGAACAGCAAATGGAGCGCTAAATACGACCTGAAAGCTAGATACAAAGCAACCGCATTAGAGAAGGTCATCGACGACGGCCCCTACCGCCTGGCGAGCTCCCTCGACGGCTCCATGGCCGTCGCGGCCTCGGCGTCGGGCTGCTCGCTGTCGCCGGGCGCGGGCGCCATCAACCTCGAGCGCGACGCCGCCACCGGCCTCTACAGGATCTCCTCGGGCGGCATGCTGCTGACCGAGTCCGGCAGGTCGGCGGTGCTGGCCGAGGCGGACGGCTCCGCCTCCCAGCTGTGGCGCGTCTCGGCCCTCGGGGCGGGATACACGGTCACGTCCGCCTTCGGTCTGGCCCTCGACGTCAGCGGCGCCGACGCGTCGGAGGGCAACGCGGTGTGGCTCTACGAGCCCAACGGCACGCCCGCGCAGAAGTGGCTGCTCGCGGACCCGGCGATCCCCCGGGCGGTCGACGGTCACGTAAAATTTCTTTCGCAAATTGACAGCTGAATACATCCGGGAAAGCAAAAGACATGGTCACCAGCCATCGGTATGATTCTTTGCGACCAAACAGAAGAAGACATAGAAAGGCTGGAGCCATGTCCGAATCAATCGTATCAATAGACGAGGAGTCGCTGCGCCTCGACATCAAAGAGCTCGTCAAAAACACCGTGCGCGACGTCATCAACCGGCTCCTCGAGGAGGAGGCCGACGGGCTGGTGAACGCCGAGCGCTACGAGCGGACCGCCGACCGCGAGGCCTACCGATCGGGCCACTACAAGCGCAAGCTGGTCACGTCGGCGGGCGAGGTCGTGCTCGACGTCCCCAAGCTTCGCGGCGCCACGTTCCAGACGGCCGTGATCGAGCGCTACCGCAGGCGCGAGACCGGCGTCGAGGAGGCCATCATCGAGATGTACCTCGCCGGCGTCTCAACCAGGCGCATCGAGGACGTCAGCCAGATACTGTGGGGTGCGGGCGTGTCCGCCGGCACCGTCTCCAACCTCAACGACAAGGCGTTCGCCTCGGTCGAGGAATGGAGGAACCGGCCGCCCGGGGGCGAGTACCCCTACGTCTTCGTCGACGGCGTGTACCTCAAGCGCAGCTGGGGCGGGTCGTACGAGAACGTGTCGGTCATGGTGGCCATCGGCGTGAACGGCAACGGGGACCGCGAGGTCATCGGCTGCGCCGAGGGCTTCACCGAGTCGAAGGACATCGTGGAAGGAGTTCCTGCTGTGGCTGCGCGGGCGCGGCCTCGCGGGCGTCCGGATGGTCACCGGCGACAAGTCGCTCGGCATGCTGGGCGCGCTCGAGGAGGTGTTCCCGCAGGCCA
>CABSDO010000158.1 GCA_902476475.1 uncultured Collinsella sp. | reverse complement strand
AGCCGGTGCGGATTTGCGAAGCAAATACGCGGATTCTCCGCGCAATGCCCCAGCCCAGAACAGATGCGATGTTTATCGAATCTCAGCCGGCCATGCCCCGCACCAACGGAACCCCGTACCGCGGAGAATCGAACTCTATGCAGGGCGCGGGCGTAAAGAAAAACGCTTCAGTGACGCAGGGTGGGACACGTTTTCTCAATGGCGGCCCAGGCGAAAAGCGCATCCCGGAATCCGCACTCAGACTGGGACGTAGTTTCCGGATGGTGTCTCAAACGGAAACCGCATCCCGGAATCTAAGCTCGGAATGGGATACATTTTCCGGATGACGCCTCAAGCGGAAACCGCGACCCGGAATCGAGCCGTAGAGTGGGACATGCTTTCCCAATGGCAGCCCAGGCGGAAAGTGCATCCCGGAATCCCGCCTCAAACTGGGACGCGCTTTCCGCTCCATCTTCTCAACTCCAAAACCTATGCGCCCTCCATTCCAAAACTGGGTAGAAGAAAGCCAAAACGCAATCGCAGGAGGTCAATATGACTGCAGAAGATAAGGCAAAGAACGCCGGCAAGGTCGCGCTCGTCCTGGAGGGCGGCAGCTTCCGCGGGCAATTTACCGCCGGCGTGCTCGACGTTCTCATGGAGGCCGGCGTCGAGATTCCGGCTGTCTACGGTGTATCAGCCGGCGCCCTCAACGGCGTGAACTACAAGTCCCACCAGATCGGTCGTGCCAACCGCATCAACCTGGCTTTCTGCAATGACAGCCGCTTCATGGGCGCCGCATCGTTTGCGTCTACGGGCTCTATTGTGGGTTACGACTTTATCTTCAACGATGTCCAGGACCGCCTGGATCCCTTTGACAACGAGACGTTCGACGCCAGCCCCATCGAGATGTACGCCGTTGCGACGGACATGCTGTTTGGAACCGCTGCCTACCTGCCGGTTAAAAGCGCCGTGCTCGATCTCGACGCTGTGCGAGCATCGACCTCGTTGCCGCTGGTGACGCCGCCGGTCGAGATTGACGGGCACAAATACGTCGACGGCGGCGTGGCCGATTCGGTTCCTATCGAGTATGTGCTCGAGGAGGCGGGCTTCGACCGTGCGGTCGTCATCGTTACGCAGGACCGTTCGTATGAGAAAAAGCCCTACGAGTTTTTGCCGGCCGCGCGTGCGCGTTATGCTGACTACCCCTATCTGCTCGAGGCTATCGAGACGCGCCACGACCGTTACAACATCCAGCGCATGCACCTGTGGAAGTATGAGCGCGAGGGCCGTGCGTTGGTCGTCGCTCCGCAAAAGCCGGTCGAGGTCGGCCATGTCGAACACGATCCGGCAAAGCTGCTCGATCTGTATATTCAGGGTCGCCAGGAAGCAAAACGCCTGTTGAATGATATCGAGGCATTTGTCGAGCGCTAGATCCGCGGCATTATGGTCCGTGTGTGAAGTAAAACCGCATGGGGCAAAGCGCCGCTCGCGCATTACATGATTATTTAAGCCCCGTCCCAGAAAAATCACTGGGCGTGGATGACATGTGCAGAAACTCTGGTCGGAGCCAGAATACCTGTTGACTCGGGCGGCGAGCGGGGTAATATGGACGGGTTACTTGCAGAGCCCCGTGAATCTCTGTAACAACACGTACTGTACATGGAGGAGTCTAAGTGATTTCGAAATCGACTCACTACGCCAAGCAGGGCGAGGTCCAGCGCAACTGGGTTCTCGTCGACGCCGATGGTGCTGTCCTGGGCCGTCTTGCCACCCAGATCGCAATGATCCTGCGCGGTAAGAACAAGCCCCAGTTCACGCCCAACAGTGACTGCGGCGACTTCGTTGTCGTCATCAACGCCGATAAGGTCCAGCTTACCGGTAACAAGGCCGACACGAAGACCTATTATCGCCACAGCGGCTACAACGGCGGCCTCAAGGCTGAGAGCTTCCGCACGGCGATGGAGAAGCACCCGGAGAAGGTCATCGAGCGCGCCGTTCGCGGCATGCTCCCCAAGACCACTCTTGGTCGCAAGCAGCTCGCCAAGCTCAAGGTCTATGCTGGATCCGAGCATCCGCACGCTGCGCAGAATCCCGTCAAGATCGAGGTGGAGGCATAAGCTATGGCTGAGAACACCGTTGTCTATCAGGGCACCGGGCGCCGCAAGAACGCCGTGGCCCGTGTCCGTCTCGTTCCCGGTACCGGCAAGGTGACCGTCAACAAGCGTGATGCTGCCGAGTACTTCGGCCGTCAGCAGCTGCTCGATGGTGCCCTCGCCCCCTTCAAGGCGACCGATACCATGGGTTCTTTCGACGTCATCGCGCTGTGCGATGGCGGCGGCATCTCCGGCCAGGCCGGGGCGCTCCGTCTGGGCATCGCCCGCGCGCTCCTCGCTGCCGGCGATTACCGTGCTGACCTCAAGCGCGCTGGCTACCTGACCCGCGACTCCCGCGTGGTCGAGCGCAAGAAGTACGGCCTCAAGAAGGCCCGTCGCGCT
>CABSDO010000157.1 GCA_902476475.1 uncultured Collinsella sp. | reverse complement strand
ACCTCCTCGTTTTTACGATCGAGCCATGTCTGCAGGAACAGGCTGGCGGCAATCATGTCGATCTTGCCCCTCATCTGCTTTTCGTTGAGGCCCTGCTCGCGCAGGATACGCTTGGCCTCTTGCGAGGACAGACGCTCGTCCTCAAACTCCAGTGGAAGATCGAGCTCGTCGGCAATCTTTTGCGCCACGGAGGCAACCCGCTCGGCCTGGGGGCCGGGCTCACCGGCCATGGTCAGGGGACGTCCACTTACCAGGATGTCGGGCTCATAGTCCTCGACCAGGTAGCGGAACGTCTTGGCCATACCGGTGACCTCTGCAGCCGGGAGCACCTTGACGGGCATCGCCATCTTGCCATCACGGCTCGAGACGGCGATGCCGATCCTGGTCTCCCCTATGTCCAGCGCAAGCGCGACCACAGTGACTTCTTAGATTCTTAGGCGCCGAGTGCGGTCTTAGCGGCCGCGAGGGCATCGGCGATACCGGCAGCGTTCTTGCCACCGGCCTGGGCCATGTTGGGACGGCCACCACCGCGACCGTCAACCAGGCCCGCGATCTGCTTGATCACGTTACCGGCGTGGAACCCGGCCTTGACGGCGTCATCGGAGCCGGCAGCGAGCAGGGCCGGAGTTCCCTTCTCAGTCACGCTGGCGACGACACAAGCGACAGGGCCGGCGACCTTCTGATGCACGGTATCCCATACGTTGCGCAGGTCGGCAGCCTCAAGGCCCTGGAGCTCAGCGACGACGAGCTTGTAGCCGCCGAGCTCGACAGCACCCTCGATGGCACTGGAAATGGCGTCGGAGGAGCCACCGGTCAGAGCCTTTTTGAGCTTGTTGGACGTCTCGCGCAGCTCGGCCTGCAGGTTCTCCACGCGGGCGGGAACCTCGTCGACGCGGCACTTGAGCGCAGCGGCGGCGACGTCAACGAGCGCCAGGCGGTCGACCATGTAGTCGAGGGCACCCTTAGAGGTCACGGCCTCGATACGGCGGACATTGGAGCCCGTGGAGGACTCGGAAATGATCTTAGGCCAATCTCGGCGGTATTGGCGGCATGGGTGCCACCACAGAGCTCGCGGGAGAACGGCTGGTCCTCGGCGCCCACGGAGACGACGCGGACGACATCGCCGTACTTCTCTCCAAACAGAGCGACAGCGCCGGCAGCCTTAGCCTCGTCGATGCCCATGACACGGGTCACGACCGGCTTGGAAGCGAAGATCTGCTGGTTGACCAGGTCCTCGACAGCCTTGAGCTGCTCGGAGGACAGGGCCTCGAAGTGTGTAAAGTCAAAGCGCAGGTGCTCGGGCGTCACCAGCGAGCCGGCCTGGGAGACGTGCTCGCCCAGGACCTGCTTAAGGGCAGCGTCGAGCAGGTGCGTGGCGGTGTGGTTGCGGCGCAGGAAGCCACGGCGCTCGGCGTCGAGCGCGGCGGTCACAGCGGCACCGACGGTCAGCGTGCCCTCGGCAACGTGCGCGACGTGGGCATACAGGCCGTTATGGTTCTTGGTATCGGAAACGGTCAGAACAACGCCCTCGGCGGAAAGCTTTCCGGCATCGCCCTGCTGGCCACCCATCTCGGCGTAGAACGGGGTGCGGTCGAGCACGACCTCGACGTCCTCGCCGGCGGCTGCGGACTCGACGGACTCGCCGTTGCGCACGATGGCGACAACCTTGGCGCCCTCGATCACATCGTTGTCATAGCCGTCGAACTCGGTCGCTGCGACCTTGTCGGAAAGCTCGACCCACACATCGTTGAAGCTGCCCCAGGCATCGCCCTTTGCGTTAGCGCGGGCGCGGGCCTTCTGGTCCTCCATGCAGGCGGTAAAGCCGTCCATGTCGACATCGTGGCCAGCGGTGCCGGCGATCTCGACGGTCAGGTCGATGGGGAAACCAAAGGTGTCGTGCAGCTTAAAGGCAACATCGCCCGGAAGCACGGCGCCCTCGGCAAGCGCTGCCAAGGCCTCGTCCAGATAGACGCGGCCGTTGTCGAGCGTCGGGGAGAAGCGCTCCTCCTCGGGGATCACGCTTGCCTTGGCCGTACTCGGAGGCGACGATACCCTTGACGAGTGCGACGTTCTTGAGCAGATCGGGATAGGCCTCGCCCATCTGAGCGTTGACCTCGTCGATGAACTTGGTCAGGAAGGCGCCCTCGATACCCAGCAGGCGACCGTGGAATACGGCACGACGGAGCAGGCGGCGAAGGACGTACTCGCGACCCTCGTTACCGGGCAGGATGCCGTCAGAGATCATGAAGTCGACGGCACGGGAGTGGTCGGCGATGATGCGAAGAGAACGGCTGGCGCCGGAGTAATCGTCGGCGTCATAGGTCTTGCCGCTGATCTCCTCACCCAGCTTGATGAGGTGCTGCATCAGATCGCCGTCATAGTTAGCGGTCTTGTGCTGCATGATGGCGGCCATGCGCTCCAGACCCATACCCGTATCGAGGTTGCGGTGCGGCAGCTCCGGCATGGAGCCGTCCTCCTGGCGGTCGTACTGGGTAAACACGAGGTTCCAGAACTCA
>CABSDO010000156.1 GCA_902476475.1 uncultured Collinsella sp. | reverse complement strand
AACGAAGCCGTCCACCGCCCCGAGCTCTTTTGCGAGCGTTGCGGCTGCGAGCTCACCGACATCGCCACGCCCGAGCGCGTCGCCCAGGTGCTCAATTCCGAGATGCAGGCGCTGGGACTCAGCACCGCACGCGTCATGCTCAACCAAGTCGACACGCTCAGCGACCCCACGATGGCCGACCGCTTCGAGGCAGCCCTCGGCCGCCCCGTCGTCGCTCCCAGCCTCAAATAGCCGGCGCTGCCCCAGCAGGCCTATAAGTTGCGGTGGAATAGTTCCTGAAACGGCCTATTTGGCGGCTAAACAGGAACTATTTCACCGCAACTGCGGAGGGGAATCCGGTAATCTTCCTGCTAGCGGGGGACGTAGCGGCCGGGCCGGGCTCCAGTGGGCTCGCCGTCGCGCGTTGCCAGCACGCCGTTCACAAACACAGCCTTGGCGCGGCCATGCGCCTCAAAGCCCTCGAGCGGCGTGTAGTCCACGGCCTGATGCTGCGTCGTGGCACTGATCGTCCAGCGCGCCTTGGGATCCCACACGCACACGTCGGCATCGGCGCCCTCGGCAAGACAGCCCTTGCGCGGATACATGCCAAAGATGCGCGCCGGGTTCTCGCTCATCAAGCGGCATAGATCTTCGGGGCCCAGCTGTCCCTCAAAGCTCGTAGCGATCGCGACGGGGCGATGCTCCACGCCGGGCCCGCCGTTGGGAATCGCGCGGAAGTCGTCGCGCCCGCGGTCCTTTTGCCCGTGCAGGTTAAAGCTGCAATGATCGGTCGCAATAGTATCGATCTCGCCGGCCACAAGCGCCTCGCGCAGAGCCGCACGGTCGCCGGCATGGCGCAGCGGCGGACTCATCACGTACTTGGCACCCGCAAAGCCATCCTCGCCCTGCTCCAGATAGCAGGTGTCGTCAAGCATCAGATACTGAGGGCAGGTCTCGACATAGATATTCTTCTGCCCGCGCGCTTTGGCAGCGCGAATGGCCTCGAGTCCCAGCTTGGTCGAAAGGTGCACCACGTTGACCGGAGCGTCCCCGGCCAAGTGTGCCAGATACAGTAGGCGGCTCACGGCCTCGGCCTCACACACATCCGGACGGCTGAGCGCATGCCCCTCGGGTCCATGAATCCCCTGCTCGTACACGCGCTTCTGCAGTTCATTCACCAACGTGCCGTTCTCGCAATGCACACACAGGATACCGCCCACGCGCTTGAGCTCCTCCAGCACCTCGAGCGTCTCGGCATCGTCCAGGCGCAGGTGGTCATAGGCAAAGTAGGTCTTAAACGACGACACGCCCGCCTCGCGCATGGCCGAAAGATCGGCGCGGTTGCGTTCATTCCACTCGGCGAGTGCCATATGAAACGCGTAGTTGGCCGTGCAGGTTCCGTCGGCGCGGCGATGCCACTCGGCCAAGGCATCGGGCATGGTCACGCCGCGATCGGCCGTCGCGTAGTCCACGATGGTCGTCGTACCGCCGCAGGCAGCCGCACGCGTACCGGTCTCAAAGCTATCGGCCGTCCAATCCATGCCAGTCCAGCACTGCATGTGCGTGTGGCCGTCGATAAAGCCGGGGAACACCCAGCAGCCCGCGGCAT
This sequence comes from uncultured Collinsella sp., assembly GCA_902476475.1. Classification (GTDB taxonomy): domain Bacteria; phylum Actinomycetota; class Coriobacteriia; order Coriobacteriales; family Coriobacteriaceae; genus Collinsella. Next base: position 1,024 of record CABSDO010000156.1, on the reverse strand, counting down.
CCTCGACGGTATCGCCCTCGCCCGGCTCGATTGCCGTGGCAATCCGCACAATCTTATCGCCCTCCATGGCAAGATCGGCGCGGCGAAGCCCCTGGGGCGTCACGAGCGCGCCGTTTTTGATGATGATCATAATTGCTCCTTATTGATTGATGCAGTTGGCCACGCGATCAAAATACGAGCAGGCGGCGATATGCTCCGTTATGCGTTGCTGTCCCTTGGCGGTATCGACGTCCCACAGCTCGTAGGCACGCGCCTCGACCAGCACCACGTCGGTACGGTCCTTGAGGATCGAACCGCCGCCGTCCTTGCCCTCAAGACACATAAGTGCATCGAACAGTTCCGCCGGAAAGAGCACCGGGCTCGAAGGCTCACCGTTGCACGCAAGACGCACCGGATGTTTGCGGCCACACTCGTCAAACGCACGAACCATAGCCTCAAAAGAACCCGAACTCACGAGCGGCTGGTCGCCCGGCAAAAAGAGGCAACCTTTCCAGTTGCGTTCGACTCCCCATGAAAGGCCCGCACGGACGCTTTCGCTGCGCAGCTCGCCATCGTGCAGCACGCACGGGCAATGCTTGTCCTCGCAAATCTGAGCGACCTCGGGCCAACGCGTCGAAACCACAACGTCAAAGCCCCGGGGAACCGAATCGATGGTCCGGGCAATCAGCGGCTCGCCATAGATATCGGCAAGCATCTTGTTAGAGCCAAACCGCTTGCCCTCGCCCGAAGCCATAATGACGCATCCAAGTTTCATGGTGATACCTCCCCTGAAACCATCGTACCCATAACTCGCGCCGCGGGCATCCACATCGAAAGCGCTTATCCCGCACGCCCGCGATGCAAAAAGGGGGCACCCCGCCGGTTGGCAGAGCGCCCCTTTACATGGCTTACCTCAACCCGGCTTTAGGCCTGGAGCCAACGGGCGGTGTTGCGCTCGTCGAGGGCCTTGAGGGTAGCGGCGGGATCGGCAACCTTCTGCAGGAACATCATGGCAGCGATGGCGTACGGCTTGTAGCTGGCCTCC
>CABSDO010000155.1 GCA_902476475.1 uncultured Collinsella sp. | reverse complement strand
TGGCGCCGTCCATCTGAGCAGCACCGGTGATCATGTTCTTGATATAGTCGGCGTGGCCCGGGCAGTCGACGTGGGCGTAGTGACGGGCAGCGGTCTGGTACTCGACGTGAGCGGTGTTGATGGTGATGCCGCGGGCGCGCTCCTCGGGGGCCTTGTCGATCTGGTCGTAGGCGGTGTAGGAAGCGGCGTCGGGGTCAGCCATGTTCAGGACCTTGGTGATGGCCGCGGTCAGGGTGGTCTTGCCGTGGTCGATGTGGCCGATAGTGCCAATGTTGACGTGGGGCTTGGTGCGGTTGAACATCTGCTTTGCCATTTTGGTATCCTCCTCAATAATCAGTAATTGATTTAACTTGTGGATGTCCTTTTATCAGTTCGAGGCTCAGCCCCGGTTACCGATAAGTTTCTCCTGGAGCGACTTGGGCAGCTCAACAAAGTGACTGGGCTCCATGCTGTAGTTTGCGCGGCCCTGCGTCTTGCTGCGCAGGTCCGTCGCATAACCGAACATCGTGGAAAGCGGCACATTGGCATTTATTATCGCTGCGCCGTTCCTGATATCCGTACCGGAGATCTGGCCGCGCCTGGCGTTTATATCGCCCATGACGTCGCCCATATATTCCTCCGGAGCCGTGACGGTGACCTTCATGATGGGCTCGAGCAGCGTCGGTCCTGCCTTCTGCATGGCCTCCTTGAACGCCATGCTTCCGCAGATCTTGAACGCAAGCTCGGAAGAGTCCACCTCGTGGAACGAGCCATCTATCAGCTTCGCCTTGATATCCACGACCTGGTAGCCGCCCAGCACACCCGCGTGCATCGCTCCCTGGATGCCCTGGTCCACGCAGGGGATATATTCCTTCGGTATAGCGCCGCCGTGGATGTCGTCCTCGAACTCGTAGCCCTTGCCGGACTCGTTCGGCTCGATGGTCAACTTGACGTGGGCAAACTGCCCGCGGCCGCCCGTCTGGCGCACATACCTGGTATCGACCGTCGCCGGTTTCGTGATAGTTTCCTTGTACGAGACCTGGGGCTTGCCGACGTTCGCCTCGACCTTGAACTCGCGCAGGAGCCTGTCCACGATTATCTCCAGATGGAGCTCGCCCATGCCGGCGATTATCGTCTGACCGGTCTCCTCGTCCGTCCAGGTGCGGAAAGTCGGGTCCTCCTCGGCCAGCTTGGCGAGCGCTATGCTCATCTTCTCCTGGCCGGCCTTCGTCTTGGGCTCTATCGCTACCCTTATGACGGGGTCGGGGAACTCCATCGTCTCAAGCAGGATCTGGTGCTTGTCGTCCGACAGGGTGTCGCCCGTTGTAGTATTCTTCAGGCCCACGGCGGCGGCTATGTCGCCGGAATAGGCCGTCTGCAGATCTTCGCGGTGATTCGCGTGCATGAGCAGTATCCTGCCCATGCGCTCCCTCTGGCCCTTCGACACGTTGATGACGGTTTCGCCCGCGTTCACCATACCGGAATAAACCCGGAAGAATGCCAGCTTACCCACATAGGGGTCTGTCATTATCTTGAACGCCAGGGCCGAAAACGGCTCGGAGTCGCTGGCGGCGCGGGTCTCGGTCTCCCCGGTCTTGGGGTTCGTTCCTTCGACCGGCGGGATGTCCACGGGACTCGGCAGATAATCGACGATCGCGTCCAGCAGCTTCTGCACGCCCTTGTTCTTATAGGACGTACCGCAGGTCACGGGGATCATCTTGACCGCTACCGTCGCCTTGCGGATGGCGGCGCGTATCATGTCGGCGGGGACTTCTTCGCCCTCCAGATACCGCTCCATGATCTCGTCATCGAAATCGGAAACGGCCTCGAGCAGGTTGGTCCTATACTCCTCTGCCAGCGCGCGCATGTCCTCGGGGATCTCCTCAACGCGCATGTCCTTGCCCAGATCGTCGTAATAGATGTCGGCCTTCATGTCCACCAGGTCTATGATGCCGCGGAAGTCGGCCTCTTTGCCTATGGGCAGCTGGATGGGCACGGCGTTGGCCTTGAGCCGGTCATGGACCATGTCTATCACGTTGAAGAAGTTCGCGCCCATTATGTCCATCTTGTTGACGTAGATGAGACGCGGTACGTTGTAATGATCGGCCTGACGCCACACTGTCTCGGACTGCGGTTCGACGCCGCCCTTCGCACAGAGCACGGTGACGCAGCCGTCGAGCACGCGCAGGCTGCGCTCCACCTCGACGGTGAAGTCCACGTGTCCCGGAGTGTCTATGATGTTGAGCCGGCAGCCGCGCCAGTGGCACGTCGTCGCGGCGCTCGTTATCGTGATGCCGCGCTCCTGCTCCTGCTCCATCCAGTCCATCGTCGCCGTTCCCTCGTGCGTCTCGCCTATCTTGTAGTTGACGCCCGTATAGAACAGTATGCGCTCCGTCGTCGTGGTCTTGCCCGCGTCGATGTGGGCCATTATGCCGATATTTCTCGTATTTTCAAGCGAAAATTCTCTGGGCATAGAACGCTCCTAAACTTCTTACCACCTGAAATGTGCGAAGGCCTTGTTGGACTCGGCCATCTTGTGGGTATCCTCACGCTTCTTGACAGCGGCGCCGAGGCCGTTGCAGGCGTCCATGATCTCGCCGGCCAGGCGCTCTTTCATCGTCTTTTCGCCGCGCTTGC
>CABSDO010000154.1 GCA_902476475.1 uncultured Collinsella sp. | reverse complement strand
TTTTACAGTGGTCTAATTCAATTTTTTTGTCATGGCAGGCGCGATAACAATGGGTCGCGGCGTGGCGAGCAGCGTCGTGGAAATCAGATCATCGGCAATGCCGTTGGCCATCTTTGCGATGATATTGGCCGTGGCGGGCGCCACGACCACAAGGTCGGGCTCCTGCGCGAGCGAAATGTGGTGGATGGGGTCGGAGGGGTCGTCGAACAGGCCCACGGCGACCGGCTCGTTGGTGAGCGCGCGGAAGGTGAGCGGGCCCACAAACTCGGTGGCATGCTCGCTCATAACGACCTTGACGCGCGCGCCGCGCTTTTGCAGCAGGCGCACGATATTGCACGACTTATAGGCGGCGATCCCGCCGGTAATGCCCAGCAGGATCGTTTTTCCCTCAAGTTGCATTGAATTGTTGGGTGCCGCCGTCATCATTTAAGCTTCCTTGCTGGGGAGCACGAGCAGGCGGTGGCAATACGGGCAGTGCGTAATCTCACTACCGTCGTGGTTTAGGTCGCTCATGGACGATGCCTGCAGCGCGGTATGGCAGACCGTGGGGATGTTGCCCTGAATGGTCTCGACGGCCAGGCCGCGGAACTGCTTGAGCAGGCGCTCGTAATCGGTGAGCACGTCGGCCGGCAGCGTAGCGGCAAGCGCGGTGCGCTCCTTCGTGGCGGCGTCAATCTGAGCCTGCAGGTCGGCAGCCTTGGCGCGGGCGGCCTTGGTATCGGCCTTTACGCCCTCCTCGAACTTGGCGATGATTGCCTGCGCACGGGCCTCGCGGTCGAGCGCCTCCTTATGGGCGATGACGACATCCTTGCGGGTGTGCTCAATCTTGTCCAGACGCTTGGCCAGGGTGGCGAGTTCATTCTCCAGGTCCTGAACCTCGCGGTAGTCGGAGCCGTCGACGTGGCGCTTCTTGGCAGCCTCGATGGCGTTATTGGTCTGAATCTCGGTGGTGTTGAGATCGTCGAGCTCAATGTCCAGATCCTTGCGCTGGGCGTAGAGCTTGGTCATCTCGGACTTGAGTTTCACATAGGTCTTGCGCTTGGAAGCGAGCTCCTTGAGCTCCGGCATATTGGCAAGTTCGCTCTTGTTGCGGGCGAGCTCCAAATCGATCTGTTGCAGCTTGAGTAGCGTAGCGCCGGCGCTCATAAGTTCTCTCCTTTTGTCACAGTCCACCATTGGCAAGGGTTCAGTATTTTAATCGCATGACGGGGGTTGACCCCGGCGTCAACTGCAGAGTTCATCAATATATCAACGAACGGCTCCTCAGAGCGGTCGTGGCCGAGCAAGATCACCGGGAGCCCACGCAAGGCAAGGTCTTGCGCCACGTGGTAGCCGGCCTCTCCGGTCACAATAACATCTGCGCCCGCGGCGATGGCGAGCTCTCCAAAGTCGCCCAGGGAGCCGCCCAAAATGGCGACGGTGCGGCACGGGCGATCGGCTTCGCCCCACACACGCGGGTCGCTGCCGAAGGCCGTGGCAGCATGGGTGGCAAGATCGCGCAGCGTGCACGGGTCGTTGAGCGTTGCAAGCGCGCCCAGGCCGGTGGCCTCAGGGCCGTCCACGTGCTCCAGCGAGCTCACGGGCGCGGCGCCCAGCAGCTCACTTAGGTAGGCACGAGCCTCGTGCGAGCGGTCCAGATTGGTATGGAGCGAAATAATGCTCACGCCACACCGGGCCGCCTCGTAGAGCGCCGCGCTGCACTGGGGGCGCGACGCATCCGCCGGGCAAAACGCCTCGGGCGCCTTGATGTAGATAGGATGATGCGTCAACAACACGTTGGCACCGGCCTCCTGGGCGCGGCGCACGTTGGCTTCGGTCGCGTCGAGTGCGCAGGCAACACCGGTAATCTCCGCGGCAGGGTCGCCGACGGAGAGTCCTACATGGTCCCAACTCTCGGCGTCCGCCTTGGGGTAGCGCGCCAGCAGGGCGCGCTCGAGCTCGGCGACGATCATGCGGCACCCACGATCGACAGCAGCGCTTGGGCAAAGTCGTCCAGATCGGCTGGGTTCACGCGGTCATCGAACGAGATGCGAAGAGCGCCGAGAGCTTGCTCGCGACCGATGCCCATCGCGCTCAAAACGTGGCTGGGGTCCATACTGCCGCTCGAGCACGCCGAGCCTGCCGATACCTCAAAGCCGGCGGCGTCGAGCTTGATGATGAGCTCCTCGGAGTCCATGCCGTCAATGTAGATCGACACCATGCCGGGCAGACGACCGGCATGCGCATAGTCGCCCATGGTGGCGTGAATGCGCGGGTGGGCCGTAAGCGTGGCGTAGAGCTTGTCGGAAAGGGCTTGCAGCTTCGCGCGCTCCTGGGCCACATAGGGCGCCAACGTGTGGGCGGCAGCGGCAAAAGCCAGCTGCGTGCGCAGATCCTGCGTGCCGGCGCGACGGCCGGCTTCCTGTCCACCACCAAAGATGCGCGGACGCAGCGGCGTGCGGCTCTTAAGGTAGAGTGCGCCGGATGCCACGGGACCGCCAATCTTGTGAGCGGCGACGGACATGGCGTCGACGCCCAGCTCGGCGGCATCGAGCGGAATATGCAGATAACCCTGGATGGCATCGGTGTGGAACAGGGCGCCGACAGCATGTGCAGCGGCGGCCAGCTCGCGGATGGGCTGCACCACGCCGGTCTCGTTGTTGGCAACCATGATGCTCACGAGCGCCACGTCGTCGCTGAGCAATTCGCTCAGCGCGGCAGGCTCAATATAACCTGCACGGCAGGGCTGC
>CABSDO010000153.1 GCA_902476475.1 uncultured Collinsella sp. | reverse complement strand
GACCACGAACTCGCGCGTCAGCTGGCCTTCGGCGTCGTAGATGGGGAAATAGCGCTGGTTGGAGAGCATGGACTCGCAGATGATCTCGTGCGGGACCTGCAGGAACTCCTCATCGAAAGTTCCCACGACCACCGTCGGCCACTCGCAGAGGTTCACGACCTCATCGAGCACCTTCTTGGGCGTGTCAACATGGGCCCCGCCGCGCTCGGCCTCGACCTGAGCAATGCCGGAAGCGATGACCTCGCGGCGGCGCTCCTCAGAAAGAACGCCGGCGGCCTCAAGCACCTGCTCGTAGACAGCGGGCTCTGTCACCTCGTGCTCACCAGGCCCGAGCACACGATGGCCACGCGTGGTGTTCGCGCTCGTTACATCGGCATAATGAACGGGAACGACCTCGGTGCCCAGCAGCGCGCAGATCCAGCGGATGGGGCGCACGAAGGTCTCGTGCGTCGAGCCCCAGCGCTGGCTTCGGTAGTTAGGCCACTCGAGCCCAGCGATAATGCGCTCGCATAAGGCAGAAAGCAGCGGCATCGCGGGAGCGGAAGGAATGTTGCGCTCTGCGAACACGTAGGTGCGGCCATCGGTATCCTCACGCTGCACAAGCTCGGCAGCGGTCATGCCGCACTTGCGTGCGAAGCCCTCGGCTGCCTTTGTGGGGTTGCCGTCGGCATCGAAGGCGATGTTGGCCGCAGGGCCGCGCTTGACCTCGGGCACCGCGTCCGTCGCCGTGGCAACAGCGTCAACCAGCACGGCCAGGCGGCGCGGCGAAGAAACAACGCGCACAGCGCCATGGGCCAGGCCGGCCTCGGTGAGGCCGTGCTCCATGAGCGGGCTAAGCTGCTTCACAGCGTTGATGAGCGGCGCGGATGGCATCTCCTCGGTGCCGATCTCGAATAGCAGGTCCTTGGTCTCGGCCATTTATGCCACCTCCCCTTCCTGGGCGTCGTCGTTTGCATCAGCACCAGCGACCTCGGCAAGGTAGGCCTCGCAGCAGGCCTTGGCCACGGTGCGCACGCGCAGGATGTAGTTCGCGCGCTCCACAGCGGAAAGCGCACCGCGCGCGTCAAGGATGTTGAAGGCGTGGCTGCACTTCATGACGCAGTCGTACGCCAGCTTGGCATCCAGGCAGGAATGGCACTCGCGCTCGTAGTCGTCGAACTTCTGGCGCATCATGGGCACGTCGGCGACCTCGAAGTTATACGCGCTGAACTCGCGCTCGTTCTCCAGGAAGACCTCGCCGTAGGTCATGGGCGTGCCATCGGGCAGGTAGCTCCACACCAAGTCGTAGACGGAGTTCACGCCCTGCACGTACATGGCCAGGCGCTCAAGGCCATAGGTGATCTCGACGGGCACGGGGTCGACCTCGATGCCGCCCACCTGCTGGAAGTACGTAAACTGCGTGACCTCCATGCCATTGAGCCAGACCTCCCAGCCAAGGCCCCAGGCGCCAAGGGTCGGGCTCTCCCAGTCGTCCTCGACAAAGCGGACGTCATGGTCGTTGGGGTCCAGGCCAATGGCGGCAAGAGACCCCAGGTAGAGCTCCTGGGCGTTGACCGGCGAGGGCTTGATGAGCACCTGGAACTGATAGTAGTGCTGCATGCGGTTGGGGTTCTCGCCGTAGCGGCCGTCGGCGGGACGGCGGCAGGGCTGTGCATAGCAGGTGCGCCACTCGGCGGGACCGAGCGAGCGCAGCGTAGTCGCGGTATGGAAGGTACCGGCACCGACCTCGGAGTCATAGGGCTGCATGATGACGCAGCCCTGCTCGCCCCAGTACTGCTGGAGGCGCAGGATGATGTCTTGGAAGGAAAGCGATGAAGCGTTCATGCCTCTAATATCCCCTCGTCGAAACGATTACACGGTTAGGTACTGTACTATAGCGGTTTTTAGTCGATAGCGCCCAGACGGTTGAGCGGCCAGTAACGCACGAGCGCCACGGCGATCAATTCGGAGCGGTCGACCGGGCCAAAGTAGCGGGAGTCAGCAGAGTTCTCGCGGTTGTCGCCCATCACCCACACGCACCCGTCGGGAACGGTGTAGGGATAGCTTACCTGAGCGCCGGGCGCTTGGACCGAAAGTGGCCAGCTCATGCCCGTCGTATAGTCCTCGTCGAGCGCTTGGCCGTCAACGACCACCTTGCCATCCTGCAGGTCGACCGTCTGCCCGGCCGTGGCAATAACACGCTTGACAAGAACATCATGCTCGGAGGTGCCATCGGGGTTGTGAAACACCACGATATCGCCCTGCTTGACGGGCTGACCGAGCTCGAGGCTCACCTTTTGTGCCAGGATCTGGTCGCCAATCTCGATCGTGGACTCCATGGAACCGGTGGGTACCACAAAGGGTTCGACCACAAACGAGCGAATCAAGAAGGTAGCGACCAGCGCGATCGCGACGACCACGATCCACTCAAACGCACCCTTTAGCACGGAATGCTGCGATGGAACCATCCTCACTCCTCGCTCTGCGAATACGAAGCGTCCAGAATCTCCTGCGCGTAAGCGCGCTCCTCGGGCGTGAGCCGCGCCGTCTCGATCAAGTCGGGACGCCAGCGGCAGGTGCCCTCGAAGGCGTTCTCACGACGCCAGGCATCGACCTTGGCGTGATCGCCGCTCACAAGCACCGGAGGCACGCCCTCGCCGTTGAACTCGGCAGGACGGGTGTACTGCGCGTACTCGAGCAGGCCTCCATCCTCGGCGGTCGAGAACGACTCGTCCACGTTGCTCATCTCGTCGCCCAGGGCGCCGGGAATCAGGCGCACGACGGCATCGGCAACGACCATAGCGGGAAGATCGCCGCCCGTGAGCACGTAGTCGCCGATCGACAGACGCTCATCGGCATACGCATACGCGCGCTCGTCGACGCCCTCGTAGCGACTGCACACAAACAGCAGGCGCTCACTTTTGAGCAGACGCTCGGCCACATGCTGCGTAAAAGGCTCGCCACAGGGGGTAAAGAACACCACAGTGGGCTTGGGACCCTCTGCGCTAATGGCCTCGATGGCCTCTGCGATAGGCTCGA
>CABSDO010000152.1 GCA_902476475.1 uncultured Collinsella sp. | reverse complement strand
AAGGCAGACGATCCGGTCTTTACCATCTCCGACCTGCTGATCCACCTCTCGAGCGAGCAGATGGCCAAGCCCGCCAAGGACGCCGTCGACGCCGAGATCCTCGACGTGATCGTGGGCGGCCGTCCCGTCAAGTTCGATGAGGACGACAAAGACGCTCCCAAGGAGCCCGTCAAGCAGATGTTCCTGGATATCCTCAAGGAGCAGTACGACGTCGAGGAGGAGGACTTCCTCTCCGCCGAGATCGAGGTCGTGCCCGCCGGCCCGGCCCGCGACATGGGCCTCGACCGCTCCATGATTCTGGGCTATGGCCACGACGACCGTGTCTGCGCCTATCCGTCCATGCTCGCCCAGATCAACGTCGCCAACGTGGAACGCACGAGCATCACACTCATCGTCGACAAGGAGGAGATCGGTTCCGTGGGCGCCACCGGCATGACGAGCCGCTTCTTCGAGAACACCGTCGCCGAGATCATGACGCTCGCCGGCGAGGATAGCCCGCTGGCCCTGCGCCGTGCACTCGCCCACAGCCGTATGCTCTCCTCCGACGTGTCCGCCGGCTTCGACCCGGGCTACGCCGGCAAGTTCGAAACCAAGAACGCAGCCTTTATGGGTCGCGGCCTGTGCTTTAACAAGTACACGGGCAGCCGCGGCAAGGGCGGATCTAACGACGCCGACGCCGAGTACGTGGCCCTCGTCCGCGACATCATGGACGAGGCGGGCGTGGACTTCCAGACCTGCGAGCTCGGCCGCGTCAACGCTGGCGGCGGCGGCACCATCGCATACATCATGGCCAAGTACGGCATGAACGTCATCGACTCCGGCGTTGCCGTCCTGTCCATGCACGCCCTGTGGGAGGTCGCTAACAAGGCCGATATCTACGAGGCCTATCGCGGCTACAAGGCCTTCCTCGAGCGCGCCTAACCAGCCCTTCATCAGTTGCGGTGAAATAGTTCCTAAATAGCCCTTTAGACAGGTCGAACAAGAACTATTCCACCGCAACTTCTTTTTTGGCAGAGGAGAATCCATGCTGCAGGTCATCATTTCGCCCGCCAAGCAGATGCGCTCGGCCCAAGATGCTTTTGAAGTCCTGGGCATTCCGCCCTTTGCGCGCGAGACGGCTCGACTGCATCGCGCGTTGCTAGATATTGAGCGAAATGAAGGCAGCGACGGCTTGCAGGAGCTATGGAATGTAAGCGACAAACTGCTGGGGTCTTGCCTCAAAACCCTGCATGAGTTCGGGCCCATCCTGAAAAACGGCGATCTCGACAATCCTGCACTCGCCCGCCACCTCTCCCCTGCCGTCATGTCCTATCACGGCATTCAATACCAGAGCATGGCGCCCGAGGTCATGGATGCCGCACAGCTCGACTGGCTGCAAAACCATCTGTGGATCCTCTCGGGCCTTTACGGATGCGTACGCCCCTTTCATGCCGTTGAACCGTATCGGCTGGAGATGGGCGCGAAGCTTGCCGTCGACGATGCCCGAGACCTCTACGCGTTTTGGGGCGACAAGCTCGCACGGACCATCGCTCCGGCGAGCTCCAACGCTACGATCGTCAATCTCGCCAGCGCGGAATACGCCAAAGCCGTTCTGCCCCACCTCACCACCGATGTCACGGTCGTCACATGCCTCTTTGGTGAAGGCATCCGCAACGGCAAGCCCATCCAGCGCTCGACCGCCAGCAAAAAGGCGCGCGGCTCCATGGTGCGCTGGATGGCAGAAAACAAGCTCGAGGATGTAAGCGGACTCACCGCGTTCGACGTTGGCTATCGTCACCTTCCCGAGCTTTCAAATAAAAACACTTTGGTCTTCCTGAACGAACAGGCCTTGTAGGACCACCGCTACTTTTGAGTGTGCTGACTAGGCACGGCGTCTATCCCGCCAAGCCGTCGGCTTTGGCGATCTCGCTCGTAGAGCCATCTTGGTAGGTAACCTTAACGTGCTCTACCTCGGTCACCTTGACACCCGCCGGGGGCTCCAGGCGCCATTCCGTCAGCGCGATATCCATGGTCGTGGGCACATTTCCTTGATCTTTGAGCTCGACCGACAGCGTCTTAAGCGACGCATCGAAGGTCACGCGCTCAATCTCTTCACCGGGAATGGAGCCACCGCTCAGCTGCAGCTGCACAAACTCGTCGCGCGGATACCAATAGTCGCCCGGCGCGGCCACCGTGTTACCGCCAGTAACCTTCACCGTCATGATCGGCAAGGCATCATCAGCCTCGAACTCCCAGGCAGCGCCGCCGCGACCGCCAAACGTCCAAATACAAAAGGCAATCACCAACACGGCAAGCACCGCAAAACCAATCGCGACAAGGCCATGGTGCGCACGGCTTTCCTCGGCCGATACATCCCATTGCGTCTCTCGATATAGATGCTTGTCTTCCATGTTCGCCTCCTCACAGGCACGCTCGTTAGGCCAATCGTACCCATTCGAGCTATACTTGAGCCCATTACATAAACGGGGAGCTTGCGGGAAAAGACGGCAGGCTGAGATTGGGCGCGCCCGCCCTGACCCGCAAACCTGATATGGGTAATGCCAACGAAGGGAGCCGTGCCAATGAGCACACAGACCGAGCCCAAGCTCGTCACGCAAATCGACTTCGCCCGCGCTGGGCAGATCACACCGCAGATGAAGGAAGTCGCCGAGCGTGAGCATCGCGATCCCGAGTACATCCGCGAGCGCGTGGCCGACGGCCGCATCGCCATCCCCGCCAACATCGTGCACATCAAAAAGGGCATGCGCGCCTTTGGCGTCGGTGAGGGCCTGTCCACCAAGGTCAACGTCAACTTGGGCATCTCGGGCGATAAGGCCGATGCCGCCGAAGAGTGGAAGAAGGTCAAGATCGCCGAGGACTTTGGTGCCGACGCCATCATGGACCTCTCCAACTCGGGCAAGACGCGCCAGTTCCGCCAGCAGCTCATCGACGAGACGCCGCTCATGGTAGGCACCGTCCCCATGTACGATGCCATCGGCTACATGGAAAAGCCGCTGGTCAAGCTGACCAAGGACGATCTGCTCGAGGTCGTGCGTGCACACGCCGAAGACGGCGTGGACTTTATGACCATCCACTGCGGCATCAATAAATCGGTCATCAAGACCTTCAAGGAGACCGGCCGCCTCATGAACATCGTCAGCCGCGGCGG
>CABSDO010000151.1 GCA_902476475.1 uncultured Collinsella sp. | reverse complement strand
CTTGCCGGCACCTCAAACGACGTGCTCGAGCGAACGGCGCCCACATCGAAGCCGGTGCCGGCAACGAGCGTTTTAAAAACCGAGCCGGGCTCGTAGGCATCGGTGACCAGGCGCAGGTTCATGTCCTCGGTCTTGGCGTTCTCCAGGTCGGTCTGGTCGTACGTGGGATACGAGCACGCCGCCAGAATCTCACCGGTCGTGGGGTCCGTCACCAGGGCCGAGCCGTTCTTTGCCTTGGTCTTCTCGACCGCCTCGGCAAGGGCGTCCTCGGCCGCGCGCTGGATATTGACGTCGAGCGTCGTCACGATGTCCACGCCGTCAACCGCCGCCACCTTTTTATAGGCGCCGCCCGCGATATAGCTACCGTCTCTCGCACGCTCGCGCACCAGCGAACCGTTCGTTCCGGTCAAAAGTTTGTTGTACTGCTTCTCGAGGCCCGTCAGGCCATCGTTATCCACATTCACCACGCCCAGCACCTGCGACGCCAGGTTGCCATAAGGGTATACGCGCTTCATGGCCTGCTCAAAGAGCACGCCGGGCAGATTCTTCTTCTCCAGCGCCGTGACATCGTCCTCGTCCACCTGGCGTTTGATATACACCCAGGAGCCATCCGACTCAACGAGTTCGCGACAGGTCTTTTTATCGATTCCCGTGGCTTTGACCAGCGCCGAAACCGTCTTGTCCACGTCCTCGACCAGCTGCGGGTTTACGGCGATATTGCGGCATTCGACCGACGACGTCAGTACGTTGCCGTTGCGGTCGTAAATCGTACCGCGCTTGGCATAGAGTGTCTGTGCAAGCAGGCGACGCGCGTCGGCGCGATCGCGTAGCTTATCGGCTTCCACGATTTGATAGTCGGCAAGGCGAAGGACACCCAGGCCCATACCAATCCCGATTATGCCCAAGACGGCATTGCGACGGGGCAGCGGCGTGCCCGTGAGCCATTCGGTCGACAAGCCCTTACGCGGCCTGGTGTTATGCATTTGAGGACCATTCGAGCCGCGGAGGCGCGACGCGGGGTCATTGCCACGAGACGGCCCGGCGTTGTAAGATGGCCGACCCGCTCTTTGATAACCAGAGCGTCCCCGCGAAGAGGGACGCCCAGAACCGCGATTCCCATCGGGACCGCGGTGATAGTCATTTGTCATACTCAGCTACCGTCTTGTTACTGAGCGGTCGCGGTCGCGCTGGCGCCCGCGGCTGCATCCTGCGAAAAATCAAGTGTAACGCTCTCGCTGGGCTCCACCATGCCATAAGCGCCCGCAAGATCGCGAATGCGCGTATCGGCACCATAAACAGAGTGCATGACCTCAAGGTCAGAGCTCTCATCGGTCGCCTTCTCGAGCGTGTTGGTAAGCTCGGCGTTGCTGTTGAGCACCTGGGCTGTAACGCCGGCAAGCGCCACGCGGGCGACGCCAATCGTCATGAAGATAGCCGCAATGATGCAAAACGTTTTAAGAACGCTCATGAAAACCGGGCTTACCGCCTGGTTTGCCTGACGGCCCGCGCCCGTGTAGACATCAAAGCGCGGCGTGCGCTGCTCGCGGGGAGCAACGGGGGCCTGCGGTGCCTCACGGTAGGCGGGCATGGCGTTCATATCATAGGCGAGTGCTGCGTTTGAGGTGTTGTAGCCCATGATATGCCGCCTCCCATCCCGAGTACGTTGGTAGTGTGTTTAAGCTTCGTTTATGGTGCGAGCGGGAGGTCCAATATCGCGCGCGTAACGCTACAAGCGCTCCGCCACACGGATTTTGGCTGATCTCGCCCTAGGGTTGCGCGCAACCTCATCGGGTTGGGCAACCAAGGGTTTGCGGGTGATGACCTTGAGTATCGGCACGTTGCCGCACACGCACACCGGAATCTCCGGCGGACACGTGCACCCCTGGCTCATCTCCTTAAAGTGGTTCTTTACGATACGGTCCTCGAGCGAGTGATACGAGATGACGCAGATGCGTCCGCCCGGGTTGAGCCACCTGGTGGCGGCGTCAAGCCCTCGCTCGAGCACATCGAGCTCGTGATTGACCTCGATGCGAATGGCCTGGAAGCTCTTCTTGGCCGGATGTCCGCCATGCCGACGAGCGGCAGCCGGAATGCCAGCCTTGATGATCTCGACAAATTGGCCTGTGGTTTCGATCGGTTCTTGCTCGCGACGGCGCACGATCTCGCGCGCAATCTGCGAGGCGAACTTCTCTTCGCCGTAGACGCGTAGAATCCGGGCGAGGTCGTGTTCGTTATAGGTGTTGATGACCTCAGCTGCGTTTAAGGTGTTATTACCCGGATCCATCCGCATGTCCAATGGGGCATCCTCGTTATACGAAAAGCCCCTGCCAGGGATATCGAGTTGCGGTGACGAAACGCCCAAGTCAAACAGGAAGCCATCGACCCCAGGCACCTCGGCCGAGCAAAGCAGCTCGTCCAAGTCGCCGAAGTTGCCCTTCAGCAGCTGGTGCGGGACGCCGGGAACCTCGCGGTCCAGACGGGTGCCAGCGGCCTCGAGGGCCATGTCGTCCTGATCGACGCCGAGCAAAAGACCCGTCTCCCCCACCTGCGCGGCCATCTTAACCGAATGACCGGCACCGCCAAGGGTGCAATCGCAGACGACGGAACCGCTCTTGAGCTGCAGTGACTCAAGCACTTCGCCGAGCATGACAGGTTCATGCCGATATTCTTGTGTCAAGATCCCACGCTCCATCCGTTACTCGTGCCTTGCCCTTACGAGAAGAAGAGGTCCAGCAGGGCCTCGTCGTCATCGTCCTCATCGGCCGTAGCGCGGTCCCAAACCTCAAGGTGGTCGTAGTTACCCACAACCGTGACCTCGCGGTCGAGGTTCGCCTGCTTGCGGAGAGACTCAGAAAGACCGATACGACCGGCGCTGTCCACATCCATCGACGTGGTGCGCTTGTTGATCGCCCTCATGAGCTTCTGGTCGTTGATGTCACGCGGGTTAAAACCCTCGTGGCCCTCACGACCCGCGAAGAGTCCTTCGACCCACTTATCGAAGGCCTCGGCAGAGAACACGTACAGAGCATCGACATCCAGGGCTTTGAACACGCGAACGTGCTCTCCAAGCTCCTCGCGAAGGGGTGCAGGCAGGGACAGACGACCTTTTGCATCGAGATTGCGCTCGTATGCACCCGTCATTCCCATGTGCGCCCTCCCCTCGGTTACTCAGATGGCACGTACGCGGGGAACCACCCCGCCTGTCGACGTCATTAATAA
>CABSDO010000150.1 GCA_902476475.1 uncultured Collinsella sp. | reverse complement strand
CACCGGGTGCTTGCAGCGCCAGCAGTGCGGATAGCTGTGCGTGATCTTCTTCTCGAGGACCAGGGTGCCACGCTCGCGCAGGAACTCGATGATGTGCGGGTTGGCCTCATCGGTGTCCATACCGCTGAAGGGGCCACCGGTACCAAACTCCTCGCCGGTGTAGAACTTGCCGTCGTCATCGACCGGCATGCAAATGTCGGTGATGCCCTCCTTGAGGCAGGCGAAGTAGTCGTCGACCGTCATCGACACCGACGTAATCGGCCAGCAACGCCACGCCCTCAACACCGTCAAAGATCGGCTGCTTGTAGTGGATGTGGTGGAAGGTCTCGGCGGGAACCACATAGGGCTTACCGTCGACCATAACCGGGGTGTACTCCCAGCCAAACTCCTCGCAGCACTTGGGAGCAAGGTCCTCGAGCATGACCTCGGCACGGCCCTCGTGCTCAACGGCGACATAGGCGGCGCCGGGCTTAAGGGAAACGGCCTGGTCGGAGGGGATGGTCCACGGCGTGGTCGTCCAAATGATAAAGTCAACCGGGCCGTCGAAGTTCTCGAGGCCGGCGGGCTTGGAGGTCATCTCGAAGCGCACGAAAATGGAGGGGCTCGTCTCGTCAGAGTACTCAATCTCGGCCTCGGCGAGCGCGGTGTGGCAGTGCTTGCACCAGTGAACCGGCTTGTGGCCGCGATAAATCATGCCCTTATCGAACATGGCCTTGAAGACCTCGATGTCGGCGGCATCGTGCTGGTGATAGAGCGTCAGATAGGGGTTGTCCCAGTCGCCGAGCACGCCCAGACGGCGGAAGCCGGCCTTCTGAAGCTCGATGTTCTCGACAGCGAACTCGTTGCAGAGCTCACGGATCTTGGCCGTGGGGGTCTGGTTGAACTTCTCGGTGCCGAGCTTCTCCTCGACCTTATGCTCGATCGGCTGACCATGGCAGTCCCAACCGGGGACATAGGGAACCTCATAGCCCTGCATCATCCAGTAGCGGTTGATCATGTCCTTGGAGATCTTGTTCATGGCATGGCCGATGTGGATCGGACCGTTGGCGTACGGAGGACCGTCGTGCAGCACGAACTTCTTGTGACCCTCGTTCTTCTTCAGAACCTGCTCGTAGACCTTGTTGTCCTGCCAGTCCTTGAGTCGCTTGGGCTCGGACTTGGAAAGACCGGCACGCATGGGAAAACCGGTCTTGGGCAGATTCATCGTCTGCTTGTACTCGTTTGCCACGGTACCCCTTTCATGTCGTGGGCGCGCACGCCCGTTGGGCACCAAAAAAGCGCCCGTCCCTACAAGCTGGGACGAAGCGCCACAAAACGGGCAGCCTGCCCGTAAAAGCTCTTCGCTTAACCACCCAGCTTAGATGCCCTCGCCCGCATATTCGCGCGCTCGCATCCGTTACTCGGCTGGCCTGTATCGACGACCATCTCGGCGATGTCTACTAAGACGTGCCTATGCGGCTCGTCCGTTGGGACCGCAGCTCCGGGGTGATTTTCATCGGTCGCATGCACGGGTTCTCAGCGCTTCCCGCTCTCTGTAGCATGCGGACGGCCGACTACTCGTCCCCATCAACGCTTATGCGGAGTATGCTAGCACGTTCCGCGCCGGCGAAAAACCCTCAACACTGGTTTTATACGTTCGAAATTTCTCGCGGCCGAGGACCTTCTCTAGGAGCAAAATACCTGAAAGCACTCTATCGAACGAAAGAAGGCACCTATGCGCACGATTGGAATGAGCGACTACACCGTTGGCGAGGATTGCTTTACCGAGCTACCCGCCGCACTGGCGGAGGCGCGAAGAAGGTCGCCATCATCGGCGGCAAGCGAGCCCTAGCTGCGGCGCTGCCGGGCATCGAGGCGGCGCTTGAAGGTACCAATGTCGAGATTCTGGAGACGCGCGTCTACGGCACCAACAGCACGCGTGCCAATATCGCCAAGGTCGTGAACTCCCCTGCCTGCCAGGAAGCTGACGTGCTTATCGCATGCGGCGGCGGCAAGGCGCTCGACACCGTGAAGACCGCAGCAATCGAGCTCAAGAAGATCGTCTTTACCGTGCCTACAATATGCTCCAACTGCTCGGCCGCGACCGCCATTGCCGTTGTCTACAACGACGACGGCTCGCTCGAGGGCTATTCGTACCCCAACCGCCCTGCGCACATCTTCATCAACCCCAAGATCATCGCCGAGGCGCCAGCGGAGTACTTCTGGGCCGGCGTGGGCGATGCCCTATCCAAGCAGCCCGAGGTCGAGTACGCCACGAGCGCCGGTAATTTGGAGCACACCGCCGGTCTTGGCCTGGCACTCGCCCACACCTGCTCCGAGCCGCTGTTTACCTACGGCGTCCAAGGCCTCGAGGATGTGCGTCAGGACCTGTCGAGCGAGGCTGTCAAGCAGATCGCACTCGATATCGTGGTCAACACCGGCTATGTCTCGAACCTCACGAACCAGAACGATTACTACTACAACTCGAGCGTGGCGCACGCGTTCTACAACGCCACCTGCAGCATTCCGCGCGAGGGAACCTATCTGCACGGCGAGGTCGTGAGCCTGGGCGTGCTCGTGCTGTTTGCCTATACGGGCGATACCGAGAACCTTGAGCGCTACGCTGCCTTTAACAAGCAGATGGGCCTGCCCGTGACGCTCGAGCAGGTCGGCCTTACCGAGGCGGATATCCCTGCCCTGTGCGAGTTCGCGCACGCCACCAACGAGTGGAAGCAGGGCAACCCGGAGCCCTTCACCGACGAGAAGTTCGCCGCCGCCATCAAGGCCGCCAACGCCTACGGCCACTCTATCCTGGCCTAACCGACCAAAACCGCCACAAAGGGGACAGTACCTTTGTGGCGGTTTTTTATTGCTGTAACATGCTCGAGTCGAATTCGCTTGCCGGGATCACGCGGTAGCCGTGGCGCAGGAGCATGTCAACGAAGACACCGTTACCCGTTGTGAGCGTGCCGCTGAAGGATCCGTCGTAGATATGGCCCACGCCACACGACGGACTGCGATCCTGCAAGACGCACGCAGTAATCTCGGACGGGCCGCCCGCTTGCTCGCACATATCGAGCGCACGTTGAGCGCCTAGACGAAACTCGCGATCGACTGAGGTACCCTCGCAGGTACGGACCTCGCCATTCACAATCTCGGACGGCTTGCGCGGCGTGGGCAGGCCGCCAAAGACCTCGGGGCACACCAACAAGACCTCAGTCCCCGTGCGTTCGCAGGCCTCGACCAACGCGCGATGATAGTTGTCGAGCCCGTTATACTTGCAGCTCT
>CABSDO010000149.1 GCA_902476475.1 uncultured Collinsella sp. | reverse complement strand
CTTTGCAATGCAAACTTGCTTGCAAGTGCGATTTAGCGCACCTGAGCGACGTAAGCGACGTTGGTCGAGGAGACCTTGTCCTCGAGCTGGACGCTCATGCGGGGATCGCCGGCAGTGGCGACAGTCAGATCGCCAGTCTCGACGTAGCCGAGCTCCTTAGCGGTCTCAATCGCCTTGACGATCGTGCCGTTGACGGTGCCCTGGGTAATCTCGGCCTGGTGCGGGATGACGCCCCAGTACATGATCATCTGCTGGACGGCCCACTCGTGGCGGGAGAATGCGCAGATCGGCATGTTGGGACGGAAGTGAGAGATCAGGCGAGCGGTACGGCCGGTGGTCGTCGGCACGGTGATGCACTTGGCGCCAACGGTGGTGGCCATGTTCACAGCGGACATACCTACAACGTTGTTGACGACGCGGGTGCCGTGAGCGTCAGCCGGAACCTCGAGCGGAGCGTGAGCCGGGAGGTACTTCTCGGTCTCGAGAGCAATGCTGGCCTGCATCTTGACGGCCTCGACCGGGTACTTACCGGCAGCGGACTCGCCGGACAGCATAACGGCGTCGGTGCCGTCGTAGATGGCGTTAGCGACGTCGGCAACCTCGGCGCGCGTCGGGCGCGGGTTCTGCTGCATGGAGTCGAGCATCTGCGTAGCGGTGATAACGGGCTTGTAGGCCGCGTTGCACTTGGCGATGATCTCCTTCTGGATGTGCGGAACGAGCTCGGGCTTGATCTCGATGCCCAGGTCGCCACGGGCGACCATGATGCCATCGGAAGCCTCGAGGATCTCGTCGAAGTTCTCGACGCCCAGGGCGCACTCGATCTTCGGGAAGATCGTCACGTGCTCGCCACCGTTCTCGCGGCAAAGCTCGCGGATGCCGCGGACGGACTCGCCGTCACGGATGAAGGAAGCGGCGATGTAGTCGATGTTCTCGGTCAGGCCAAAGAGGATGTCCTGACGATCGCGCTCGGTGATAGCGGGCAGCGAGATGTTGACGTTGGGCATGTTGACGCCCTTGCGCTCGCCGATCAGGCCGTCGTTCTTAACGACGCAGGTCATGTCCTGGCCGTCGACGGACTCGACCTCGAGGGCAACCAGGCCGTCGTCGATCAGGATAAGGGAGCCCTTCTCGACCTCGGAGGGCAGAGCCAGGTAGTCGAGGGAGATGTGCTCAGAGGTGCCGTGGAAATCCTCGGACGTGGGCTGGGCGGTGACGACGATCTTATCGCCGGTCTTGACGGCAACCTTCTTGCCGTCGACCAGAAGGCCGGTGCGGACCTCGGGGCCCTTGGTGTCGAGCAGGATGCCGACGGGCAGACCGAGCTCCTTGGAAATACGACGGACGCGCTCGATACGACCGTGGTGCTCGTCGTAGGATCCGTGCGAGAAGTTAAAACGGGCGACGTTCATGCCCGCCTTGATCATCTCGCGGATGGTCTCGTCGCTATCGCAGGCGGGACCCATGGTGCATACAATCTTGGTGCGCTTGTACATTCAGACCTCCATCTGACATCGTCTTGCGCTGATAGATAAACCATAAGAAATAAAACTGAGATGATTATAACGAAATGCCGACCGAATACCTCAAAAAATCGACCGTATGCCGAATTAGAAGTTCATTTTTTGCGGTAAAAACGGTATATGAAAAATCTTTACCAACCGTTCTGACCGCTGCTATCTGGGCGATATTTCAGTTTGATGATGCACCGAAGAAAAAACGTTTTATCAATGTTGAGCATCACACGGTCTGCATCGTTGCACTCGAGCCGTGTTTCCAATTGGAATGTTTTGGCTAGACGCGCCGCTTTGGGGTACCATAGCCCCACTATCAACTGCCGCTCAGCACGGCAGCCTTGATGAGCCCTTGCCCTTCTCCTGGGAATTATGATCGGGCATCAATCTGCTGAGTGGCCCGAATCCCAGGAGGGGACTCTATATGCAAAAGGAATACCTGTCCGCCGCGGCGGAGGTACTCAGCGACCAAGGTGTCGATGAGAACCTCGGCCTGAGCAACGACGAGGCGTCGTCGCGCCTCGCCAAGACAGGCCCTAACAAGCTCGAGGAAGCCGAGAAGACGCCGTTGTGGAAGCGCTTCTTTGAGCAGATGGCCGACCCCATGGTTATCATGCTGATCGTTGCCGCCGTCATCAGTGCACTCACGGGCATGGTCAAGGGTGAGGCGGACTTTGCCGACGTCGCCATCATCATGTTCGTCGTTATCGTCAACTCGGTGCTGGGCGTGGTTCAGGAGGCCAAGAGCGAGGAGGCTCTCGAGGCCCTGCAGGAGATGAGCGCGGCGCAGTCCAAGGTGCTGCGCGACGGCAAGCTCGTGCACCTGCCGAGCGCCGAGCTCGTGCCCGGTGACGTGATCATGCTCGAGGCGGGCGACTCCGTCCCGGCCGACTGCCGCGTGCTCGAGAGCGCCACGATGAAGATCGAGGAGGCCGCCCTTACCGGCGAGTCCGTGCCCGTCGAGAAGCATGCCAACGTGATCGAGCTCGCCGCCGGCACCGACGACGTGCCGCTCGGCGACCGCAAGAACATGTGCTACATGGGTTCCACCGTGGTATACGGCCGCGGCCGCGCCGTCGTGGTCGGCACCGGCATGAACACCGAGATGGGTAAGATCGCCGGCGCCCTGGCCGAGGCCAAGGAAGAGCTCACGCCGCTGCAGGTGAAGCTTGCCGAGCTCAGCCGCATCCTCACCATCATGGTTATCGTCATCTGCGTCGTTATCTTTGGCGTCGATATCATCCGCCACGGCGTGGGCAACGTTCTTACCGACCCGACCGCCCTGCTCGGTACCTTTATGGTCGCCGTCTCGCTCGCCGTCGCTGCCATCCCCGAGGGCCTGGTCGCCGTCGTGACCATCGTGCTGTCGCTTGGCGTGACCAAGATGGCCAAGCGCCAGGCAATCATCCGCAAGCTTTCCGCCGTCGAGACCCTTGGCTGCACACAGACCATCTGCTCCGACAAGACCGGTACCCTCACCCAGAACAAGATGACCGTCGTCAAGCACGAGCTCGCTGCGCCTAAGGAGAAGTTCCTGGCCGGCATGGCTCTGTGCTCCGACGCCCAGTGGGACGAGGAACTGGGCGAGGTTGTGGGCGAGCCGACCGAGTGCGCGCTCGTCAACGATGCCGGCAAGGCGGGGCTCACTGGCCTGACTGCCGAGCATCCGCGCGTGGGCGAGGCCCCGTTTGACTCGGGCCGCAAGATGATGTCCGTGGTCGTCGAGACCCTGGACGGCGAGTACGAGCAGTACACCAAGGGCGCGCCCGACGTGGTGATCGGCCTGTGTACCCATATCTACGAGGGCGACAAGGTCGTCCCCCTG
>CABSDO010000148.1 GCA_902476475.1 uncultured Collinsella sp. | reverse complement strand
TTGACGATCGAGCCTTCACCGGTGAACTCAATCAGGAAGTAGAATCCGGCGCGCAGGCCGCCTACGACAAGAAGGGCGAGGACGTGCAGGTGCTCGACCTGACCGAGCTTTCCGATGTGTGCGACTACTTTGTGCTTGCCACCGGTGCCAACAACCGCCAGGTCGATTCAATTGTCGACGAGATCGAGGAGAAGGTCGCCGAGGCTTGCGGCGAGCATCCGTTCTCCATCGAGGGCCGCGAGCAGAAGACTTGGATGCTCATGGACTACGGTTCGGTTGTCGTCCACGTCTTCACTCCCGAAGCCCGCGACTTCTACCGCCTCGAGAAGCTCTGGGGCGACGCTCCCCAGCTTCCCCTCGACCTCCTCTAGGTTTTTATTTGGGCCGGTGCGCTTTTAGCTACCGTCTACCGTTCGCCGGGCAGTTGCATCATCCGCACCTGCCCGGCTTTCTTTTTGCCCAAAGGCGGTTAATCGTTGAAACGGGATTGGCGGCCGAAGGATAGGGCGTTGTCGCCGAACTTGTCTCGGACGGCGTCGATGGCGACGGAGAGGTCGCGTCGCTCGCTGGATTGGGCCCCGCGGTCATCGATCTCGCAGAACAGGTCGGTTTGGATGCCGCCTTGGTGGTCGAAGTCGCTCATGCCGATGCCCGCTAAGCGAACGTGCATGCCTTCCTGCCAGATGTTGCCGAGCAGCTCGAGTGCAACCGCCACGAAGATGTTCTCATCGTCTGTCGGATGAGACAGCCGCCGCTGCGCCGTTCGCCCGCTTCCATACGAATACTTGAGCTTGAGCGTCACCGTGGCGCCCGTTAGTCCCTGACGGCGCAGACGGCGTCCCACTGACTCGCCTAACAGCGCAATCGCCGCTTCGATGTCCCCGCGCTCAGTCAAATCTTTCGCAAAGGTGCGTTCATTGCTGACCGACTTGACCTCGCGCTCCTCATCCAGACTTGTGACCTCGGAAACTTCGAGACCCAGCGCACGTTGGCGCATACGCTCGCCGTTGACGCCAAAAATCGAGGCCAAGGTGGACTCCGGCGCACGCGAAAGCTCGCCAAGGGTGTAGATGCGCATGCGGCGCAGTCGCTCCTCGGCTGAGCGCCCGATGCCGCTCATGGCAGATACCGGCAGCGCGGCCAAAAAGCGCTGCTCGGTTCCGGGGCGCACGATGGTCAGCCCAAACGGCTTATCCCGCTCGCTTGCGATCTTTGCGACCGTCTTGTTGCAGCCCACGCCAATGGAGCAGGTCACTCCCAGCCCTGCCACGCGGTCGCTTATACGCCGCGCAACCAGCAGCGGGTCTTCGGGCGCAAAGCGACCCGGTGTGATATCGATAAAGGCTTCGTCGATGGATACGCGCTCAACGCGCGGGGTCTCGTCGGCGAGAATCGCCATGACCTGCGCGCTCACCTCGCGGTAGCGATCAAAGTGCCCGTGCGTCCAAATGGCTTGCGGGCACAAGCGCTGCGCCTCGGCCGAGGCCATGGCAGAGTGCACGCCAAAGCGACGCGCCTCATACGAACACGTGGACACGACACCACGCGAATCGGCGTCTCCGCCCACGATGAGCGGCTTTCCGCGCCACTCGGGATGATCGAGCATCTCCACGCTCGCAAAAAACGCATCGAGGTCCATGAGGCCTACCGCCGGACCCGTCCAGGGAGGCGGCGTGACGCCCATGGCATCCTCATAACCGTATGTATGTTCGCGTCTTTCCATGGCATGAGTATACCGCGCAGCTCATGTGGGGTGCGTGTATGTGCTTGCAAATCCCGAATTCTTGTCTAAGATATGGATTTGCCCTCGATTACACCGAAGAAGTTGGTCTCACGGACTTCACCTGCCCGCGTCGATGGCGTATTATGTTCAACTGTTTGTTTGTAGTTGCAGCCTAAAGCTGCTTGGTTGGAGGAGTTTCCTTTGGCAGTCAAGATTCGCCTTGCTCGTCACGGCGCTAAGAAGCGTCCGTACTACCGTGTCGTCGTCGCCGATTCCCGCGCCCCGCGTGACGGTCGTATCATCGAGGAGGTTGGCCGCTACAACCCGATGACCGCCCCCAAGACCATCAACCTCGACCTCGAGAAGATCGCCGACTGGCAGTCCAAGGGTGCTCAGCTCACCGACGCCGTCGCCGCTCTGGTCAAGGCCGCCAACGAGGGCGAGAAGACCGAGACCGTCGTCAAGAAGTCCAAGAAGCAGCTCGCCAAAGAGGCCGAGGCCGCTAAGGCTGCCGCTGAGGCCGCTGAGGGCGCCGAGGAGTAAATCGTGCCTGAGGTTGACGCTGCACAGCTCGAGGGTGAGGCAATGCTCTCAGATCGCATCGCCGATCTCGTCGAATATCTCGTTGTTCAGATCGTCGACGACCCGGATTCCGTGAGCCTTGAGGTCATCGATGGTGATGACGCCTCTACGATTGAGGTTTCGGTCGCCGAGGATGACGTCGCTAAGGTCATCGGCCGTCGTGGCCGTACCATCAAGGCCATTCGCACGCTCGCCCGTGCACTGGCCGCTCGCCTCGACACTGCTGTCGAGGTAGAGGTTCTGGGCTAGGACCTTGAGGTCCCAGTACAAAAACATCGCCCGTGTGGTCAAGCCGCACGGAAGGAAGGGGGAGGTCCTCGCGCAGCCGCTGCGGGGGCTTCCTTCTGTATTAGAGCCGGGCATGCGCGTCGCCCTGACGCCGCCGGCGCTCAAGCGCGACCGCTTTTGCACGGTCGTGTCCGTCACCGATACGGGCGATGGCGATCTGGTCTCGTTTGAGGGCATTGACGACTTGACGGCCGCCGAGGGCATCACGGGATGCTATGTGCTGGCAAATCGCGACGACTTTGAGCTCGATTCGCTCGACGCTGCCTATACCGACCTGATGGGTCGCGAGGTGGTCGACGAGCGCTTCGGTTCGCTCGGCACGATTGTCGAGATTATGTCGACGCCCGCTAACGATGTTTGGGTTGTCGAGGGTGATCGGTACGGCGAGGTACTGATTCCCGTGATCGAGCAGGTTGTGCTCGATCTTCCCGACACAGGAACAATTTCCGTCCATGTTATGGACGGCCTGATCGATATGGACAAGTAGGGAGGACAACATGCTGATTGAGACCCTTTCGGTCTTTCCCGAGATGTTTGAGCCCGTCATGTCCACATCGATTTTGGGCCGCGCCCGCAAGGCCGGCCTTTTTGATTTTAAGGCGTATAACCTGCGCGACTGGACGCACGACCGCCATCGTACCGTCGATGACGAGCCGTACGGCGGCGGGCAGGGCATGATCATGCAGGCCCAGCCCATTTCCGACTGGTGCGTCGAAGCCATGCGCCAGATCGAGGACGCGGGCTTCGGCCGCCCGCACGTGGTGTTCCTCACGGCGGGCGGGCGCACGCTCACGCAGGAGCGCTGCA
>CABSDO010000147.1 GCA_902476475.1 uncultured Collinsella sp. | reverse complement strand
GGGTCATGCCCGAGCAGCCGATGGTCTCAACGAGGGCCTCTTCGATGATGCCGTCCTTGACGTTCAGCGTGAGCTTGCAGGCGCCCTGCTGAGGTGCGCACCAACCCACACCGTGCGTAAGACCGGAGATGTCGGAAATCTCCTTAGCCTGGACCCACTTGCCCTCCTCGGGGATGGGTGCGGGGCCGTGGTATGCACCCTTGGCAACGGGGCACATGTTCTCCACTTCCTGTGAGTACTGCATGCCTCTCCTCTCTATCGTGTTGGCGTCCCGTCTGGGGGCCGTGGCTGGCGATTGCCGGGCGACCCTTCGAAAGGGACATGACATGCAGCCCCTATAATACCGCGAAATGCACGGAATATTCGGCGAACGGCTCAGTTTTCGTAGCGAGAAGTCCGGAAGTTTTAATTGAAACGATTTAACTCTATGTTCTGTGGTCGTGAACTTCCGTAGAGGGGGTCCGTCTTGGGCAAGCTTTTGGTCAGCTCTTGCAAGCGTTGCAGTGGTTGACCTGTTGCAACGGTGCCGTTCGCCGCCTGTTTACTGCCTTTGGCCGCGCGAGTGTATTGTTTTGCGTGAATGTTTTGATGGCACGCTTCAATCGTGCTGTATTGGATGGCAAGCAGATCCCGGCGAAGGGAGCGCCATGCAGCGCGTTTGGAGAACGGTCACCGGCTTTTACCATGTCTGTGCCCGCGGTACGGGCAAGCGGCTCATCTTTGAGGGCGATGAAGACCGGTGGGAGTTTTTGGAGCTGATGCGCGAGTGCTGCCGCGAGGAGGGTGTGACGGTTATCGCTTGGTGCCTTATGGGCAATCACGTGCATTTGGTGCTTGCAGATTACGAGGACAGGATGAGCGCGGCGATGCACCGGCTGCTTTTGACGCACGCGCGGCGGTTCAATAAACACACGGGGCGCACAGGCCATCTGTTCCAGAACCGTTTTGACCGGCGCTCGCTCGATACCGACTGGCAGGTGATGGAGGCTATTCGCTCCGTACACGCCGATCCGCAGGAGGCTGGCATCAGCTTAATCGAGCGTTATCCCTGGAGCAGCTTTGCCGAGCATTTGCGCGCTTACGACGGTGACGCGGCTGATGCCGCGAGGGGATTTTCTGATCCTTCTTGCGTGCTTGAGCTTTTTGGTTCTGCCGAGGGCTTTATTGCCTATTCGCTTTCGACGCCCGACGGCAGTGAGCCAGCGCTGTGCGATATGAAAGAGACGGAGTGGGAACGCCACGCCTTTGCCGGCAAGTTGGCGAAGAGCCTCGGGGTTCCGCTCAACGGGGTTAAAACTGCACCGCCGGCGCAGCGCGATACTGTTATTGTTGGATTGAACAATGCCGGCTTTACGGTGCGTCAGATTGAGCGATATACGGGGATTGGCAAAAGTACCGTTTCTCGTATCGTGCGTGCCTGTGCACGAACGGCGGTGCAGAGTGGCCGAAACGTGGCGTAGGACTGCCTGTTCACCGCAGCTGGGGTCGTCCATACGCCGCAACCAGCGTTCAAAAGCTTGGTACGGTAACTGCACTTCTTAATATGCATAGAAAAATCGCCATCTTGCATAAAATAACGGCTCGGTCCGGGTTTGCCCGTGCCTACCCCCGTCTGCGCCGTGCAAATAACGGAGTTTTCAACATCGTGTTGCTGTCGGCACCGCCGCAATCTTGCAACATACGGGTCCCGAAGCTATTGATTCCCGCCGTTGCGCCCCCGAAGCACGTGCCTGCGTCCTGTCAGACCGCGATGCTTGTTCTTAAACACAATATATATGCGCCTAAAGACGTTGATTAACGCTTTCGATGCGTATACACACAGCTTGGCGTGCTGAATACTCGCAAAAATGCACGCCGCTCCCTATGGGACCCGTCTGCGGCAGGTGCGAAGCGAGTCGGAGCTTCGCAGAACGGGGCTTGGCGCATTGCTTGGCGGGCCCGGGGCCCTGCCGCAGGCCTTTGGTGCTGTGGAAAACGCCCGAGTTCGCATCTGGCTGTGTGGCAAATGTCAGACGGGGCGCCGAACGCGCGGACTTCGTGTGTTCGCGCTCATTAGGTAAAAACAGAGCCGCCCGTATCGGGCGGCTCGGCAATCAAAAACCTTGGATTCGGGGCATAAGCTACTGGTTTGTTTGCCCCTCGAGCATGCCGTCGAGGGTGCGCCAGGCGAGCTCGGCGCATTTGACGCGGGCGGGCATGTGCGAGATGTCCTGGAGCTGGGCGGCTTCGTCCAGGTCTTCCAGGTCGTCCTCGGAGAGCTTCTCGCCGCGGATCATGGCGAGGAAGAGTCCCGCCAAGCGACGCGCCTCCTCGACGGTCTCGCCGGTGATGAGGTCGGCCATGATGTCGGCGCTGGCCTGGCTGATGGCGCAGCCGTGGCCGATAAAGGATGCCTCCTCGATCACGCCGTTCTCGACACGCAGCTGCAGAGTGAGCTCGTCGCCGCAGCTGGGGTTGATGCCGTCGTGCTCGTGCGTGGGGGCATCCATCTCGTACTTGTAGTCGGGGTGCGAGTTGTGCTCCATAAACGTGGTGGAGGTGTACAGATTACCCATTGAACGTGCTCCAAACGTGATGCAGACCGGCGATGAACTTGTCGATGTCGGCCTTGTCGTTGTAGAAGGCCACGCTGGCGCGGCAGCAGGCAAGGTTCTCGACGCCCAGCCAGGTGAGCAGCGGCTGCGCGCAGTGGTGGCCGGCGCGGATGCAGACGCCGTCCATGTCCATGATGCTCGCGACGTCGTGCGGATGGATGCCCTTGACGTTAAAGCTCACAACGCCGTGGTGGTTGTCCCAATAGATGGAGCCGATGATCTGGACAAAGTCGAGCTGCATGAGTTCGCCCATCAGATAGTGGACGAGTGCCTGCTCGCGGGCCTGGATGTTCTCGTAGCCCACCGTGTTGACCAGGTAATCAAGGGCGGCGCCCGTGGCGAAGATGCCGGCGGCGTCCTGCGTGCCGGCTTCGAATTTCTCGGGGACGGGTGCCCAGACGGCGTCCTGCTCGGTGACAGAGTCGATCATCTCGCCACCGGTGAGCATGGGCGGCATGGCGTTCAGCAGGTCCATCTTGCCCCACAGCACGCCGATGCCCATAGGGCCCATGGCCTTGTGTGCGCTAAAGGCAAAGAAGTCGGCTCCCAGGTCGGCCACATCGACCGGCATGTGCGGCAGCGACTGCGCACCGTCGACGACCAGATAGCCGCCGTACTTGTGGACGAGCTTGCCGAGGTTCTTGACCGGGTTCTCGACGCCCAGCACGTTAGAAACCTGAACCACGGCCAGAATCTTGGTCTTGGGACCAACCTTGGCAAGAACCTCCTCGGTGGTGAGCTGGCCGGTCTTGGTGGGGTAGAGGTAGACGAGCTTGGCACCCGCCGCGCGGCATGCCTGCTGCCACGGGATGAGGTTGGAGTGGTGCTCCAT
>CABSDO010000146.1 GCA_902476475.1 uncultured Collinsella sp. | reverse complement strand
TTCCTATGAGGGAATCGGCCCCCCGCCGTGCGCTTCGCGCGGCGGGGTCCTTCCGTCCTGCGGAAAGATTTGGGAGGTAAGCCCTGGGGCCTCCTGCGGCAACTAGGGAGGCCGAGGCTATTCGTCTTCTTGCTGCGGGTGCCTAGGGTGGGATGCGGCGTGCATTTTTGGGAGTATTCAGCAGCCGAAGGCACCTGCATACTGGATTTTGGGCGAAAGGCAGGCACTATGGGCCGCATCCTGTAAAAAATGATCGGTCCTCGAGGCACCGGGGGCTCAGAATCAAGGCTATCGGCGCAGTTTTGCGCGCCCGCTCCCACGCCCGCGGGCTCCGGGATGCTGAATACTCCGGGATTTGCACGCCGCCCCCGGGGGTACCTGTGGGCAAAAAGCAATCGCCCCGCTGAAATATGCATTTTTCGGTGCGGTTTATGCAGTACAGCGACTGTGGATGCGCATGTCGCTCAGCGTTCTTGCCGGCCGATGCAGCGTCGTGCGTAGCTCTTAATGTCTTCGGTAAAACCGTCTAGGTCGTCGAGCGTGATTACGTTATCGGAAAGCAAGTTGGCTATCTCATAACGCATGGTGCTGCGGCGAATACCGTTTGCGAGCACTCCTGAGGACAGCTTGTCCCTATTGATACGGTTTTCTAACGCCCAAAATCTACTGGACGCTTCACTGCCACCGTTCAGTATCTCGATGTACTGGCCGATGAGCATTTCCATATAGCTTTCTTGCCATTTTGGGAGCAGCTCTTTAAACAGCTTCCAGTCGCTTTCAGTTACCTCGCCCATATTGCCTCCGTTCACCAAACAGACTTAGCCATTCGATTTTTATTCTATTTGGTATTTTCGCTCACAGCCGTGGATGAGGGGGTCTTCGGTCTTTGAGTATGAGCCTGAATGAACCGTACGCCACAAAATGGGCTCATCTACTACCTTTACCACCGCACCCTCGACCATGGAGAACATTGTGAAATATAAACCGCAGGTAGAAGGGTGGTCGATTTTCAAAAAAGGCGGGTATGGTCGGGCCCATCGAGTTCATCGTAGTAGATGAGCCCTTTTCGCGGCATGCGGTGAGTTAAATGCCAATTCCTGCGCTGGAATTGCCCGCTCCATTCGTGAGTTGCGGTGAAATAGGGGCTGTTAGACGCTCCAAGGTCCTCAACGGTCTGTATTTCACCGCAACTTGGAAGGGGCGAGCGGCGTTGGCCAAGCATTGCTGACGGGTTGGAGCGGCTTAGGCTTGTTTGCGGCGCTTCCATTGCTTTCGGCACCAGCACATGAGTGCCTCTATGAAGGGAATCGTGATGAGGATGACCCATGCGGGATGGGGCTGTGCCAAACAAAGCCACATATAGAGGAACCAGGCAATGGCGGCTGTTGCATAGACGACGCCGATCAGCTTGGAGAGATGATGCCGGTCGATAAAGTCGCCCATCGCCTCGTAGACGGGAATCAGAAAGACCAGAAAGAGCCCCATACCCCACGTGCCGCAGATGATGCCGAGCGCGAGATAGGCGAGGACGACAAGTGCAGGAAAGGGAAACTCGTTCCATGCGCGACCGATCTTGGTGTGGAAATGCTTGCCATGATGGTCGAGCTTGTCGTGTGCCTCTTTCCAGCTGGAAAACGTCTCGCCGTCGATGGTGACGGTGCCGTCGGCATTGGTATGTACGCTGTGTCCATCGTCCTCTAGCGTATCGATATGCAATCCGCCCGGCCCGACATGGACCTCTTCACCCTTGCGCTCGTTAGCCACGTGGATACCATTCCAGCCAACATGGACCTCTTCGCCTTTGTTGGGATCAATAACGTGGATACCATGTGCGAGAGAAATATCGACAAGTGGCTTATCACCGCAATTCGTGTGCTCAGTAGAAGTCTCGGTGTCTTCAGCCTCGTCAGAATTATTTGCGTCAGGGGCATCGTCGGCCGAGGTGTCGACATCACTAGCCGTTTCCCCATACAGCAGCTCATCCAGTGACACATCATACAGCGCGGCGAGTGCAATAAGGTTATCAGTATCGGGCGAGGATTCGCTGCGTTCCCATTTGCTGACAGCCTGGCGGCTTACGCCCAACTGGGCAGCAAGAGCCTCCTGGGAAAGACCGGCAGCTTTGCGGCGATCGACGAGGCGCTGTGCCATCGCAAGATCCATAGCAGTTCCTTTCATGTGGCGACCGTAATCGAATGAGCCGAGTATGCCGAGAACAACCGGTAACGACCACCATTTCTAGTTAGAATCTGCCCCAACCCTACCGCAACTACAAGTAGCAACCCCTAATGGCCTGCCATTTCATGACAAATGTCAGTACGCACAACAGCCAAGAGCTCTCTCAATATGGTGCGTTGGAATAGTTTCTGTTTGGCATAGCAGAGCCATAAAACAGGAACTATTCCACCGCAACTTACTATCAGGCCACGCGCCCGCAGAGTAGCTACGGGTGCCTAGGGTAGGATGCGGCGTGCATTTTTGGGAGTTTTCAGCAGCCGAGGATGCCTGCATACTGGATTTTGGGCGAAAGGCAGGCACTATAGGCCGCATCCTGTAAAAAACGATCGGTCCTCGAGGCACTGGGGGCTCAGAATCAAGGCTTTCGGCGTGGTTTTGCACTCCCATTCCCGCGCCCGCGGGCTCCGAGATGCTGAATACTCCGGAATTTGCACGCCGCCCCCGGGGGTACCCGTGGGCAAAAAGCAACCGCCCCGTCAAAGTATGCATTTGGCGGAGCGGTTTATGCAAAAACGCTGCTGCGGGCGTGTCGGCAGTTCGCTAGAACTTGGATCCCAGGACAGGTTACTCGGCACTCTTGAGGGCGCCGACCATGTCGATCTTGTTGAGGGTACGATTGGTGGCGAGGTTGACGATAAACGTAAAGCCAAAGGAAAGCACCACGGCAAGCACATAGCTCAGCGGCTCGACCTCAACGTCAAAGTACAGCGATGGCATCTGCAGGATGTAGGTAAAGCTCTCGGCCAGCAAGCCGCCTAACGGCACGCCCAGAGCGGCGCCAATCGCCGTGAGAATCAACGTCTCCTTGTTGACGTAGTGGTGCACCTCGCCGCGACGGAAGCCCAACACCTTAATGGTCGCCAGCTCGCGCTCGCGTTCGGAGATATTCGTGTTGGACAGCGTAAACACCACCACAAACGATAGGCACGCCGCCATAAAGGTCACGAGCACCACGACGGAATTGATAATCGCAAAGTTCGCCTCGTAGTTCTGCCAATGTTCGGCCGTGCTCGAAATGGTGAGCCAACCGTCACTCTTAAGATTCTTGCTAAACGCAATCTGGTCGGCCGACGAGCCCTTAAGCAGCACAAAGACGCCGTTGAGGCGTGCGCTTCGACCGAACGCGCGCTCATAGGTACTCTGCGTCATGTAAAGCGTGTTGCCCAGATAGTTGAGCGAGATGTCGCTGACTTTGACCTTGGCAACATTGAGCGACGAATCCTGGACGTGTTTATATCGCTTATCTTCATCAGATGAGG
>CABSDO010000145.1 GCA_902476475.1 uncultured Collinsella sp. | reverse complement strand
CACCCAGTGGTAGCTCTTGATGCCGCCGTAGTAGTGCGTGTCGAGGTAGGCCATGTCGCCGGCCTCGAAGGCGGGGTTCTGCTTGAGGTCCAGGCGCGGCGAGTCCACGTGGGCGCCCAGGATGTTAAAGCCCTGCTCGAGCGGGGCGGTGCCCAGGTTGACGAGCATAAGGTCCTTGCCGTGGTTGGCGGCGTACACCTTGTCGCCGGCCTTGAGCGCGCGGCCCTCGGTGATCACGGTCTCCAGATTGACGTAGCCCGCCTCCTCGGCCATCTTGATACCGGTCTTGACGCACAGGCGCTCGGTCTTGTTCTCGCTCAAAAACTGCTTATAGCCGCGGCAAAGCTCCTCGAGCTCCTCGACTTGCTGTGGCGTGTACTTTTTCCATGCGCAGGGACGCTCCATGACGCAGGCTCCTTTCGGATCGATCGTGCTGGTTAATGTACCGTGAGCCATCGTATCACGCACGGGCGCGCGGTGGCGGGGGAGCTTGATGTGCGGTGGCCGCGGGGCGGGGAGCGTGTAAACTGGAGTGAGCAAACCGTGCCCAGCCCAAAGCGAGGTATTCAATATGTCTGACAAGCGCCGTACCTTTGCCGTTATCGACGGCAACTCGCTCATGCACCGCGCCTTCCACGCCGTGCCGCCCACCATGAACGCGCCGGACGGTCGCCCCACCAACGCAATCTTTGGTTTTCTGAACATGTTTCTCAAGATGATCGATGCCTTTAACCCCGACGGCGTGGTCGTGGCGTTTGATAAGGGCAAGCCGCGCGTGCGCATGGAGATGCTGCCGCAGTATAAGGCGCAGCGCCCGCCCATGGACCCCGATCTGCACGCGCAGTTCCCTATGATCAAGGAGCTGCTCACCGCGCTCAACGTGCCGATTCTGCAGTCCGAGGGCTGGGAAGGCGACGATATCCTGGGAACCATGGCTCGCCTGGGCGAGGAGGCCGGCTGCGACATGCTGCTGGTGACCGGCGACCGCGACATGTATCAGCTTGTGACCGAGCACGTCAACGTGGTCTCGACTCGCAAGGGCCTGTCCGACGTGGCGATCATGACGCCCGAGAGCGTGGACGACCTGTATCACGGCATTACACCGGCGCTCGTGCCCGATTTTTACGGTCTGAAGGGCGATACGTCGGACAACATTCCCGGCGTACCGGGCATCGGCCCCAAAAAGGCGAGTGCGCTCATTGCGCAGTACGGTAGCCTGGACGAGGTCATCGCGCATGCCGACGAGGTCAAGGGCAAGATGGGCGAGAACCTGCGTGCACATATCGATGATGCACTGCTGAGCCGCAAGGTCGCAACCATTCGCACCGATGCACCCGTCGAGCTCGACTTTGAGGCGACGTCCTTCCCAGCGTTTTCTGCCGACGAGGTCTCCGCGGCGCTGGGCACGCTTGGTATCACCGCCATGCAGAACCGTTTCTTGGCGCTGATCGGCGGCGAGGGCGGAGTCGTGTCTGCTGCCAGCGCGTTCGAGATACCCGCGGTTTCGCGTGCCGCCGCTGGCGATGCTGAGGCGCTTGCCGCCGCTGCCGCCGAGATCTCTCGCGCGATTGATGCGGGCGAGTGGGTTGCCACCGTGGTGGACGATGACAAGGAGGAGGGTGCGCTCTTTGGCCTGACGCGTACGCTGTGGCTGGCGACGTCCAAGGGGCTCTTTGCGCTCGAGGAAGCCGATGGCGGCGCGCCTGTCGCTGTCGAGGGCTTCAATTTTGCCCACGGCGTGATCGCCGGCGTGCTCGCGCGCCTGTTTATGGAGGGCCGCGTGGCGAGCCCGGACATGAAGGCGTTGCTGCACGAGCTTTCGCCCATCGATTCCTCTGAGCCCGAGCTTATGGATCCGCTGGCAGTCGATTCCACGCGCATTTTCGACACCGTGGTTGCCGCCTACCTGTTGGATTCCGACCGCTCCGAGTTCGATGAGGCATATCTTGCCGATACGTATCTGCAGATGTCGCTGCCCACGGCACGCGGTGCGGAAGGTGCTGGCGAGGATGCTCCTGCTCCTGCTGCCCGTACCGCGGCGTTGACGCTGGCGCTCGTGGCGCCGCTGCGCGATCGCATGGCCCGCGAGAATGCCGCCAACGTGTTCGATGGCATCGAGATGCCGCTCATTTCGGTACTTGCCAAGATGGAGCGCGCGGGCATGCTCGTGGACCCCGACCGCCTGCACAGTCTGTCCGAGGGTCTGGCGACCCAGATTGCCGAGGTCGAGCGCAGTATTCGCGACCTGGCGGGTGACGAGACCTTTAATATTGGCAGTCCCATGCAGCTGTCGCACGTGCTCTTTGATGTGATGGGGCTTCCGACCAAGGGCCTCAAGAAGACTAAGCGCGGCTATTATTCGACCAATGCCAAGGTGTTGAGCGATCTTGCCCGCGACCACGAGATTGTTCGTCTGATCTTGGACTGGCGCGAAAAATCCAAGATCAAGTCCACCTATCTGGACACGCTGGGCCCGCTGCGCCGTGGTGACGGCCGCGTGCATACCACGTACAACCAAACCATTACCGCAACAGGGCGTCTGTCCTCGAGCGACCCGAACCTGCAGAACATCCCGACGCGCTCTGAGCTGGGCCGTACCGTCAAGACGGCGTTTTCGGCAGGCGAGGGCAGCGTCTTTTTGGCGGTGGACTACTCGCAGATCGAGCTGCGTCTGCTGGCGCATCTTTCGGGTGACGAGCATCTGGTGCGTGCCTTTAACGAGGGCGAGGACTTCCACGCCGAGACGGCCGCGCGCGTGTTTGGCGTTCCCGTGTCCGAGGTAACGCCCGACTTGCGCAGTCGCGCCAAGGCCGTGAACTTTGGCATCGTGTACGGTCAGCAGGCCTACGGTCTGTCGCAGTCGCTGCACATCTCGATGGCCGAGGCGCGCGACATGATCGACCGCTACTACGAGGCCTATCCGGGCGTGCGTACGTTCCTCGACAACGTAGTGGCGCGTGCCAAGCAGACGGGCTACGCCGAGACCATGTACGGCCGCCGACGTCATATTCCGGAGCTCAAGGCCAAAAACCCTCAACTCCGCGGCTTTGGCGAGCGCACGGCCATGAACCACCCCATGCAGGGAACCGCAGCAGACATCATCAAGATCGCCATGGCCCGCGTTAGCCGTCGCCTGGAAGAAGAGGGCTTTTCCGCCCACATGATCTTGCAGGTACACGACGAACTGGACTTTGAGTGCCCGGTCAACGAAGTCGAACGCCTGACCGCCATGGTCCAAGACGTCATGGAACACGTCGTAGACCTACGCGTACCCCTCATCGCCGAAGCCAGCACCGGCATAACCTGGGCCGATGCCAAATAAAGGCATATCAACAACCCCAAAGTAACCAAAAGCAGAAGGGGGCTCCTTGCCAACAAGGAGCCCCCTTCGTTCAATTAAATTCAGCCAAGTATCTAGGTGCCAAGACGCCATCCAGGCGGCAAGCAAGTCAACGTAGCCATGCCCGGGGCCGGCCGTTTGATTTTTGTAGATTCCGCACGAGCCGAAGGCCACTTAATGTGGCCTTCGAGCGAGCCCAGGACCTG
>CABSDO010000144.1 GCA_902476475.1 uncultured Collinsella sp. | reverse complement strand
GTTGTGGCCGGAGCGCCCGATGCGCTGCAGACCCTCGACGTCCTAGTAAAAGAGGCTGGCGGCCGCGCCATGAAGGTCGCGGTGTCGGGTGCATTTCATAGCCCCTATATGGCCGAGGCGACAGAGGGGCTGGCGACGTATATCCAAGCCGGCCACGCGCCGTCTCCGCTGCTGATTCCGGTCATGGCAAACATGACGGCGGCGCCCTATCCGGCGGACCCGCGAGCGGCATCGGATGTCTTGGCCAATCAGGTGAGCCATGCCGTGCGCTGGGTCGATACGCTGCATGCTCTGCAGGATCAAGGCATCGACACATTTATTGAGGTCGGCCCCGGCAAAACGCTGTCCGGCCTGGTCAAGCGTACGTTGAGCGACGTTCGTGTGTATTTGTGCGAGACGGCCGAGCAGGTCGCAGCTATTGCCGACGAGCTCGCATAGTCCACAGGGCTGTAACCCGAAAGGAATGACATGGGCAACTTGAACAATGGCGCGCTCGAGCGCAACGACTCACGTCACGTGGCACTGGTCACGGGCGGCTCGCGGGGTATCGGCCGCGCCTGCGCTATCGGTCTGGCGGAGGATGGCTACGATATCGCCGTCGTCTATGCCGGCAGCGTCGATGCGGCGCGCGAGACGTGCGACGCCTGCGAGGCGGCTGGCGCCACGGCGCGCTCATATCAATGTGACGTGGCCGACCCCGCTGCCGTCAACGCGTGCGTGGAAGCGGTCCTCAACGACTTTGGCTCCATTTGGGCGCTCGTCAACAACGCCGGCATCACCTGCGATGGCCTGCTTATGCGCATGGGCGATGACGCCTTCGATCGCGTGCTCGATGTCAATCTCAAGGGCACGTTCAACACGACGCGTGCGCTCACCAAGACCTTTATGCGCCAGCGCGGCGGTTGCGTCATCAACATGAGCTCTGTCGTGGGCCTGATGGGCAATGCCGGGCAAGCCAACTACGCTGCCTCCAAGGCGGGCGTCATTGGTCTGACCAAGGCGGTGGCGCGCGAGCTTGCGCCCCGCGGCGTACGAGTGAACGCGGTCGCTCCCGGGTTTGTCGAGACCGATATGACGGCAAAGCTCTCGGAGAAGGTGCGTGCGGCAACCGAGGAGCAGATTCCCCTTAAGCGTATGGCGCGCCCCGAGGAAGTGGCCGGCGTGGTGCGCTTTTTGGCGAGCGATGCGGCTGCCTACATTACGGGCGAGGTCGTGCGCGTCGACGGCGGAATGGCGATGTAGAAAGCAAGCCGGGTAAGCGGCTTGGATGAGGAGACCATGATGGAACAGAGAGTTGCAATCACCGGTATCGGTGCCGTGTCGCCGCTCGGCAACACCGCGCTTGCCACCTGGGCGGCCATGTGCGCCGGCACGTGCGGCATCGGCCCGATTACGCACTTCGATACCGATGCGTTTGCCGTCAAGGTGGCGGCCGAGGTCAAGGGCTTTGACGGCAACGAGTACTTTGGCAAGCGTGACGCCAAGCATCTCGACCCTTGCGTTCAGTTTGCGATGGCGGCTTCGGACGAGGCGATGCACGATGCGGGCTTTGATGTCGAAGGCGCCATCGATCGCGAGCGCCTGGGCGTCTACGTGGGCTCGGGCGTGGGCGGTATGCAGACACTCGTCGACAACGTCCATACGATTGCCGACCGTGGGCCCCGCCGCGCATCGCCCTATATGATCGCGATGATGATCCCCAACATGGCATCGGGCAACATCGCAATCCGTCACAAAGCAAAGGGGCCGACCCTGCCCGTCGTGACCGCTTGCGCCACCTCGGCCCATGCGGTGGGCGAGGCGTTCCGCGCCATCAAGCATGGCTATGCCGACGCGATCCTCGCGGGCGGCGCCGAGGCTGCAATTATCCCCGATGCCGTTGCGGGCTTTACGTCCTGCCGCGCATTGACCACCAACCCCGATCCCGCGACGGCCTGCCGTCCGTTCGATGCAGACCGCGACGGCTTTGTGATGGGCGAGGGCGCCTGCGTGCTCGTGCTCGAGAGCATGGAACATGCGCAGGCGCGCGGTGCGCACATTTATGCCGAGGTCGTGGGCTACGGCAACACCGATGATGCCTATCACATCACGAGCCCTGATCCCGAGGCTGCCGGCATTGCCCGCGCGATATCGCTGGCGGTGACCGAGGGCGACGTCAGGCCTTCCGAGGGTCTCTACATCAATGCCCACGGCACCTCGACCAAGCTCAACGATTCGTCCGAGACGGCGGGCATTAAGCGTGCGCTCGGCGAGGACGCGGCGCGCGCCGCGCACGTCTCGTCGACTAAGTCGATGACCGGCCACATGATCGGTGCCACGGGTGCCATCGAGGTCATGGCCTGCGCCATGGCGCTCGAGCAGGGCGTGGTGCCGCCGACCATTAACTACCACACGCCCGATCCCGCCTGCGATCTTGACTACACGCCCAATCGCGCGGTTCGCGCCGACCTTACCTGGGCGCTTTCGACCAACCTGGGCTTTGGCGGGCACAACGCCGCCATCGCGCTGCGTAGATATACGAGGAGCTAGAGCATGGATTCCAAAAGACTTGCCGAGATAGCCGATGTTATGGAGGACCGCGGCCTCACGCGCGTACGCGTTGAGGAGCCCGATGGCACCGCGGTCGAACTCGAGCGCGCGAGCGCCGCACAGCCGGTTGCCGTGCCCATGCCCATGCCGAGCGCTATGGCCGCTCCAGTTGCAGCTCCCACAGTCGCACCTGCCGCACCGGAGCCCGCCGCGCAGACACCTGCCGCCGCACCGGAGCCCAAGGGCACCGAGGTGACCGCTCCCATGGTCGGCGTTTTCTATGCTGCCCCGGCGCCGGGCGACGAGCCGTTTGTGCACGTGGGCTCTAAGGTCAAGGCCGGCGAGACCCTCTGCATCATCGAGGCCATGAAGGTTCTCAACGAGGTAACGGCAGAGGCGGATGGCGAGGTGCTCGAGATCTGCGTGGCCGACGGCGACCTCGTGGAGTTTGGCAGCTGCCTCATGAGGATCGGATAGGTGATATCCATGAACAAAGAAGAGCTCAAGAAGCTGTTGCCGCATCGCGAACCGATGCTTTTGCTCGACGAGGCCGAGTTGGTGGGCGACGAGGCCCACGGTAAGATCACGATTACGGGCGACGAGTACTTTTTGCAGGGGCATTTTCCGGGAAACCCGGTCGTCCCCGGCGTGATTCAATGCGAGATGCTCGCCCAGAACTGCTGCGTGCTGCTGATGGGCGATGAGGAGGCGCGCGGCGCGACGCCGTTCTA
Source organism: uncultured Collinsella sp. (assembly GCA_902476475.1). Lineage (GTDB taxonomy): Bacteria > Actinomycetota > Coriobacteriia > Coriobacteriales > Coriobacteriaceae > Collinsella. Next base: position 286 of record CABSDO010000144.1, on the reverse strand, counting down.
CACGAGTCTGGACAAGGTGCGCTTTAAGCGTCCGGTACGCCCGGGCGACACGGTGGACCTGGTGTGCTCTATCACGCGTGCGCGCGGGTCGTTCCGGTTTGCGACGGGCACCGCGAGCGTCAACGGCGAGGTGTGTTGCCGCGCCGATATGTCTTTTGCACTCATGCACGAAAGTTAAGGAAGGCTTCATGTTCGACAAAGTGCTCATCGCCAACCGCGGCGAAGTCGCGGTCCGTGTTATCCGCGCGTGCCGCGATATGGGCATCAAGACCGTCGCCGTCTACTC
>CABSDO010000143.1 GCA_902476475.1 uncultured Collinsella sp. | reverse complement strand
AAGCGAACCGCTTCAACGTCGCCATCATCGGCCGCCCCAACGCCGGTAAGTCGTCGCTGTTCAACCGCATCCTGGGCGCCGACCGCTCTATCGTGTCCAACATTGCCGGCACGACGCGCGACGCCATCGACACCGTCGTGGAGCGCAACGGCAAGCATTACCGCATGGTCGACACCGCGGGCATTCGCAAGAAGAGCACCGTGTACGAAAACATCGAGTACTACTCCATGGTCCGCGGCCTGCGCGCCATAGACCGCGCCGACGTGGCGCTGCTCGTCGTCGACGCCTCCGTGGGCGTTACCGAGCAGGACCAGAAGGTCATGGGTCTTGCCATCGAGCGCGGCTGCGCCATCGTGGTGCTGCTCAACAAGTGGGACCTGCTCGACGATGACCGCAAGCGCGAGGCCTGCATGGAGACCGTCGACCGCCGTCTGGGCGTCATGGCTCCCTGGGCCCAGTACCTTCGCATCTCAGCCCTGACCGGCCGTAGCGTCGAGAAGATCTGGTCGATGGTCGACGCGGCCGAAAAGACGCGCTCGCAAAAGATCAGTACCTCACGCCTCAACACGTTCCTCACCGACCTGCGCGAGTTCGGTCATACCGTGGTGGACGGCAAGCGCCGCCTGCGTATGCACTACGTGACCCAGACGGGCGTCAACCCGCCGACGTTCACGTTCTTCGTCAACCACAGTGACTTGGTCAACGACACCTACCAGCGCTACGTGGAGAACCGCATGCGCTCGACCTTCGACTTTGCCGGCACGCCCATTCGACTCTTCTTTAGGAAGAAGGAGCAAAAGGATGCATAATCCGATTCTTCTGACCGCCATCTGCGCTGTGGTCTCGTTCTTTATCGGGGCGATTCCGTTTGGCCTGATCTTGGGCCGCGTGTTCAACCACACCGACATTCGCAAGGCGGGTTCCGGCAACATCGGCACCACCAACGCCCTGCGCGTGGCCGGCCCCAAGGTGGCCGCGCTCACCCTGCTGCTCGACTGCCTTAAGGGCGCCATCTGCATCCTTATCGCGCGTTCGCTCATCGCGAGCGTGGGCTATGGTTTTCCGCCGAGCATTATGGCCCCCGGTGCCGCCGGCGACTGGATGCTCGGCGTCATCTGCCTGGCAGCCGTGTGGGGCCATATCTTCTCGCCCTACCTCAACTTCCATGGCGGCAAGGGCATCGCAGTTGGTCTGGGCGTCATCCTCGCCTGGTACTGGCCCATCGGACTTTCGCTGCTGGGCATGTTTATCGTGGCCGTCGCCATCACCAAGTTTGTGTCGGTGGGCTCGCTTGCCGCGGCCATCGGTCTTCCCATCGCTGCCTGCGCGGTCTTTCCGTACAGCAGCCTCGGACTTAAGTTTTGCATGGCGCTGATCGGCATTACTGTGGTGTGGGCCCATCGTGCGAACATCAAAAAGCTCATGGCCGGTAAGGAGTCCAAGCTCTCGTTTACCGAGCGCGTCACCGAGCCCGACGATAAGTAGGAGAGAGTCATGAATGTTGCGCTGATTGGCTCCGGCTCCTGGGGAACCGCCGTCGCGGGCCTTGCCGCCGCGCGGGCCGAGCGCGTGACCATGTGGGCCCACAGCGAGCAGACGGCCTCCGGCATTAACGGCGAGCACCGCAACCCCCGCTACCTTGTGGGCTACAAGCTGCCCGGCAACGTCGTCGCCACGACGGACCTGCCGCAGGCGCTCGACGGTGCCGAGGCCATCATCTTTGCCGTTCCTTCGACGCACCTTCGCAGCGTGTGCCACCAGGCTGCTCCCTTTATCGCCGCCGATACCCCGGCGCTCTGCCTCACCAAGGGCATTGAGCCCGAGTCCGGCCTGCTCATGAGCGAGGTCATCGCCAGCGAGATCGGCAACGAGTCGCGCGTTGCGGCGCTCTCGGGCCCCAACCATGCTGAGGAAATCTGCCGCGGCGGACTTTCTGCCGCCGTCATCGCAAGCAAAGATCCGCAGATAGGGGAGACCTTTAAGGAACTGCTCCTGTCCACGGCCTTCCGCATCTATCTGTCGCAAGACATGACCGGCGTCGAGGTATGCGGCGCCATGAAAAATGTCATCGCGATCGTATGCGGCATCTCCGCCGGCACCGGTGCGGGCGACAACACGCTTGCCCTTATCATGACGCGCGGCCTGGCCGAGATCAGCCGTCTGGTGCACGCCCGCGGCGGTCAAGCTATGACCTGCATGGGGCTTGCCGGCATGGGCGACCTCATTGCCACCTGCACCTCGGAGCATTCGCGCAACCGCACCTTTGGCTACGAGTTTGCCCACGGCGTGTCGCTCGACGAGTATCAGACGCGCACGCATATGGTGGTCGAGGGCGCCGTCGCCGCCCGCAGCGTGAGCGAGCTCGCCCGTTCACTGGGCGTAGACATTCCGCTCACCTTTGCCGTGGAGCAAACGCTCTACAACGGTGTTACTTTGGATAGGGCGCTCGAGATTCTTACCGATCGCGTCCCTTCTCAAGAGTTCTACGGACTCACCGACTAGCGCAGAAAGGCTTCTACCATGGGTTCCATCAAAATCGCTCCGTCTGTCCTTTCGGCCGACATGGCCAACCTCAAGGGCGAACTCGACAAGATCGCCGGCGCCGACTACGTGCACTTCGACGTTATGGACGGTCACTTTACCGGCAACCTCACCTTTGGCGTTGACATCCTCAAGGCCGTCAAGCGCTCCACCAACGTGCCGGTCGACGCGCACCTGATGGTGTCGAACCCTGACGAGACGGTCGATTGGTACGCCGACGCCGGTGCCGACATGATCACCGTGCACTACGAGGCCTCCACGCACCTGCACCGCACGCTCACGCATCTGCAGCAGCGCGGCGTCAAGGCCGGCGTGGTACTCAACCCCGCCACCCCCGTGTGCGTACTCGAGAGCATCATCGACGTCGTCGATATGGTGCTGCTGATGAGCGTGAACCCCGGCTTTGGCGGCCAGAGCTTTATCCCCGGTACCATTGCCAAACTGCACGAGCTCAAGGCCATGTGCGAGCGTCACGGCGTTTCGCCTCTCATCGAGGTCGATGGCGGTATCTCTTCCAAGAACATCGCCGAGGTCGTCATGGCTGGCGCCAACGTGCTCGTCGCAGGTTCCGCCGTATTTAAGTCCGAAGATCCCGCTGCCGAGGTTGCGCTGCTGCAGAAGCTGGGCAACGAGGCCGCACAGGAGGCATAAAACCTTATGACCGCAGGTCAAAACCGCATACCCGTGAATCTTGACTATGCCGCCTCGACGCCCATGCGCGCCGAGGCGCGCCTTGCGCAGCGCGAGTACGACGACAGCGAGCTTGCCGGCGTCAACCCCAACTCGCTGCATTCGCTCGGCCGCAAGGCCGCTGCACGCCTAGAGGTGGCGCGTCGCGAGATTGCCCGCAGCTTTGGCGCGCGCGTTCGCCCGTCCGAGATTGTTTTGACCAACGGCGGCACCGAAGCCAACCAGCTGGCGCTGCTCGGTCTTGCCGAGGGCGCTCGTCAGCGCGATCGCAAGCGTAACCGCGTGATCGTATCTGCCATCGAGCACGATTCGATTCTGGACAA
>CABSDO010000142.1 GCA_902476475.1 uncultured Collinsella sp. | reverse complement strand
GAGATGTGCTGGCCACTGAGTATCCTGTGCTTCTGGCGACACCTGTCGTATTGGTCAAACCGCACGAGACGAGCGTTTCAACGGTTGAAGCGTATCGACGATTTGATGAGAGCCCGGTGCCCGCGGAAAAACCCGATGCGATTGCTTCTGTCTTACGCGCCGGCGATGCCGAGGCGGCATATGCGCTCGTTCATAACAATCTGGGCGTCATATCCGCGCAGATGGAGCCGCGGATCCAGGCAGTTCTCGACTGGCTGCGCGCACGGGAGGGAACCGTTGCCGTGGACGTGTGCGGGTCGGGTGCCTGTTCGTTTGCCATCTGCGATACCGCCGCTACGGCAGTCTATCTTGCGGAAGCTGCCCAGCAAAATGGCTGGTGGGCCTGCGCGACTGAGCTTATTCCCAACACGGTTCAAATCGACGCGCCAAAGAAATAAAAATTTCTCTAGCACGCGACGAAAATCTTTGTTACTATAGTCGAGCTAACGGGTTGTGGCTCAGTTTGGTAGAGCACTGCGTTCGGGACGCAGGGGTCGCTGGTTCAAATCCAGTCAACCCGACCAGAGCATGAGAAGGGACCGCTTCTTGCGGTCCCTTTTTTTAGCTATTGTTGTGATACCGCGGCACCCGCGGTATACTCATTCGAGCTTGTCTCGCTGTATTGTGGAGGTCTACATGTTTGGACTGAGGGCTCCTGAGCTCATCATTATTCTCGTCGTTGTCTTGATCATCTTCGGGCCTAAGAACCTGCCGAAGCTCGGCAAGTCCCTCGGCTCTACCGTCAAGAATATCCGTGAGGGTATGGAGGGCGACGATAAGGGCGAAACCAAGCAGGCCGAGGATGTCGTGGTCGAGGAGTCCAAGGAGGACAAGGAGATCGCAGAGCTCGAGGCCAAGCTCGCTGCTGCCAAGAAAAAGCAGGCAGAGGACAGCGACGCGGACGCAGAGTAGTCCCATCCCTTTGGGGTGAGCACCTGACCGGCTTGCCCGCAGGCTAGCCGGTCTTTTTCGTTTTGTTGACAGTTGATCGTTACATCATAGTTGGGGAGATATCCGTATGGACGCAAGCCAGATCGTACTGACCGCTGAGGGCCGCCAGAAGCTCGTCGAGGAGCTCGCTTGGCGTGAGGGCGATTACGCCAAGGAGATCGTCGAGGACATCAAGGAAGCCCGCGCGTTCGGCGACCTTTCGGAGAACTCCGAGTACGATGCCGCCAAGGACAAGCAGGCCCAGAATGCTGCTCGCATTGCCGAGATTCAGGCCATCCTCGCCAACGCTCAGGTTGCTGCCACCACGGGCGATCTGACCGTCTCCATCGGTTCCACCGTTTCTCTGATCGATCCCAACGGTGAGGTCATGGAAGTCACGCTCGTCGGTACCACCGAGACCAACTCGCTCGAGCACAAGATCTCTAACGAGTCTCCGGTCGGTCACGCCATCATCGGTCACGGCGAGGGCGACTCCGTTGAGGTCGTTACGCCTTCTGGCAAGACCCGCGTCTACACCATCGCCAAGATCGCACGCTAGACCACGGTCCCGCGTAAAGGTATGTTTTCGCTCCCTGGGACCGAATCCTGGGGAGCGTTTTAGTTTGAGGAGCTAACTTATGGCAGAGAACCAGAACGTCGCCGATCAGGCCTCGACGCTCAACGACGAGCGCGCCACGCGTCTGGCAAAGCGCGCCGCCCTGTTCGAGGCGGGCCAGAACCCCTATCCCGAGCACTCCGAGATCGAGGACTATGTCGTTGACATTGAGGCCAAATATGCCGATCTTGCCGATGGCGAGGATACTGAGGACGTCGTGAAGATCGGCGGCCGCGTGGTCGCCAAGCGCGGTCAGGGCAAGATCATGTTTATCGTCGTGCGCGACGCTACCGCCGAGATTCAGCTGTTCTGCCGTATTAACGACATGGACGAGGCGGCCTGGAGCACGCTTAAGGCCCTCGACTTGGGCGATATCCTGGGCGTGACCGGCGTGGTCGTGCGCACCAAGCGTGGCCAGCTTTCCGTCGCCCCCAAGAGCGCGACGCTGCTCTCCAAGGCCGTTCGCCCGCTGCCCGAGAAGTTCCATGGCCTCTCCGACAAGGAGACCCGCTATCGTCAGCGCTATGTCGACCTGATTGCCAACGACGATGTTCGCGAGACCTTCCGCAAGCGCTCGCAGATTCTCTCCACCTTCCGCCGCTTTATGGAGTCCGACGGCTACATGGAGGTCGAGACCCCCATTCTGCAAACTATCCAGGGTGGCGCTACGGCTAAGCCGTTCATCACGCACTTCAACGCGCTCGATCAAGAGTGCTACCTGCGCATTGCTACCGAGCTGCACCTCAAGCGCTGCATCGTCGGTGGCTTTGAGCGCGTCTTCGAGATTGGCCGCATCTTCCGTAACGAGGGCATGGACCTTACCCACAACCCCGAGTTCACCACGATGGAGGCCTACCGTGCCTTCTCCGACCTCGAGGGCATGAAGGCGCTCGCCCAGGGTGTCATCAAGGCTGCCAACAAGGCCATCGGCAACCCCGAGGTCATTGAGTACCAGGGTCAGACCATCGATCTTTCCGGTGAGTGGGCAAGCCGTCCCATGACCGACATCGTCTCGGACGTGCTCGGCAAGCAGGTCACCATCGACACGCCGGTCGAGGAGCTTGCCGCCGCCGCACGCGAGAAGGGCCTGGAGATTAAGCCCGAGTGGACTGCTGGCAAGATCATCGCCGAGATTTACGATGAGCTGGGCGAGGACACCATCGTCAACCCGACCTTCGTATGCGATTACCCCATCGAGGTCAGCCCGCTTGCCAAGCGTTTTGAGGACGATCCGCGCCTGACGCACCGCTTTGAGCTGGTCATCGCCGGCCACGAGTACGCCAACGCATTCTCCGAGCTCAATGACCCGGTCGACCAGGCCGAGCGCTTTGCTGCCCAGATGGCCGAGAAGGCCGGCGGCGACGACGAGGCTATGGAGTACGACGAGGACTACGTGCGCGCCCTCGAGTACGGTATGCCTCCTGCGGGCGGCATCGGCATCGGCATCGACCGCGTGGTCATGCTGCTCACCAACCAGGCTTCCATTCGCGACGTCCTGCTGTTCCCGCACATGAAGCCCGAGAAGGGTTTCCAGTCCGGTGCCGCCGCTGCCAAGGCTGCCGAGGCCGGCAACGCCGCAAGCCCGTTCGTCAAGCCGCTCAAGCCCACGCTCGATTACTCCAAGATCGCCGTTGAGCCGCTGTTCGAGGAATTCGTCGACTTTGATACCTTCTCCAAGAGCGATTTCCGCGCTGTGAAGGTCAAGGCATGCGAGGCCGTCAAGAAGTCCAAGAAGCTGCTGAACTTTACGCTCGACGACGGCACCGGCACCGACCGCACCATCCTCTCCGGCATCCATGGCTACTATGAGCCCGAGGACCTGGTCGGCAAGACCTTGCTCGCCATCACCAATCTGCCTCCGCGCAAGATGATGGGTATTCCCAGCTGCGGTATGCTGATCAGTGCCATCCACGAGGAGGAGGGCGAGGAGCGCCTCAACCTGATCCAGCTCGACGCTTCCATCCCCGCCGGCGCAAAGATGTACTAGGGGGTTACGGCGTTTTGCCAAACGCCGTAACCGCTCGACGCTGCGCGGGCCGCATTTGGACAATCTGACGTTCAACTTCAAGGGCGCGAC
>CABSDO010000141.1 GCA_902476475.1 uncultured Collinsella sp. | reverse complement strand
AACCCGCGACCCCAACCTTGGCAAGGTTGTGCTCTACCAACTGAGCCATGTCCGCATATGTAAAACAAAACGGGCGCCGGAGCGCCCGGATGTTGCCTGGAGGCGAAGCCCGGATTCGAACCGGGGGTAAAGGCTTTGCAGGCCTCTGCCTTACCACTTGGCCACTTCGCCGAAAAAGGACCGCCTAAACGGTCCGGAAATGCAATGGAGCGGACAACGGGGCTCGAACCCGCGACCCCAACCTTGGCAAGGTTGTGCTCTACCAACTGAGCCATGTCCGCTTGCGGGTTATTAATTTACGCGAGTTGTCCTAAAGACGCAAGTACTTTTTTCAAAAAAGTTGCCTGCCGCGTGTTCTTGGTAGCTAAACGCGCTAAAGCGATTGGCTAGGCACACGATTCCAACGCTCCGCTAAACAGCTTCACCATCTGCACACGCGTGCCGGCGCCGTCTGTACGACGAGCAACCTCCACGTTATCGACGAGCATGCGCATAAGCTTGATACCACGGCCGCGCTCCTCGGATGCGACCGGCTCGCTCGTATTATCGATAGAATAGCCGGCACCTCGATCAAGTACCTCAACCACAACGCGATCGCCATAGGCCTGAACCGTCAGGACGCACCCGATACCGCCCGCATGGTCATAGGCATTACCCAGCGCCTCCCCCGACGCCAATGCGACATCGTAGCGCTCGTCGCGGCGCAACGGAAGCGATTCAAGGAGTTCGGCAATGTGATGTCGGTAGTATGGAAGATTCTCGATACCCTGACGGACCTCGACGCTCTTGCTCCAGCGAGGCAGCTCCCCCACCGGAATGGCGGGAATAGACTCCCGTGCCGGACCCGCGACATGAAGGATATCGACAAGACGAGCAATCTCCAAAAAGCGAACAACTTCGCCTGATGCATTGACGAGCGAAAGCAGGCCTTCTCGCCTCATGAGCTCACGAGCGCGCGTAAGCAGGAATGCCAAGCCCGTCGAATCGATAAAGCCAACAGCCTGACAGTTGATGACGACACGACGCACGCCGCGGTCAACCAAAACATCCAACCGCCGACGCAGCGCAGGCACCGTGGCGATGTCGATATCGCCTGGTGGCGTCAAAACCGCTATGTCATTCCACTCATTCATACGACCATGGTTCCCCAAAAAAGCCCGCTCGATGCATACGCATCTGCAACCGCGCAGATTTTGCTCGTCAAACGTCGCGGCCTACGATCGACCCCGTAAAAACTCAAGGGAAACCAGCGCGATGTCATCGTCCAGCGCCGACTCGGTAAAGCGGTCAAGCTCGCCCAAGACCTTACCGCAGATTCCCGATACGCCCTCGCCCGATACCGATAGCAAAAGATCGCGCAGACGCTGTTCGCCAAAGAACGCCCCCGTGCGGTCGCGTGCCTCAATCGTTCCATCGGTATACATAAACAGCATGTCACCAGGAGCGAACGTAAAGGCACCCGTCTCGTAGACCATGCTCTCAAAGGCACCGATCACGCCCGATTGGCACCCAAGGAGCTCCACTTCTCCCCCTCGGGCCCCGCCGCCGCCCAGCGGCATCGACTCTGGCCTGATGACCATGGTCGGAGGATGGCCCGCCGAACAATACGTTGCGCGTCCGGCTTTAAGGTCAATCTTGGCGATAAAGGCCGTCACGAACGTCTCGACCCTCGAAAAGCCCATGAGCATGCTGTTAAGGGAGCGTGCCATGCGGGCCGGGCCAGCGCCCTCCCAGGCATATGCCGTCAGGGCCGTCTTGACGAGCGCGGACATCGATGCGGCCTCAATGCCTTTGCCAGACACATCGCCCAGAATCATGACGGCGCAGTCGTCGGGAAGACGGATGAGCGTATAGAAATCGCCGCCGACCAACGCCGAGTTCGTGGCCGACAGGTACACCGAATCGGTTGCGATACCCGGAACATCCCCCAGGGAATTTCTCATGCCGATCTGGAGGGTCTGAGCGATATGGCGCTCCTCGCGCTTTTGAGATTCGCCTTCGTAGATCAGTTCAAAGTCATGCGCCAAGTGCACCAAGTAGTCATATTCAAGGTCATCAATCGGCTCTTGGCTGCCATCACGAAGCAGCAGCGCGCGCGTCGTCGGGCCCTTCGCAACAGAAGCAGGAACAATCGCGTCGTTACTGTGCTTGCCATCACCCTCAGAGCGTGGGTGCCCCGCCTCGATGCCAGAGTCGACGTAGAGACCCTGGCAAGGCAGACCATGCGCCCTAAGCCAGCCTCCCATAGGCATCGATTCGTCAACGCGAGTTATACGGACGTGTTTAAGGTCCTCGGCACTCGTGCCGCCCAAAACAGAGGCCTCAAAGCCATCAGGGCCAGCTCCCAGACGTGCCGCCGGCGCCGTCGTAGAAAAGAAAAGCTTCTCGGGATCGTCCGGCAAAGCAACGCGACTGCCGCCTTCAAAATCTATGACGTAGGCGTCCAGACTGGCGTCATACTCAACAGGGCAAAAATGGCAGTTGAGCATATTGCAGATCTCGGACGATACCACCTGGGTAGCCGCGGCGGAATCGTCTAGAAAGGTAAACAGCTCATCGCGCAAGACATTGAGCGAGCGGCCAAGCTCGGCCGTGCGACGAGAGCGAAGGCTCGATGCCATGCCGACCAGCTGGATAGACAGGTAATCGCAAATGACCTCGAGTACATTAACGTCATAGGCGAGCGGTGCCTGGGGGCGTTTCCAACCAATTTCCAGCACGCCAAGGATCTGCGTACCGTAAAAAACGGGAAGACAGATCTCACTGCGGTACGAAGGCATATCCTGCATGCGCAACAGATGCTTAGAACGATTATCCAGGTCCATGAACATACCGGAGGCGGCCCTATCGCCCTCAAGGTCCTGCTGAATCGACAAGCGGCAAGCGCGCGACTCGCGAAGCACATACGTCGGAATGCCCGCACCATACGGCAAAAACTCGGGCAGATAGCTATCCTCAAGCTCCTTAGAAACACCGCGGAGCTTAAAGCCGCCGCTCTCCGAAAAATAAATCGCAGCTCCAGAAGCATCGAGCGTTCCGACAAGCTGGTTTAAAACGGTATCAAGCAGGCTGGGTAACTCATCGGAGCCCACGGTGCTCATAATGACCGAAAGCGTGCCAGAGAGACGCTTGTTCGCCACTCTAAGCTCCGATAACGCACGCTTGAGTTGACGGTCGTGAGAATACTGTTCCTCGATACTGTGAAGTGCCACCAGGACACGTGGCGCACGGCGTCCAAAGATACGCGGAGGCGTAACGGAACCCGCGCGAACCAAGACGGGAATAAAAGACCCGTCGCTCAGCTTGAGCATCAGCTCGCTCTCGGAGCCATCGGTCTCAAACGGCAGACGATGTTCGGTCGCGCGCTCAAAGGCAGACGAGTACAGAACGTCTTTGACATCACCGCCGATGACGTCAGCGCGTTCCTCGCACATCAGGTCGAGCAAACGATTATTCACATGCAGAATGGTTCCGTCGAGCTCACAGATGATGACAGCATCGCTCGTGATCTCGACCAGTTGGGCAACGTCTGCCCACTCGTTGCGCTCAAGCGTTTCCATCGTGGACCTCACCGTCTATCGGTAACAAAAAAGCCTCCGAAGAGGCTTCTCAAATGCGATGGTGTCGGAGGCGGGACTTGAACCCGCATGACCAAAAAGCGGTCACTAGCACCTCAAGCTAGCGCGTCTGCCAATTCCGCCACTC
>CABSDO010000140.1 GCA_902476475.1 uncultured Collinsella sp. | reverse complement strand
GGGCCTGCCGCAGCCGACCTCCTCGCCCATGTCAAAGTAGATCTCGGAGCACGGACCGCAGGGGCCGGTGGGGCCAGCGGCCCAGAAGTTGTCGTCCTCGCCCAAGCGGGAGATGTGGTCCTCGGCAACGCCCAGAGAACGCCACACGTCGTGGGTCTCGTCGTCCTCGGTAAAGACGGTGAAGTACAGGCGGTCGAGCGGCAGCTTGAACTCCTTGGTGATGAGCTCAAAGGCCCAGGCGCAAGCCTGCTCCTTGGAGACGCCGCCAAAAGAGAAATCGCCAAGCATCTCGAAGAACGACAGGTGACGGCCGTCCTCGCCGATGCAATCGATGTCATTGGTGCGGACGCACTTCTGGCAGGAGATAGCGCCGATCTCCTTCATGGTCTTCTTGCCCTGGTAGTACTCCTTAAACTGGTTCATGCCGGCGTTGGCAAGCAGCAGCGAGGGATCGTCGGGGACGAGGGACGAAGAAGGATAGAGCTTAAGACCGCGCTCCTCAAAGAAGTTGAGGAACTTAGAGCGAATCTCGGCCGTAGTCATTGACGGGTAGTCAGCACTCATAGAGGGAATCTCCTCGGTTTCACATCGAAACAGTTCAAACGTAACGATATTACCATCCCACCGCGCAAGTGCAAAAAAGAGGGCCGCCAAACAGCGACCCTCCAGCGAAAGTGCACGTTATTCAGTACTGTGCGATCCTTTGAAAAAGGACTGCTGTAGAATTACATATAAGAGTCACCCGGAAGGAGCGATCGATGAAAAGTAAACGATTTGTCCTGAATGCACTTCTGGTACTAGCACTTTTAGCGCTCTTGGCCTTCTCCTGCTGGTACGCAAACCAACCAGCATTTGGCTACGTATTGTATGCAGTAATGTCCGGCGATAAGGCTTATTACACTCTACGCGCAATTGACGTTCTCTTTTTCTATGTAGCCGGCCCCTTATCAATCGCTTTGCTCGCGTTTATTGTCATTTACAACTTCAAGAAACGTTAATAGGGCCTATTTAGAATCCGAATCGTCCATGGAGCCGTCGATGCCGGTTTTGGTATCGTCGTCCGAGTTGGAGTCATCGTCCTTGGCGAAGGGATTCTTGAAGAAGCCCGTGGCATCGGGTTGCAAACCCGAGAGCTTGATCCAGGGATTATCGAACTCGGGCTTAGGCATCGCTTGGGCCTCGGGCGCAGTCTCGTTGCCGATGAGCTCGGACTCGTAAATGAAGGTGTCGTCGCCGAGCGCGTCGTAGACGGCGACCGGGTTGCCATCGGCATCGCGGTACGGTGTGCCCTTAAACACGGCGCCGTCATAGGCCACAAGCTGGCGGCCGGTCTCATTCTCGAAGTAGTACACGAAGATACCTTTGAGGGCCGCACAAAGCGGGATGGCAATAATCATGCCGATGGGGCCCATGAGTGCCGAGCCAATAACGAGCGCCGTGAGGCTCATGATGGGATGCACCTGCACCGAGCTCTGCATAACCTTAGGCGAAATCACGTTATCGGTGACGTTTTGCGCGACCATCGTCACAATAAGCGTCCATAACGCCAACATGGGGCTGAACATGAAACCAAGCACTGTGGCGATTGCTGCGCTCACCCAAGGACCGACGACCGGAACCAAATGCATGATGCCGGTAAAGATAGCCATGAGCGCCGCATACGGATGGCCGATGATCATAAAACCGATAAAGGCGAGGAAACCACCACAGATGGACGTCACGACCATACCGCGCATGTAGCCGCCGACAGAGCGAGAAAGGATGGCGACCATAAAGCGGTACGAGGTCTCCTTCTCCTGACCGATGATGGTGCAAATCTCGTGATGCATGCGAGGGTAGTCGCAGGCCATCCAGTAGGCAAGCACCAGACCAAGGAAGATCACGAACAACTGCGAGGCCGTATTGGTGATGAGCGGGAACACACCGCGACCGAGCTCGGCAGCAATCTGAGACACATACTTCGATGCCACGGCAACCAGCGACGAAAGATTATCGTCCAAATACTCCTTGAGCGGCGTGTTGTTGAGCGTCTTGGCATGCGAGATCATCTCGTTGAGATCGCCACCTGCAACACGAAGCTGCTCGGGCAGGCGGCTCAGGACTTCCATGATCTGACCAAAGAGAATCGGCGACAAGATGCAAACGACACCGACGAGCACGGCAACAACAACAATAAGCGCGATAAGCGAACCGATGCCGCGATTCACGCCATGGTGCTCGAGCCAGTTGGTGATCGGGGACATCACAAAAGCAATGATGGAGCCGACGGCAAGAAACTCAATAACCGGTGCCAGGATGCCCATAAGGTTAAAGATGACAGCAGCAATAACAATGCAGCCGACAACAGCCCAAATGCGCAGCGTCAGAATGCGGGTGTCGCGCAGCACGCGATCGGTTTGTTGGGGGTGCTCACTCATGAACGAATCATCACTCCGTCGGGGTCGATCTTGTCCTGAATCTTCTTAAGCGTGCGGCGCAGCAGACGCGAAACCTGTACCTGAGAAATACCCAGCTTCTTGGCGATCTCGATCTGGGTCATGCCCTTCACAAAGCGCAGCTCAATCACCTCGCGCTCGCGCGGCGAGAAATCACGGATGGCTTCCTCGATCACTAGGCGGTCATCGGTAAAGTCGAGCTCGTTGTCGTCGTCGGCGTAACGGTCGAGAATCGAGGGGGCATCGTCCGAATCGGACGCACCAGGAGCCTCGATGGGCACCGAGGTATAGGCCGAAGACGATTCCATGGCCTCCAGCACCTCATCGACCGTCACGTCCAAGTACTCAGCGATTTCCTCAACCTTAGGCGAGCGCTGTAGCTCGTTGGTGAGCTTATCGGTAGCCTGGTTGACCTTGGCCGAGAGCTCCTGCAAGCGACGGGGCACGCGCACGCTCCAGCCCTTGTCGCGGAAGTGACGCTTGATCTCGCCCAAGATGGTAGGCGTGGCAAACGTGGTGAACTCGAGTCCGCGCTCAGGGTCAAAGCGGTCGATAGCCTTGAGCAGGCCCAAATAACCAACCTGCATCAGGTCATCGAGCGGCTCGCCGCGGTTCTTAAACTTGTTGGCAAGAAACCTTACCAGGTTCATGTGGGACATGACGAGCTGCTCGCGTGCGTCCGGGTCACCGGTCTCTTTATAGCGACGAAACAGCTCGCGGGTTTTCTCCTTGTCCCAAGCGGTCTTACCGCTCCGGGAACGTTCGGTCATATTAGATATCCGCCTTGAGGTCGAGGGAAAGCGTCAGGGGCGCCGCAGTCTTTTCGTAGGAGTCGCACACGCTCGCCAAAATGAGCTCGGCATACACAGCGGCCTGGTCATCCTCGTCGACGGTGGCCTGGTCGCCAAAGGTAAAGGTCATGCCAACGTGGGTCTCATCGACATCGAATTTGATGGTGATGTCATCGCAGTCGACCGCGGTGCAACCAAAGATGAAAGCCTCCTCGGCAGCCATGCGGATGTCCTCGATGCGATCGACAGACATAGAGCACAGGGCACCAACGTTGGCAGCCGTCATGCGCACAAGGCGAGCGAGACGCGGGTCACCGGCAACGGTCAGCGTGATGGGGCAGGTTGCTACGCTACTCATCGCAGGACTCCTCAGAGGTCTCGGCGGGCGTGTAAGTGTAATACTGAGCCGGCTTGGCTACAGTCTTCTGGCCATCATCGTCGCCCGCGGCGGCCTCGTCCTCGCCAATTAGAACGCGCTCGGTAGGCCGCTC
>CABSDO010000139.1 GCA_902476475.1 uncultured Collinsella sp. | reverse complement strand
CCGCCATAGAACTGCGGTACCGCGAGCGTGTAGTTGGCTGCTGCGCGACGGGCGGCCTCGACGACGGCGCCCTCAAAGGCGCGGCGCAGCAGCAGCGAGTTGCCCTCCCCCATCAGGCTGGCAGGGATGCGAGTCAGGTTCTCCTCGTCGCCCAGAATGTGGTCGATGTTGGAGCGGATGGGCAGGCGGTAGTCAAAGACCAGCTCGGAAGGGTCCTCGGCAAAGCGCACGCGGCATGGCAGGGACTCAAACGAGACCAGCATGGGGTCGCTTTCCTTAAAGAAGCCCTTCAAAAACCAGCGCTGGCGCGCGGCGGGCTTGGTGTTGGGCTCAAACAGGCCGTAGATGGTCTCGTAGCGGCGCGTGTACAGGCCGGTGTTGAATAGGCAGCGGTCGTCTTCGAACACCAGCGGCAGGTTGGACGGGGCGGTCTGGTCCACGTCGCGCTCGGTCAAAAACACCGCGCGGCTAAACGAAAACGACAGGTAGTTTTTGAGGATGCGGTTGCCGGGACCCCAGTCCTCGGGGTCGGCAAGGTCGGCCAGGCGGTCGTAGCAGGGCTCGGGGCAAAACGCAAAGTCGTACACATTGCTGCACAGGGTGCTGGGGAGTTCCATGTGGTGTCCAATCAATATAATGCCAGGCGTGCGGATGCTTAGATTCTATACGCGCGACGGGTCGCCCGTGCCCGCAACGCATCCGCAGCGCAGCTCTTCGACTAGCTTGCTGTTCGTTCGGCGACTGGAAACGAGGTCCTGGATCCAGGCGTAGTACTGGTTGTCTTTGGGCTCGGGGCTGTCGGACAGCACGGCCGGAGTGCCTACGAACCTTAAGACGGACAACGCAAAGACAAGGCTGGTGCGTTTGTTACCATCCTCAAAGATGTGGTTCTTGACCATATGCTCGGCCACGTAGGTGACCTGGTCAAAGATGTCTGCGAAGCGATCTGCCGGCGATTGACCGAATATCGTACAGAATGCACCCGCAAGCACGGACTCGACGCGTCCAAGCTCAAGCGCGGCCCGGCCACCTGTGGCGTCGGTTGTATAGCAGCGCCCGACCGTCATCAGCGTGCTGTGTAAGCGCATCACGGCCGCGGCCATAGCTTCGAGCGAACCGGCATCATCGAGCACGAGCGGCGCGAACGGATGAGCGCCCCGCTGCGTAGCCGCCATCATGAGTTCTCCAAGAGCCTGAGCGCGTTGGGCATTTCCGCAATAGTTGACCGAATGGCTTCGTCGATCAAGGCGATGTTGTCAAGATCATCGTGTAAAGTGCGGAGTACTTTCGGCGCGATAGGGTCGGTTGCGTCTGCTTTACAGTTGTCAAAAGTCATGCTTTCAGGATAATTGCCGCAACAACTATCAGGGCATGTCGTTGCATTTAATGTTTTCATCACGCCGTCCTCCTGCTAGCTAAATCCGAGCGTTTAACCCGGGCATTTCGACCATGCAACCTAAATTGATATTCTTGAGACAATCAATCATCGCTGTCCAAACGTCTAGATGCCAGGTCGAATACCTTGCCCTTGTCCCTTGCACCTATTGCGATGATTTGAACTACTTCGACGTGCCCATCACGGATGCGATAAATTACGCGAATGCCATCAGTGCGAAACTTAAGTTCCCTACAACCTGCAAGAAGACCCGAAAGTGGCTTGCCAATTTCATCGGCTCGAAGTGCAAGACGCGCAATACCTTTGTCCACCATAGCGCGAACCGAGCCATCGAGTGACAGATACTCTTTCTCGGCAGTCTTATCGTAAAACTCAACCTTAAACCTAGCCACGTTCACTCGAACAGCTCCTCGTCGGAAATGGGATCGGTCGTCTCGGCTTCTAGCATGGCCTCGAACCTCTCACGTCCCACGGTATCGGAGAACGGGATGCCCTTTCGATTCGAGTCAGCGTCGCCCTGCGCGAGCCTTGCAGCGGCTATGGCGTGCAGGCGCTCCTCTCGGAGCTGTTCGAGTTCAACCGCCATCGCTTCGAACTCGTCGAAGCCGACGATAACAGTATCGATGCCATCGTTCCTGTCTGAGACAAATTGCGGCTCCCTTCGAGCGCGACGTCTCGCTTCGCCAAAATTTTTGCTTGCCTGCGTCGAAGTCAGCACCTGTTCGCGTCCAAAAACGAGCTTCTTGTCTATCACGGCAACCATAGCAACCTCCTTTATAATCTGTCTCTAATACGTATTATAGTCCCTCTTAAATACGTACTCAAAGGAAAGTTAAACAGCAATATTCCTAGTATTGATTTTTTTTGAAGAATAGGGTTTCGAGTCGTACTCCAGGGCGATCGGTTGCCAGACGAGGTTTTCGATGGCGCAGTTTAGGATGTTTGCGAGCGCCAATGCCGAGGAGACTGAGGCGCGGCGTAGGTCGAGCTGGTTCTGCTCGTAGAGTTGTATGGCGCGAAGTTTAACTCCCGATTGGGCGGCGAGCTGTTTTTGCGTTAGGCCGGCCGCCTTTCGTGCCGCTTTGAGGCCCTTTTTGTCTGCCTGGGCGTTGTTCCATTTATCGATGACAATCTGGGCGAACTTGTCTTCGGAGGCCTCGTGAAGCGGATGGTACGAGCCGATGATCCAATCGAGCGGGGCGACTTCAAGAAGGTCGCTAAAACACAAGCTGCACATCCATTGCGCATAGGCCAAAACCCAGCCCGCCCAATACTGAGGCGAAAGGTCGAACGGATAGGTCTCCCTGCATTCGACGGGGCTTAGTCCCGCATGGGCGATAATATCGCGCGCGAGCTCGTCGCCCGACATGCCGCAGACGACGCGAGGCATACCACGCTCAAACTGTTTCATCTCAAAAGCGTTCGACAGGATCGCCGTCAACTCGGCTGGATTCAACCCTTGGTCACAGAGGGCAAAATCGACCGCCTCTCCCAGCGTTCTCATGGCATCCTCGAGATACATCTCACTGTAGGCGTGGGTCATTTTCTGTCATCCCCTCTCGAACGATATCGACGATACGAATTCCCTCAAACGGATTTTCGGCAAGTAGCTCCCGATACTGCGTCCTTGCCGCTACATCTCGCTCCTTGGCCAATGGACCATACAGAGCTTGTGGCGCACGTTCAAATCCAGCAAAACGAATGCTCTTAAACGCGCGCTCGCTTTTGAGCACAATCTGCTCTCCCAAGTTGCCGAGTTTCATCACTCGACCGAGCTGGTCAATGGTAATCGTATTGTTTACAAACGCTCTGGCATAACTAAAGTATGAGTCATCCGCACGCCATCCTCTAATCACATCGCAAGCGTCGGTGTCGGGCAGAAAATAATCGTGGAGATATTCGCATGCCCCCACGGCGATGGCGGTGTCCTTGCGAAAAGAACGATGCTCAACGAGCAACGCTATCCAATGCAGAACTGAATAATGCGGCGATAGTAAGTCGAGCAACTTGAGGTCTGCCATATCGAGTTCGTATCGATTTGTAAAGCCATCAGCATCTCCCGAGCATGCCCATTCCTTTGCAAGGTCAAGGCTTTCCGTGCAATAGAACCCCTGCCCATAATCGTTATGGACTTTTCCCAGGCCAAACTGGGGAACCTCAACAATCTTCTGGGAACCATGCCACAGCTCCATGTGAGCCTCCTAACGGGTATCGCTCTAACGATAGTCTAACATACTATCGTTAGAGCGATACTTGTACTGAAAGATCGAGAGGGCGAATGGAACCGATTCCAAGTTCATACCGGCTTCTAAGAATGTCGAATCCGAAAGTATGCGGCAAATTCCAGACTTGTCGACCACGCCGGGATACGTCAAAGCCTCCACCTGCACTGATAATTGTTCTCGGGGGAAGCGG
>CABSDO010000138.1 GCA_902476475.1 uncultured Collinsella sp. | reverse complement strand
CAGCCATTCCGTCGGCTCGCGCATGCGCCGTCGCCTGCTCGACACGCCTGAATCCGGTGTGCTCGGCCGCGTTGCGCTCGCCAACCGTCTAACCCGTGCGGTGCTCGCCTTTACGGCGCTGTTCGCCATCCTTATCGGCAACCTCACCTATGTCCAGGTCATCAAGGCCAAGGACTATCAGGATATGCCGACCAACAACCACACTATCGCCCGCTCCAAGTACATCCAGCGCGGTTCCATCATCACGTCCGACGGCGTGACGCTGGCCGAGTCGCTGCAGCAGGAGGACGGCACCTACGTGCGCTCCTACCCCAACGGCAACCTGGCAGCGCACGTGGTTGGCTACGTGAGCCAGCAGTATGGCACCACCGCCATCGAGAGCGTCATGAACGACACGCTCACCGGCTCTAAGGATTACTCCAGCTGGAACAACGCCATCGCGTCGCTCGCGGGCCAGACCCAGCCAGGCAACACCGCCAAGCTCACCATCGACTCGCGTATCCAGACGGCGGCCGAGCAGGCGCTCAAGGGCTTTAAGGGCGCCGTAGTGGTCATCGACCCGCGTACCGGTGCGGTGCTCGCATGCGCCAGCTCGCCCACCTATGACAACACCAACATCGACGCCCTGCTGCAGGCGGGCGGCGGCGAGGACGGCTCCATGTACAATCGCGCCATGGACGCGCTGTACACGCCGGGCTCCACGTTTAAGGTCGTTACGCTTTCCGCGGCACTCGAGACCGGCACCGCCAGCCTTACCAGCACCTACCAGGCGCCCGGCTCCATGGACATCGGCAACGCGCCGGTCACCAACTATGCCAACGAGAGCTACGGCACCATCAGCCTGCAGCAGGCCTTTGCCGTGTCTTCCAACGTCGTCTTTGGCCAGGTGGCAAACGAAGTTGGCGCAAACACGCTCGTGCAGTTTGCCAACGCCTTTGGCTACGGCCAAAAGCTCGGCCAGGACCTGACCTCCGCGGCCTCCATCATGGCCGACCCGTCGCTCATGACCGAGTGGGAGACCGCCTGGGCCGGCGCCGGCCAGCCTGTCGGCATGGACCACACGCCCGGGCCGCAGACCACCGTCATGCAAAACGCCGTGATTGCCGCCGCCATCGCTAACAGTGGCGTGGTCATGGACCCGTACTTTGTAGCCCAGGTACTCGCCCCGGACGGAACTGTGGTCAAGACCACGCAGTCCCGCTCGCTGGGTCAGGCCGTCAGCTCCGCCACGGCCGACCAGGTCAAGCAGGCCATGCTCGCCGTCGTCCAGTCCGGTACCGGCACCGATGCCCAGGTCCCCGGCGTCAAGGTCGCCGGCAAGACCGGCTCGGCCGAGACCGGCGGCACCAACGTCAACTCGATGTTCGTTGGCTTTGCACCTTACGATTCACCCACGGTCGCCATCTCGGTGGCCTTGGAGGATTACGACAAACACGACGTCAAGGCGGCCAAGATTGCCGGCATCGTCCTGACCGCGGCGCTCGCCGCACAGGGAGCGTGATGCCCATGATCGAATCGGACACCCGAGGCGCGCCGCGGCCGAAGAGTTAGCGGCAACGCGCCACACGGCCCCAGCGGCCACATCGTAGGTACTACACATATCGTTGAGCGAATAGTTATGTTAGGAGCAGGAATGGAACAGAGGGTCCTCGGGGGAAGATACCTCCTCAAGGATAAGGTGGGAACAGGCGGCATGGCGACCGTCTACCGTGCACAGGACCAGGTCCTCGACCGCACGGTAGCCGTCAAGATCATGCTGCCGCAGTATGCTGGCGACGCAACCTTCGCCGCACGCTTTAAGCAGGAGGCCCAGGCAGCAGCCGGTCTCTCCTCCCCCTATATCGTGGGCGTCTACGATTGGGGCAAGGACGGCGACACCTATTACATCGTCATGGAGTACCTGCGCGGAACCGACCTTAAGAGCGGCATCAAGAGCCACGGCGCCCTCGACCCCAAGAAGGTCGCCCAGATCGGCTCGCAGATCAGCTCCGCGCTTTCGGTCGCCCACAAGCACGAGATCATCCACCGCGACATTAAGCCGCAAAACATCATGGTGCTGCCCGACGGCAACATCAAGGTGATGGACTTTGGCATCGCGCGCGCCAAGAACAGCCACCTCACGCAAGACAACAACGTGCTGGGAACCGCCCACTACGTCAGCCCCGAGCAGACCCGCGGTCAGGACCTCGGCCCCACCTCGGATATCTACTCGCTGGGCGTCGTGATGTATGAGTGCGCCACCGGCCGCGTTCCCTTTGACGGTGACGACGCTATCTCGGTCGCACTCAAGCAGGTCAACGAGCTGCCTATTCCGCCGAGCCAGATCAACTCCGGTGTCGACGCCGACCTTGAGCGCATCATCCTCAAGTGCATGGAGAAGGACCCGGCAAACCGCTTCCAGACCGCCGACGAGCTGCGTCAGGTGCTCAACAGCTACCTGTCGGGCCGTGCCGTCAACGTCTCGGAGCCCACGCGCATCATCGGTGCCCCCGGTGAGCTGGGCGCCACCAAGACTCGCGAGCTTTCCGATCAGACGCGCGCCATGGTGCGTCCCGTCTCGGGCGTGAGCGGCCAAAATACCGCCCGTAGCTCGGTTTCGGGCTCCACCGGCTCCTACGAAGTCGAAAAGCCCAAATCCAACAAGAACAAGATCATCGCCGCCGTGGTGGCAGCCGTTGCCGTCATCGGCATCGTGGTGGCCTTTGCCACAGGACTCTTTGGCGGCGAGCAGGTCACCGTGCCCGACGTGCTGGGCAAGGACCAGCAGACTGCCGTCGAGCTGATCAAGGAAGCCGGCCTCGAGGTCGGCACCATCGACCAAAGCTACAACGACGATGTCGACGAGGGCAAGGTCGCCGAGCAGACGCCCAACGGCAACACCAAGAAGGCCAAGGGCACCAAGGTGAACCTGGTAATCTCCAAGGGCCCCAAGCCCTCCGAAAAGGTTGAGGTTCCCAAACTTGTCGGCCTGACCAAGGACCAAGCAGAAGCCGCACTGGCAAGCGTTGGCCTGAAGGGCAACGCCTCCGAGGAGGCCAACGAGGCTGATGAGGGCCAGGTCTTTGAGCAGGGCACCGAAGCCGGTAAGGAAGTCGCGAAGGGCACGACCATCTCGTACAAGGTCTCGAGCGGTCCGGATACCACGTCCGTCCCCGACCTGACCGACATGACCGAGGCCCAGGCGCGCAACGCCCTCGATATGGCAGGCTTTGGCGTCGACGTAAGCTACCAGGAGAACGACTCGGTTACCGAGGGCACCGTGATCAGCTGGAACCCCAGCGGCAAGCAGAAGCCCGGCGCCACGATTACCGTCGTCATTGCCAAGAAGTCCGGCAAGGCCACCGTCCCGGGCAACCTGTACGGCAAGAGCATCTCCGCCGCCGTTACCGCGCTCAACAACGCCGGTTTCTATAACATTGGCTTCTGTGACCAGAACGGCAATCCCGTAAGCGGTAACGAGGATGCCACCGTTACGGGCGTCTCCCCCACTGGCAAGCAGTCCACCGACAGCACGATTACGCTGACGGTCGCACTTTCTGGTTCGGGCTCGGGCTCGGGCACGAGCACGGGCGACGATTCCGGTACGACCAACTAGTCGCCACCCCACCGCTCATCGCGGCTTTCGCCGCAAACATATTCGCTCACAGGCGCCCGCTTGCTCCCCCAGCAAGCGGGCGCTTTCTTTATCTGAAGCAGCGAATACTACGGCATGCCTTAAACCAAAAGAGCCCGGCACCGTAACGGTACCGGGCTCGATATTCCTCTGGTGCCCCCGGGCGGATTCGAAAACTCCCCCGCGGGGAAATGAGTGACGCGGGTGTCGACGGTCCGAATCCGGCCTTTAGACCAGAAGAGCCCGGCACCGTGGTGGTACCGGGCTCGGCAAATCTCTGGTGCCCCCGGGCGGATTCGAACCGTCGACACCCGCTTTAGGAGAGCGGTGCTCTATCCCCTGAGCTACGGAGGCA
>CABSDO010000137.1 GCA_902476475.1 uncultured Collinsella sp. | reverse complement strand
GACGCGCTTGCCGGCATGGGCGGAGCCGCCGCGACCGGTGCCGCCGTGGGCCTAGGCGCCGCAGCCGGCATCGCCTCCAACATGGCGAGCACTCGCGCCCCGCAGCGCCCGCTCGCCCAGCTCGTCGACGTCGTGAGCGGCGAGAGCCATAGCATCACCTCCGCACAGGTGACCATCGGTCGCGAGCGCTCAGTTTCCGACATTGCCCTGCGCGACCCCAACGTGTCGCGCCGCCACGCCCAGCTCACCTTTACGGGCTCGGATTGGTCGATCGAGGACCTCAATTCCACCAACGGCACGCTCGTCAACAACCGCCGCATTACGCGCTGCCCGCTGCGCAACGGCGATCTGCTGACGTTTGGCCTGAGCACCTTTGAATTTAGGGGATAGTCGCTTATGAACATCGATATCGTCCTTTTTGCAGGCCGCATCGTCCTGGTCGCCCTGCTCTATATCTTCCTGTTCGCCGTCATGAAGACCGGCGTGGGACTTGTGCGCGGGCAGCGCCGCGACTCGGCCATTTGGACGATTGATGTGGACAAGGGTCCGCGCGGTATCCGCGGCATCCACGTAGACATGCTCGGCCCCGTCATCGTCGGCCGCTCGCCATCTTCGGACATCTGCATCAACGAACCGTTCGTCTCGGCCTCGCATGCGCGCTTTTCGCTGCAGGGCCCGGCGCTCATCATCGAGGACCTCAACTCGCTTAACGGCACGCTCGTCAACGGCCGCCAGCTCGTGGAGCCCGCGACGCTGCGTGAGGGCGACGAAGTCCAGATTGGCGACGTGGTCATGAAGGTGAACCGTCGATGATCGACGAGGAGAACAAGTCCGCAACTATGACCGAGGCACCGGCCGCCACAGCTGTGCCGGCCCACGCCGCTCCGGCGGGCTCCAAACCCGTGGAGCCCGAGGACACCGTGTTCTCCCTGCCTCTTTCGCATGTAACGCATGATATTTCGGATCTAGCCGATAACGAGGACGAAGAGGATGCCGCAGCGGCGCCCATCGGCGCACATGTTGCGGAACAGCCCACAGCGCCCGAAGCAACCCCGGCGCCGGCTCACTTTGCAGAGCCCGTCGCCGCGGCAATCAACGAGAGCGCTGCGGTGTTTGCGGCACCCGAGCCCGCCGCGCCGGCGTTTCCCATAGCCCCGGCATCCGAGGTTGCGCCCGCGTCTACGCCGACGCCCGAGTCTATAGACGTCAGCCCGCAAGACGACGAGTCGACCGCCCGCGCGTCCGAGGAGCCCGGCTCCCCGGACACCGGCGATTCCGAATCAAACGCCGAGACCGACACCGTCTCTCCCGGTGACACAGCCGAGATCGACGTTGCCGCCGTTGAGGCCAAGCTCAAAGACCCCGGCTCGACCATGAGCTTTGAGCCCCTGACCGAGGAACGCATCGAGACCGACTCGACCTATGATGCCGGCACCACCACACAACTCATGTGGGGCGCCCGCTCCGACGTTGGCTGTGTGCGCCCGCACAATGAGGATTCCTACCTGGTGCAGTCGCCGCTCTTTTGCGTATGCGACGGCATGGGTGGTCACGCCGCCGGCGAGGTAGCCTCTTCCATCGCCGTCGAGACTATTGCCAAGACGGCCCCGCAGTCCGCCGACGCAGCACGCCTGGCCGCAGCCGTCGAGGCAGCCAACGCCGCCGTAATCGAGGCGGCCCTGAACGGCCTGGGCAAGCCCGGCATGGGCTGCACAGCCACTTGCGCCTATATCGAAAACGACACGCTCGCCATCGCCCACGTGGGTGACTCTCGCGCCTACCTGCTCCACGAGGGCACGCTCATCCGCGTGACCCGCGACCACTCCTACGTGGAGGAGCTCGTGGACGCCGGCGAGATTACGGCAGACGAGGCTCGCGTCCACCCCAACCGTTCGGTCATCACCCGTGCGCTGGGCTCGGACCCCGCCATGTATGCCGACCACTTCACTCTGCATATCGAGGAAGGCGACCGCCTGATCCTGTGCTCCGACGGCCTTTCGAGCATGATTCCCGATAGCGATATCGAGAACATCGCCACGCAGTCCTCAACCGCGCAAATCTGCGTCGACAATCTAGTGGACGCGGCGCTTGCCGCCGGCGGCCACGACAACGTGACCGTAGTAGTCGTTGACCTGGTTGACGATGGCGTTATGCGCGAGGCGCAGCGCGTGCGTCGCCGCAACATTACTATCGCCGCCATCCTGGCCCTCGTCTTTGTGCTGGCAGCTGGCATCTGGGCCTACACGGGTGTCACCGGCTCGTACTACCTGGGTACCTACCAGGGCAATGTCGCCGTCTGGCGCGGCCTGCCCGGCAAGCCGCTCGGACTCAAGCTCCACTGGCTCGAAAGCGAAACCAGCATTAAGCTGTCCGACCTGCCCGAAGACACGCAAAACCGCCTCAAGGCGGGCATTCCGCAAACAAGTGTCGACGATGCGCAGGACACGATATCCAAGTACCGCCACCAGATCGATGAAGAGCAGACCCGCCAGGTGATCGACGCGCAAACGATTCGCGACAACACCAATCAGGGATCGACCTCCGAATCAGATTCCGAGAAAACCGCCGAACAGTCCGCCGAGGCCGAAGCCTCCGATAAGAATTAGAAAGGGAGTGCCGCTTATGAGTCGCCGCAACACCGAGCTGCTCTTGCTCATCGCCTCGGCGTTCCCCGTCATCCTGCTGTATGCGATGTACGTGCTCACCGCGGGCGCTGCCATCTCCTTTGAGACGCTCGCCGTACCGATCGGCCTCTTTGCCGCCTTTGCCGCGGCCCACATTGCCGTGCGCATCTTGGCGCCCGGTGCCGACCCCGCCATCCTGCCCATTGTCTTTGTGCTTTCGGGCATCGGTATCACGTTCGTGACGCGTCTCGCACCCGCTCTCGCGATCTCACAGCTCATCATCCTGTTTGTCTCGGTGGCCCTGATGGTGGGAACGCTCGCACTGGTCAAAAACCTCGACGTGGTCATGCGCTACAAGTACACCTTTGGCATTATCGGCATCATCCTGCTGATGCTGCCCATCTTTATCGGCACCACGATCTCGGGCTCCAAGCTGTGGATTCGCATCGCGGGCTTTACCATCCAGCCTGGCGAGTTCGCCAAGGTCTTTATCG
Organism: uncultured Collinsella sp.; assembly: GCA_902476475.1. Lineage (GTDB taxonomy): Bacteria > Actinomycetota > Coriobacteriia > Coriobacteriales > Coriobacteriaceae > Collinsella. Next base: position 874 of record CABSDO010000137.1, on the reverse strand, counting down.
TGCTGTTCCTGGCCGGGTACCTGGCCGAGAACCGCGAGCTGCTCTCCATCTCCAACCGCAAGATCCTGGGCTTTAAGATCCCTCGCCTGCGACTGCTGCTGCCGCTGTTTGCCGTGTGGGGTGTGTGCCTGCTCGTCGTCGTCTTCGAACGCGACCTGGGTTCGGCCGTGCTGTTCTACACTATCTTCTTGCTGATGCTCTACGTTGCCACGGGGCGCTTTTCGTATGTCGTTATCGGCCTTGCGCTGCTGGCCGTTGGGGCCGTGGGCGCCTACAAGTTCCTGTCGCACGTTCAGGTGCGCTTCCAAGTTTGGGTCGATCCGTTTAAGGACGCCCAGGGCCAGGGCTACCAGATCGTCCAGTCGCTCTTCTCGCTTGCCGATGGCGGTCTGGTCGGTGTTGGTATCGGCAACGGCATGGCCAACAACATCCCTGTCGTCGAGTCCGACTTTATCTTCTCTGCCATCGGCGAGGAGATGGGCCTTTTGGGCGGCGGCGCCGTGCTCATCCTGTTTATGCTCTTTGCCGTGCGTGGCCTCACCACGGCTGCCCGCGCTAAATCCGACCTCGCCGCCTTTAGCGCCACGGGCCTTACGGCCGCCATCAGCTTCCAGGCCTTTTTGATCGTGGGCGGCGTTACCCGCCTGATCCCGCTGACCGGCGTCACCCTGCCCTTTATGAGCCAGGGCGGTTCCTCGCTGCTGGCAAGCTTTATCATCGTCGCGCTCCTGCTGCGCGCCGGTGACGAAGCGACCGGACGCGAGGCCGAGCTTACCGGCACCGGCACCATGACCGCCATCACCGATGATCAGGTCGCATCCGCCGCCGCCCCGACGGGCACGCGCTTTGCCACCTCGTCTTCCTACGGCAGGGG
>CABSDO010000136.1 GCA_902476475.1 uncultured Collinsella sp. | reverse complement strand
CTCGAGCCGCTGCTGATCAGCTGGGGCCTGGAGGAGTTCTCGATGAGCGCTCCTTCGATCCTGCGCGCCCGCAAGACCATCAGCCAGTGGACCAAGGCCGAGTGCGACGAGCTCGCCGAGAAGGCGCTCGCCTGCAACACCGCCGCCGAGGTCAAGGCATTGCTCGAGTCCGCAGCTCGCTAATTTGGTATCAGAGGTAACCGCGTGGTTGGAATGGGCCGGCCACGCGGCCCTCACATATACAGGGGGTACTGTAAATGTTCTACACGCTAACCGCTAACCCGGCTGTCGACATGACGGTTTCGAGCTCTCCGCTCGAGCCCGATGAGAACGTCCGCACCGGCTCGGCCAGCTACACGGCTAACGGCAAGGGCCTTGACGTGTCCTTCGCCTTTAAGAAGATGGGCGTCGACACCGTCGCACTCGGCTTCTTTGCTGGCTTCACGGGCAAGTTCATCGTCGAGGAGGTCATGAACCTGGGTTGCCTCTGCCGCCCGGTCTGGACCGACGGTATCACGCGCATTAACACCTACGTCAACGATGGACAGCACGAGTACGGCATCCTGAACCCGGGTGCTCCGATCACGCCGCAGCACCAGGAGGAGCTCTACAACATCCTGGACACCGCGGGCGATCTCGAGTGCCTGATCGTTTCCGGCTCCGTGCCTCCCAAAGCTACGCCCGACTTCCTGGCTCAGGTCATGGAGCACGCTCAGGCTCGTGGCGCCGACGTCGTCCTGGACCTGTCCTCCGACAAGCTCAAGGAGCTCGCTCACAAGAAGCCGCTGCTCATCAAGCCGAACCATCACGAGATGAAGGCCATCTTCGGCGTGCCGGTCGACACCGACGACGAGGTCCGCGTTGCCATGAAGATGGCTCACGACGCTGGCGTTCAGAACGTGCTGCTCACCCGTGGTAGCCGCGGCGACGCTTACTTCTCCAACGGCGAGGACATCTGGTACGCCAAGCGTGAGTTCAACATCAAGCTGGTTTCTTCCGTCTGCGCCGGCGACTGCACCCTCGCTGCGTTCCTGCACAAGTGGTACAGGGATCGCGACAACGTCGAGGAGGCCATGAAGCTCGCTATGGCCACCGGCGCCAACGTTGCCGAGTCCGTCGGCATTGGTGACTTTGGTCACGTCGACGAGTACAGCAAGCGCGTTGCTGTCCGCAAGCTCGATCGTCAGTAATCGAAACGCGACATATTCGTGCGCATGTGGCGCCCCGGTTTCGGCTGGGGCGCCTTTTTGTTCCGCCACGGGGGAGAGGTGTCCCGCCGTACTTCATCGCTTCCACACCGTTCGCCGAGTTGTCCTAGCCTTTTACCGATGCGTGGAATATACTTTCATTAACACGTTGCTTCGTGAAAGGAACATTCATGATTTACACGCTCACTGCAAATCCCGCCATTGACTACAACATCGCCTGCGACGGTCTTGCTGCCAACACCGTCACGCGTACCCGCAACGCGGTCTACACGCCCAACGGCAAGGGCCTCAACGTCTCGTTTACGCTTGACCACTACGGCGTCGACACCACGATCCTGGGCTTTTTCGCCGGTTTCTCGGGCGAGTTTATCGTTAAGGGCGCCGAGGCCCTGGGCGTGCCCGTCAAGCCCGTGTGGACCGACGGCATTACGCGCGTCAATGTGTTCCTCAACGCCGGCCCCGACACCGAGTACAACATGGTCAACGCCGGTGCCGCCATCAACGACGCCAACGAGCAGGAGATGTTTGAGCTCATCGATTCGCTCGATGACATGACCTGCCTGGTCATCAGCGGCTCGCTGCCTCCCAACACTTCCGAGGGCTTCTTGGCCGAGGTCCTGCGCCGCGTCAAGGCCAAGGGGGCCGAGTTCGTCCTCGACATCTCGAGCCATCAGCTGGCAGACCTCATTGCCATGGAGCCGCTGCTGATCAAGCCCAATGACGATGAGCTGCTCGACATCTTTGGCATTAAGGTGAGCGGTGGCGACGACGAGTCCGTCAAGGGCGCGATGGCCGAGCTGCACGCCAAGGGCGCCAAGAACGTGCTGCTGACTCTCGGTGGCGCCGGTGCGTACTTCTCCAACGGCGAGCATATCTGGTTTGCCAACCGCACCTTCGACGTCAAGCTGCTGTCGACCGTCTGCGCCGGCGATTCCTCGCTCGCTGCCTTCCTGTCCGTGTGGCACGACGCCCCCGAGCGAGTCGAGGATGCCTTGCGTCTTTCGATGGCCACCGGCGCCAACGTGGTCGAGTGCCCCGGTCTGGGCGATTTTGCCAAGGTGGACGAATATAAGAAGCACATCGAGGTTCGCCAGGTCTGCTAGCAGCATCGATACGTCGTTGCCGAACACCCGCTTTGGATTACCAAGGCGGGTGTTTTTTTGCGCGCTGAACGTATGTGGCGTCTGCTGTCTTGTTTTATCTAATCGACGACGCGATTGCGTGTGCGCGCTTTCTTGTTTCTTGTTAGACTTCTTGAGAACCATCGATTAACGCTCACAAGTGCAGGAGGCCATAGGCATGTGCAATGTTTCGCTCAACGGTACTCAACCGTCCGATGCGTCCCTGTGCGTCCTGCGCGCGCTTGAGGCGGCTGGTCTTGAGGCTTGGTACGTGGGCGGTTGGGTGCGCGACGCCCTGATGGGGTGCCCCAGCCACGATGTTGATATGTGCTGTAGCGGCCTGTGGCAGGAGTCCAAAGCGGCGCTCGAGGCCGCCGGCATCGCGGTTGTGGAGTCGGGCATTAAATTTGGCGGAATCACGGCTATTTCCGATGGCGAGCGTATCGAGGTCACCACGTACCGTCTGGATGGCTTTTACACCGATGGTCGCCATCCCCAGAGTGTGGAGCGTGTCGCCTCGCTCGAGGACGATCTGGCGCGGCGCGACTTTACCGTCAACGCTATGGCCTGGCATCCCGAGCGCGGGCTTGTCGACCGCTACGACGGCCAGGGTGACTTGGAGCGCAAGCTGATTCGCGCTGTCGGCGATCCCAAGCGTCGCTTTAACGAGGACGCCCTGCGCATGTTGCGTGCGGTGCGCTTTGCCTGCCGCCTGGACTTTATGATTGAGCCCGAGACTAAGCGCGCGCTTGCCGAGTGCGCGCCGCTGCTCGACGCCGTGGCGCGCGAGCGTGTGGGTATTGAGCTTGAGGGCATTCTTTCGACCGGTCATGGGGGAGACGCGATGCTGCGCTACCCCGAGCTCATCTGTGCCTCTGTGCCTGAGCTGGCAGCGGGTCGCGGCTTTGATCAGCGAAGTGTCTATCATGCGTTTAACGTTTACGAGCATATCGCCCGTGTGCTGACGGTGGCAGGGGAGCTTGCGCTGTGCGACGGCGTCGCGCCCTCGTCGAGCCTTATGTGGGCGGCGTTTTTGCACGATGTGTCCAAGCCCGATTGTTTCACGGTCGATCACGCCGGCAGCGGACACTTCTACGGTCATCCCGAGCTCGGCGCCAAGAAAGCGCGCGTCATTATGGATCGCCTGGCGCTCTCGCACGACCTGGTGCGCGACGTGTGCCTGCTCATCAAATATCACGACAAGCCGCTGCGCCCCGAGCGCTCCTGCCTGCTCAATATGATGCGCGCGCTTTCGGGCGAGGGCGTCGACACGCCGCGTTTGATGGACGAGCTCATGGATCTTAAGCGTGCCGACACGCTCGGCAAGGCCCCGTCGTGCTTCTATTACGTTGAGACGATTGAGGAGATGCGCGCGATGGCGCACGAGCTGCTGAAGGCGGAGGAGCCCTATACGCTCAAGATGCTCGCCATCAACGGCGGCGACCTGATCCGTGCCGGAGTCAAGCCTGGGCCTGAACTGGGTCAGCTTCTCAACTCCGCCCTCGACGCCGCGATCGAAGACAACATTCCCAACGATCGCGAAGCTCTTTTGGTCCATCTCAACTTGAATTAGCTACCCAGTTTACCTGCGTGTTCCATAACCTGCCGACAATTTTTCGGCAATTTGGAATTTCTTCTTGCGCTGACGTTTTTTGTCCCGTAATATATGTCCTCGCAGCACGGCAGTGCAGATGTCATGTGGCCCGTTCGTCTAGCGGTTTAGGACGCCGCCCTCTCAAGGCGGAGATCACCAGTTCGAATCTGGTACGGGCTACCA
>CABSDO010000135.1 GCA_902476475.1 uncultured Collinsella sp. | reverse complement strand
GGCACCCCCTTCCGCGAGAAGCTCGAGGCCGACCCACGCTGCACGGTGCCGTCCGAAAAGCTGGATGAGATCTTCGATCCGTGGGACTTCCTCACGCGTATCGACCGCGTTTTCGACCGGCTTGAGGAGCTTGACTTCAGCGCATAGTGCCAAATGCCCCCATTCCGGGGGCTTTCGCGCTTTCGTGAGGTACTTTGTGCAATTCTTTGTGCAATTTCGACCCGGTGTTTATGGATGAGCCTGGGTAGGCAAGCGCTATGTTAAGACGTTTGCGCAGGTAGTGCGGGTACAGATCTCTCAGATACCTGCGTCCCTCGTAAAATACCGGGTCGAAATTGATGATATGGTGCAACGGCATCCCCAAGATTTAACTAATGCATCGCGGGGATAATCGATGCGGGGAATTCTACGCTGCCGGCGAGTACGGCTGCTATGAGATAGAAAGAGGGTCGCATGGTCGCGATTGACTTCACGCCGCGGGGCGTGTGCTCCAAGAACATTCACGTAGAGCTTGACGATGCGGGCGAGACGATCGAGCGGATCGAGTTCACCGGAGGTTGCAATGGAAATCTCAAGGCAATTTCGAAGCTCGTGGCAGGCCAGTCGGTCGAGCACGTGACGCAGATTCTTCGCGGCAACACGTGCGGTCCGCGTAAGACCTCGTGTGCCGACCAGCTCTGCTGCGCCCTCGATGCGGCCCAGGCCGAGGCTCGTGCGTAATCGCAGCAAAGCAGGACGACGAGCTGGAGAGTTGCATGTTCCGTACGTTGGACAACTTGTTTGATCGGGCGCGGGGCGCACGCGGCCGCAGTGGCGCGGGGGAAGGCCGCCCGCAGGGAGGGGTTACTCGCCGACGCTTTGTGCAGGGGACCGTTGCTGCTGCGGGAGCGGGTATGGCGGCTATCGCGCTTTCCTCTTGTTCATCGGGCGGAGATTCCCAGCAAGAAGACGGGGAACCGCAGGTCGTAACCGATAGCTCGCAGATTGTCGCGGTGCTGGACGGCGACTACGAAAACGTAAGCAACAGCTTGAGCGCATCGTCGACGTGGTCTCTTCCCTTGGGAACAATGCTTTTCCACAACGGCGGCAATACCTGGGCCGCGGCGATGCTCACGCCGGAGTCGGCGACGAGCGTCAATACGGTTGGCGTGCTCAGCCTGTCGAGCGGCAACCTGACCACATTGTTAGATGTTGCGAGCTTGGGGGCGTCTTACAGCTTCTTCGACGTGCGCTGCTCGGATCAGGTGTACGCGTGGATCGAGATAAACTACACCGATGGCTCGTGGGTTCTGCTTGGCCAGGGCCTTTCCAACGGCGCGCTCTACGGCAGCCCTGTTCAGCTGGACTCAGGCGACAGCGATTGGGAGCCGCCGCGCTTCACCGTGTGGAATTCGAGCGTCATCTGGCAGAAGATGCCGCTTGCAAGCGGTAATCGAACAACAGAGTACTCGCACTGCTATATCTGGACCGTGGGGTCGAGCGAGGGTCAGGAGATTTACGAATCGCACGGCCGTTTCGCCACGACTCCACGCGTCTCGGGGTCGGTGCTCACCATTGCGCCGCGTGTGCGCGAGGGGAGCGGCGTGTACTATGGCATGACCGCGGTAGACATCACGTCGAGTTCGTATGACCAGATCGATCAGCTCGTTTTGCCCCGGACGGTATCGCCGTTCGATGCGACCTATATGAACGACCAGTTCGTCTTCTCGATCGAGGCGAGCTACTCGGGGGTGGGGAGCTTGGGAAACATGGGGACGTTCATAGGAAAAGAGGGCGGTCCCTATCTCTACCTGCGCCGCGAACCTTTGGCTCAGGTTGCGGGCAACGGGTCTCGATATCTGGTGAAATCCCAGGCATCGCACTTCGTGATCGATACCGAGGCGCAGAGCTATGCGGTTTTGACCTCGCCTGATCGTTCGATTGATTACGGCGATTTCCCAGCGACGGAGGGAGCGAGCTCCCAGTTCCTAACCTTCGCCACGGTGCGCGACGACACCGGTGTGCCGGCGAGCGTTACCGCCCGCGTGTTTTCAATCTAGTCGAATGTGACGATCCGTTTCGGCGCGTTGCGTCGAGGCGGGCTCAGTAGCGAGGCACGCTCTGCATCGAGGTGGGCTCCGCATCTCGCTCCGGTGTTGTCGGGCGGCTTTCGGACATTCATCTCGTTTTCGGGCGACATTTGGACGCATTCAGCGCCTTGAGGGGGCTCGGACATTTCTTTGGACGGGCCTAGGCGGCCAGCCCGAGCCGCTCCCTGCGGCCCCTGATCGTATCGTACACGGTGAGCCCCCCCTCGCGGAAGGCCTTGAGCCGGCCCTCCCGGTACCAGCGGACGTAGTCCCCGAGAGCCCCGACGAACTCCTCGGCCGTCCAGCCGGACCAGTCGCGCCCGCGGAAGAACTCGACCTTGAGCGTGCCGAAGAAGCCCTCCATCGCGGCGTTGTCGGGCGAGTGCCCCTTGCGCGACAGCGACCTGGTGACGCCGAGCCGCCCGCACTCGGCGACCCAGTCCGGGGTGCGGTAGTGCCAGCCGCGGTCGGAGTGCAGCAGGAAGCCGCCCCCGACGGCCGCCGCGGCCCCTCCCAGCATCTCGGCGACGAGGGCCTTGGAGGGGCTGGTCCCGGCCGAGAAGGCCACGACGTCGCCGTCGAAGAGGTCGATGACGGGCGACAGGTACACCTTCCTGGCGTCGTCGGGGAGCCTGAACTCCGTGATGTCGGTGACGAGGCGCTCGCCGGGCCGCCCGGCCGAGAAGTCGTGCAGGTCGCGGGAGGCGTCGACGAGCAACAGGTTCGGCGCGCCCGCCATGCCCTCCTCGCCGGCGTAGGAGCTGTAGGGCCGGGCCGCGGGCGCGGCGGCGCGGGCCGAGAGCCCCTCCTCGCGCATGATGCGCCTGTGGATTGGCAACACTTATTTGGACGGTTTCGACAGGATCAGCCCCGCCTTCCTGAACTCGACGGGGCTCATGTAGCCGAGCGTCGAGTGGATCCTGAAGTTGTTGTACCAGTGCACGTAGTCGGACAGCTTGGCCTGCAGGTCGCGGAGGTCGGAGAAGCTGTCCCTGTAGACCAGCTCCGCCTTGAGTATCTTGTTCGTCGACTCGTCGACCGCGTTGTCGTAGGGGCAGCCCTTGGCGGAGAGCGACCGCTCGATGCCGAACGTCTCAAGCATGAGGTCGATCTCGGCGTTGTCGAACTCGCTGCCGCGGTCGGTGTGGAAGACCTCGATGTCCGAGATCGGGAACTCCAGGGTCGCGAAGGCTGCCTTGACGAGCTTCGCCCCCTTGCTGCTTCCCGCCGAGTGGCCGACGATCTCCCTGTTGTAGAGGTCGACGAGCAGGCAGACGTAGCACCAGGAGCCGCCGGCGCGCACGTAGGTGAGGTCACTGCAGACGTGCGTGCGCGGAGCGTACCCGTCGAAGGACCGGTCGAGCACGTTCGGCAGCTCCGCCTCGTTCGGCTTGCCCGGGTGCGCCTTGAAGCGCTTCCTCCCGTACGCGCTCGAGAGGCCGTTCTCCCTCATGATGCGGGATATCCGCCTGCGGCTCGCGACGACGCCGCGCCGCTCGAGCGACGCCTTGACCTTCCTCGCGCCGTACCTGCCCTTGCTCTCCGCATGGACGGCGAGAACGTCGGGCTCGACGGGGTCCGGCGCGGGCGGGGGCTCCGGGCGCGAGCGGAGGTAGTAGTAGGTCGAGCGCGGCACGCCGAGGATCTCGCACTGCGCTGATACCGGGTAGCGGTCGGCGTTAGCCGCTATCACCGTCACTTTCGTGCGAATATCAGCGCCGCTTGTTTTAGGACGTCGACCTCCATGCGGAGCCTCTTGTTCTCGCGCTCCAACTCGATGATCCTGTTCTGCTCGGGCGTCCTGTTGTCGGCGGCGTGCGGCGAGCCGGTGGCGTTGATGGAGTTGATCCACCTTCGCAGCGTCGTGCTCCCGAGATCGTACTCGCGCATGATCTCGCTTGGCGGCTTCCCTGCGTTGTAGAGCGACACAATCTGCCTCTTGAAATCGTCGGTGAAATGCCTCGGGTGCTTTGGATCGGCCATCGAGCCTCCTTCCGTAGGCCCTCGTGAAACTGTCCAACCTAGTGTAGCCAATCCACTGCTCGCCCTGAAGCCGCGGAGGTTCGA
>CABSDO010000134.1 GCA_902476475.1 uncultured Collinsella sp. | reverse complement strand
CAGGGCGTCTTCGCGCCCGTCTTTGACGCCGCCATCGCCGACGGCTACAAGCGCCTGATGGCCCCCTCGCTGGAGCGCGAGGCCCGCGCCAAGCTCACCGTCCGTGCTCAGACCGAGGCCATCAACGTCTTTGCCAAGAACCTTGAGGGCCTGCTCTCGGCCCGCCCCGTCCGCGGCGCCCGCGTGCTCGCGCTCGACCCGGGCTACCGCACCGGCTGCAAGGTCGCCGTCATGGACGAGACCGGCAAGCTGCTTGACCACGGCGTGGTCTACCCCACCAAGCCGCGCCACGACGTCGCCGGCACCAAGCGCGAGCTCGCCCGCCTCGTCAAAAAGGACGGCGTCAACACCATCGTTATCGGCAACGGCACCGCCAGCCGCGAGACCGAGGAAGTCGTCTCGGAGTTCATTGCCGAGCAGGCGCCCGGCTTGCGCTACACCATCGTGAACGAGGCCGGCGCGTCGGTGTACTCCGCCTCCGAGCTCGCGAGCCAAGAGTATCCCGACCTGGACGTCACCGTGCGCGGCGCCATGAGCCTGGGCCGCCGTTTGCAGGACCCGCTGGCCGAGCTCGTCAAGATTCCGCCCCAGTCCATCGGCGTGGGCCAGTACCAGCACGACCTTGACCAGGCCGAGCTTTCGCGCACGCTGGGCCACGTGGTGGAGGACGTCGTCAACCGCGTGGGCGTCGACGTCAACACCGCGAGCGCGAGCCTACTGGGCTACGTGTCGGGCATCACGCCGAGCGTGGCCAAGAACATCGTTGCCTACCGCGAGGAAAACGGCGCCTTTACCGATCGCCGCCAGCTCAAGAAGGTCCCCAAACTGGGCCCCAAGGCATATCTCAACGCCGCTGGCTTCCTACGCATCAGCGGCGGTAAAAACCCGCTCGACGCGACGAGCGTCCACCCCGAAAGCTACGAGGTGGCGACGTCCGTCCTGGAGCGCGCCGGCGTGGCGGCCAGCGAGCTCAGCCGCGGCGGCGTGCCCGATATCGAGCGCCGCCTAGGCAGCATCTCGGCGCTGGCAAGCGACCTGGACTGTGGCACCCTGACGCTCATCGACATCGTCAACGAGCTCAAGAAGCCCGGCCGCGACCCACGCGACGATGCACCCGAGGTGGTCTTTAGCCGCTCGGCGCTTTCCATCGACGACCTGGAGCCGGGCATGGAGCTCAAGGGCACGGTTCGCAACGTTGTGGACTTTGGTGCCTTCGTCGACGTGGGCGTGCACCAGGACGGCCTCGTGCATATCTCCAAGCTTGCCAACCGCTTTGTCAAGCACCCCAGCGACGTAGTGCGCGTCGGCGACACGGTGAAGGTATGGGTAGAAAAGGTCGATCGCGTCCGCAAGAAGATCTCCCTCACCATGGTGCAGGGCAAGTAAACCGCCAAAGCACGGGTACCCCCTGTAGCGACGTGCAAAATCGCGAGTATTCTGCATATTCCACCGTTCCGAACGCCCCACAGAGACAATAACGTCAAAAACAGCCCCCGTTTTAGCGACATTAGAGCCAGAACGGGGGCTGTTCCGTGCTTCACCCAACTGGTAAAAGCCTTTACCTTGCTGAATACTCTCAATTTTGCACGGAGCAGGCAGGGGTACCTTTGCCCACGGCAGGATATGGAAGCCTATCGCCAACCTACCGGCAAGCTCGTGCCGGCAGCCCCGGCCTTCCCTTTCCCTAGCGCGACCCTCGCAAAGCGCGTGAGCGATAGGGAAAGGGAAGGCCGGGGCGAACAGCCCATGGCGCAGCCAGTGTTCGCCCTACGGCAGAATATGGAAGCCCAAAGCGGCGATATCCTTGGCAAAGCCGCGGACGGTGTCGAGCGAGACCTCGTACGGGTCGCGACCGATGTTCTTCCGCTTGGCCAGGATGCTGTTGGGCACCGTAATGATCTGGCAACCGCAGGCCTCGGCCTGGTAAATGTTGATGAGCTCGCGCGTGGACGCCCACAGGACCTCACAGTTGGGCTTGGCGGCGGCCTTCTTAACCGACTCCGTCATAAACGGAATGGGGTCGACGCCGGTGTCGGCGATGCGGCCGGCAAAGAGCGAGATGATGGACGGCGTCTCGGCGTCAACGGCCTCGACCATCTCATCGACCTGCTCGGGCGTAAAGATGGTGGTGACGTTGACCTTGATGCCATCGGCCGAAAGCTTGCGGACCAGCTCGGCGGTGGACTCGCCCTTGGTGGTCACGCACGGAATCTTGACGTAGACGTTCTCGGCCCAGGTAGCGATCTCGCGGGCCTCGACCTCCATGGTCTCGGCGTCGTCGGCAAAGACCTCAAACGAGACGGACACATCGGTGATGTGGGCCAGGACCTCCTTAGCAAACGCGCGGTAATCCGTCACGCCGCCCTTCTTCATAAGGGACGGGTTGGTCGTGAAACCCTGAACGTTGCCGTTCTCGTACATGTCGAGCATGCCTTCGAGGTTTGCACCGTCAGCGAACACCTTGATTGCCATCTGCCTGATTCCTTTCGTTAGCATACGGCCGATAAACTGCTAAACACTTTACCTACGTTTATCAAGGCGTGAACTGCGGTTTTTTATCTTCTCGGCGAACGGTATAAACACCTCAGTGTTTGGATTGATAAATCGATTGAGCATGCAAAAGCAAAGAGTCGCAGTTTGAGCAAACGTCAGAACGCGGGATTCATTAGATGAGGCCGAAATGCTGCATCGCTGTGACGGTGCCGTCGTGTACGACATCGTCGGTCACGTAGTCGGCGACCGCCTTGACCTCAGGCATGGCGTTGCCCATGGCGACAGCCGTCTCGACCGCAGCGAGCATGCCCAGGTCGTTACCCGAATCGCCAAAGCCAAAGGTGCGCGCGTTGCCGGTGCGACCCAGGTATTCCAGCGCTCGCGCCACGCCCACGCCTTTGTTGATGCCCTTGGGGCTCAGCTCGCGATTCTGACCACCGGTGTTGCACAGCTCAAACTCGCGATCGATAAAGCCATCATCGTTGGCTACGCGAGCCAGGTCGCTCGCGACGATGCCTACCTTGCCCACGCGCAGACGGCCGTCGACGCGCATTTCCTCGATGCTGTGCACCACAGAAGTGCCGATCAGAGACGACTGCTCAACACCCGCGGGTTCCAGGGCAAAAGTAGCCACGTTGGTCTCGAAAAAGGCCTCAATCCCTGCCGCGGCCATACGGCGCGCAAGCTCCTCGATAACGTCCTCGTCAAAGCAGTCCTCATGCACCACGCGGCCCTCGACCTCGAGCGTGGCGCCCGCCATGGCAACGACGCCCGCGGGGTCGAGCGCACGCAGGCTATCGGCGATGAGCCACAGGGGGCGACCCGTGCAGATAAACGCCTTATGCCCTGCGTCGCGCAGACGATGAAACGCCTCGATCACCGCCTGCGAAGGGCGAACCGCCGAAAAGTCCTTATCGGTCATATCGTCGGGATCGAACGACGTCAGCGTGCCGTCCACGTCAAAAAAGAGCACAGCGGGTTCGGGACACGCATCAATCATATGGGTTCCTTTCGGGGGCGAGAGTAAACGTAGTATCCATCATATAATGGAGCGACGCAACCAGAGAGGTCACCCATGGAATTTTACGCAAGCTGCCCCGAGGGCTTTGAGTCCGCACTCGCCGATGAGCTTAAACGCCTCGGGCTTTCGCATGTTCGCCGGCTGAAGGGCCGCGCTACATTTGAGGGCGAGCTCGAAGAAGGCTACCGCGCCTGTCTGTGGTCGCGCCTGGCGAGCCGTGTGTTCGTGGTACTCGGGCGCTTTGAGGCGCAGGATGCCGATGAACTGTACGATAGCGTTTACGACATCGCCTGGGAGGGCATTGTTCGCCCCGGCGCCACCATCGCCATCACCGCCCGCGGCGTGACCGAGCAGCTGCGCAACACGCGCTTCTCGGCCCTGCGCGCCAAGGACGCATTGTGCGACCGCCTGGCCGAGACCACGGGCCGTCGCGCCGATGTCGACGCCGCCGATCCCGATGTTCACCTGCTGCTTTCGCTGCGCCAGCGCCGCGCGAGCATCAGCCTGGACCTTTCAGGCGACCCGCTGTTCAAACGCCTGCCGCCCGCAGCGACCCGCGCCGGCGAGGGCGCGCACGTGCTGCGCCCCGACTACGCCGCCCTGGTGCTGGCGCAGGTCGGCTGG
>CABSDO010000133.1 GCA_902476475.1 uncultured Collinsella sp. | reverse complement strand
CGAGGTAGCCCTCCTGGTCGAAGTGCATGATCTCGATCTTCTCGGTCTCCTTCATGTGTGTCCTCCCATCACATGTGCGCGATTCTATACATCGCGCTTCTTGCTGATACCAATTATAGCCATACGATTACGCTTTATTTAATACCAATCCAAACTCACGAAGATTTGCGGCGAACGGTCGATTTCCCCGCCCGAGTGGTATTACAACGCCTTTAGTTGTCTAATTCGAGCACCGCAGCCAACGGACACTTCACAACTCAACACCTAAAAGCACGTTGTGCCAGACCCGCCCAAGCGTTTCCGGCGCAACCGCGCAGCTTCGTTATTCGGCTTCCATCTCCGCCGTCACACGGCGATACATCTCGATAACCTGAGTCGTCGCCTTGGACGGATCCTGATAGTAGCGACCATCGCACGTCTCGGCCGAGGCATAGCCCGTATAGCCGTGACGCATAAGTGCCTCGAGGTCGGCACGCATATCGCGCTCGCCGTCGCCCCAGGCAAGATGCGTCGTGCCGCCGCCCACATCCACAAAATGGGTATGAACGATCTTGTCGCCCAAGGCCTCAAAATAGCTGTCGATCGTGTCGCCAGCAACTTCCATAGCGCCAAAGTCGATACAGGCCTTCAGGTTGGGACGGTCGACATCGGCCAAGATACGCGCCACGTCCTGTGCGGTGTTAACCAGCACGGACTCCGACGGCTGCAGCGCCTCAAGTGCGACGCGAATGCCGCGCGTATCGGCGTAATCGCACACCGAACGCAGCATGGCACCGCTCCGGGCCCAGGCGTCCTCGGCCGGCTCGTCCAGATAGGCCCAGCCACTCGTCACCAAAATCTGCGGTGCACCCAGCTCGACGGCAACATCGATCACGTTCTTAAAGTAGGACAGGATACGCTTCTGGCCGGCCTCGCCACGCACCGCGACGTTCCACGGCTTGGGGTTGTTCTGCTCGGGGCAGACGCACACGATCTTGATGCCATACTGAGCGGCCAGGCCGCGAATCTTATCTACCGAATCGTGCTCGTGGCAATCCACATACAGGTGCATCGAACCGGTCCACAGCTCGATATTGCGGTAACCCGCCTCGCCGGCAGCCTTAAAGAACGTCTCGATGCTGTAATAACGATGGTTGATGTTCATGAGCGAAAGCTCAGGTACGGCCATGGCCATCCCCTTTCGTACAGGTTGAAAAAACAGGGGGCTGCCGCACCTGCGACAAGCCCCCAAAGATCGACGCTACCGTTAGACGCGATGGAAGCGCGATTCGAACATATTAGGCAAGCACGCCAAAGTAAGCGCCGATGATGCCCACGACCATGGTGCAGAGGATCAGGACCATCGGGTTGATCTTCTTGGAGAGCAGCCAGTAGTAGAGCCAGAAGGCGGCCATACCGAGCATGCCGGGCATGATGCCATCCAGGATGTCCTGGAGGGTCTGGGCGGAGTCGCCTTGACCGATGGCGATGGGCAGCGAGGCCCAGAACATGTCCTTGCTCATGGCGCCGACGACCATGACGCCGACGATGCCGACGCAGGCCATGATCTTCTGCATCAGGCCGGTCTTCTGAGCCTCGTCGAGGAAGCCAATACCCAGCTCATAACCCTTGATGGCGCCAAAGATACGGATCAGGAACGCCGGGATGTTGTAGATGAGCAGGAAGGCGATGGGGCCAAAGGCGTTGCCGGCCTGGCACAGGCTGATGCCCACGGCAGCGGCGACGACGCGCAGGGTGGACAGGAAGAAGGAGTCACCCAGGCCGGAAAGCGGACCCATGAGGGCGGCCTTGATGTCGTTAACGCTCTCGGGCTCAACCTCACCACGAGCGACCTTCTCCTCCATGGCCATCGCGATGCCGCCCACGAAGGGAGCGAGCTGCGGGGTGATGTTGAAGAACGCGCTGTGACGATGCAGGGCCTCGGCGTAATCGTCGGGACGACCGGCATAGATCTTCTTGAGCATGTTGGCGACCATCAGGCAGAAGGCAATGTTCATCTGCTTGTAGTAGGTCCAGGAGAACTCCATGCCCAGGGCACCAGTGTTGACAGAGCTCTTAATGAGGTCGGAGCAAGTAATCTGGTTCTCGGAATTAGAAGTCATCGTCCTCATCCCCTTCCACAGAAAGCTGGGGCTGGGCGCCACCAAGGCCCAGCAGGTCGTACTTGTCGATGCCGATGATGATTGCGATCAGAGCGACGCCGAGGACGGGCACGTTGGCATAGGAGCACAGCAGGAAGCCCAGGAAGTAGAACGGCACGAGCTGCTTGGTAAGCACCAGACGGCCGAGCATGGCGAAGCCCATGGCAGGCAGGATGTTGGCTGCGACGCCAAAGCCATCGAGGACGAACGTCGGGATGAAGTCGAGCAGACCCTGAACGGCGTCGGCACCCAGATAGAAGGAGACGGAGCACAGGAAGAAGGCCAGGGCGACGATCACGAGGCCAATGATCCAGTGCATGGCGTAGATGCCCTTGAGGTTACCCTTGCTGGCAAAGACGTCGGCGCGGTCGACCAGAAGGGGCATACCGGCGTTGACGACGTTCTTGATGGCCAGGCACAGGGTGGCGATGGGCATCGCGAGTGCGATAGCGGCCTCGGTGCTCTGGCCCAGCTGGATAGCGAAGGCGCAGGCGAGCACGCCGCCAATCGTCTCATCAGGCGGCACGTAGGCGCCGATGGCGATGGAACCCATGAAGAGCAGCTCGAGGCTCGCGCCGATGGCGAGGCCGGACTGCAGGTCCCCGAGGACTATGCCCACGAGCGGGCACAGAACAATCGGACGGAACGCATAGAGCGTACCGAGCTGATAATCGAGCTTACCGAAGGCAGCGATAAGTCCGATGAGGATCGCTTGAACAAGCATTGTTCCTCCCTTTGATCCCTCTTGGGTCTGCGCGGCGATTACCGACTTGTCAGCGCGCCCTTTTCCATGCCGACAATCGCTTACCCAGACCCAACTCGTACCGGTGTGCTGTTAACACCTAAACCGATACAAATGATTTGATACCAATTATATAGTCATGCGGGAACTATTTAATACCAATCGCTCAACGGGCAGGTACTCCCGGTGAACGGTAGGCGGGCTATCGGATAAAACGTTTAGCCGGCCCGTCCACGGATGGGGCGACGCTGTTCACGCCGCCCCGCGGTTCCTAATTAGAGGGCGCTTACAGCGTCGACCTTGGGGTCGTCCGCCAGAGCACGAATCTCGACCTCGATGCCACGGCCGACGAGCTCGCGAATGTCCTCTTCCTCGGCGGCAGTCACAAAGATCTGACGGGAGATCTTGCGGGCATCGGGACGCTGCTCATCCTTGGACTTGGTGTTGCCCAGGTTGATCGAGGTAATCTGCGGACAGCCGTCGGCGAGCTGCTTGGCCTCGGCGATGCTGGCGACGCAGATGATCATCTTGTACTTATCGGTCACGCCGGAGTTGATGGCCTCGATGGCGTGCTCCATATCCTTGATGACAAGCTTAGCGTTAGCCGGCTTACCCATCTTGAGCGTGGTCTTCCAGACGGGATCGTTGGCGACCTTGTCACCGACGCAGAAGATGCAGTCGGAGCCCAGGCCCTGAACCCAAGAGACGGCCACCTGGCCATGGAGCAGACGATGGTCTACGCGAAGCAGTTGAATCATGATTGACCCCCAAAGGTCTCATGCCGGAAAACCCGGCGCTGTTAATAGCAGACGGTGACTAGAACTCTTCCTCGTCATCCGTATCGGTCAGCAGGTCGTTAACAAACTTGACGCGCGTGTCGTCGGCAGCGAGGATCTCGCGGATAACCTGGTCGGCGGGCGCCTCCTGGTCCGAGAACAGCAGCTGGATCAGCAGCGGCAGGTTCATGTTGGCGATCAGGTAGGTGTTGGGACGCGTCTGGACGACCTTGGTGAACTCGTTGTTGACGCTGCCGCCAAACAGGTCGGTGCACACGATCACGTCGTCAGCGGGGTCGATGGTCGCCAGGAGCTTGGCGGCCTCCTCGGCGACGTCGGTGCGACCGTCGACGAACATCGACAGATCGTGGACGTTATCGCGCGCGCCCGAGAGCAGCTCGGTGCTCTCCTTGATGCCGGTCGCAAAATGCGCGTGGCTGGCGAAGATGTATTGCCTCATTGCGGTTTCCCCCAAATGAAATTAGTAGTCGAACTGGTGGTAGTAGCGGCGGTACTTGAGGTTGTGCTTGGTGA
>CABSDO010000132.1 GCA_902476475.1 uncultured Collinsella sp. | reverse complement strand
CATAAGCTCCTCGCGCTCCTTAAGGATACGGCGGGACTTCTGCCACTCCTCGGGATAGCTCATGCGGATCTCGTCGAGGATGTTGAAGAACACGTCGGCGTCGATGACCTTGAACTGAGCGTTCTTGCCGAAAGGCGGCTTGGCTTCCTCGATCAGCCCTTCGAGCTCATCGACCAAGCTGACGATCCTATCGCCAGGAAAATTCTCGCCCGGCATCCGGTCTCCTTTCATAGGTAACATATCATCGTGCTAGTTTACCACATGCCACCAGGCAATAAGAAACGTCACGAAAAGCGATGTTTGAGCGCTTCGACCACGTTGGACGGGACAAACGTCGATACGTCACTGCCGAGCGAGGCGATCTGGCGAACGACCGAGCTCGAGATATAGCCGTACTGCGGCGCACTCATGACAAAGATGGACTCCAGCTCACTATCCAGGCGATAGTTAAGGTCGGCCTGCTGCAGCTCATACTCAAAGTCGGTCATGGCGCGCAGGCCCTTGACCACGGCCCCCGCCCCCTGCTCGCGAGCGAAGTCGACCAAGAGGCCGGTAAAGGGCAGGACCTCGACGCCGTCGATATGACCGAGCGCCTCGCGGGCCAGCGCCACGCGCTCATCGAGCATAAACGTGGTACCCACACCGTTTTTACCCTGCGACTCGGCAACAGCGACGATCACACTGGGAAAGATGCGGCGGGCGCGGCGGATGACGTCGATATGGCCAAACGTGATGGGATCGAAGGTGCCCGGGACGATCACGCGGTTGATGGTGTCATTCATGGTCGTCCTCCTGAAACGTCGTGGCATCGTTGTTGTGAGCATCGGTGCCAGCGCAATCTTCCTCACCATCGTTATCGCCGACCCAACGAAGCAGGTCGACCGAGGTAATGCCGTAGCGCTTCTCGCGCACGATCTCAAAGCCTGCCGGATGCGCGCCCGCATCGGCGGCGGCATGCTCAAACAGGGCATAAGCGCCAGGTGCAAGCAGACCCTGCTGAGCCAGCTTCTGCAGCAGCTCCTCGACCGGCTCGGCACCAAAAGCATAGGGCGGGTCGAGCAGGACCAGATCAAAGGGGCCGCCCGGTACACGACCGCGCGAGGCACTCGCCAGCATGTCGCCCGTGACCACGCGCCAACGCACACGGTCACGGCAGAGCGACTCGATATTCTTGGTAATGAGCCGCGCGGCGTTGCGATCGATCTCAAACGTCGTGAGCGAGCGGGCCCCACGAGAGAGCATCTCTAACCCTAAGGCACCGGAGCCGCCAAAGGCGTCCAGCACACGGACCTCGTCCAGATCGAAGTCGAATGCCGACATGACCATAGATGCGCACGCCTCGCGTACGCGATCAGTCGTGGGGCGGGTGACATCGCGACCAAGGGGCTCCTCGATCTTACGACCGCGCCATTCGCCGCCGATGATTCTCATCCTCCGCTGACCTCCTTAAATATGTGTCGATATCGCATGGCGACCGCATCGCGCAGGGGGCGCGTCGCCACAGAGTCAAGGTTGCAAGCATACCGCAAGAGCTCGACCGCGTCCAAATGGGCCCACTCGATCAGCTCCTCGTCGGCATCCAGGTCGACAAAGCGCAGGGTCACACCGCCGTGCTGGCGGTACCCCAGGATTTCGCCCTCGTGGCGCAGGCGCAGGTCCATCTGGGCGAGTGTAAAGCCGTCCGAGGTCTTTTCGAGCGAATGCAGACGATCTTGCGCCGCCGATGCGCCGCCGTTGCCCTTGGAGTGCGTCATGACCAGGCAGGTGCCCGACACGCTGCCACGGCCCACGCGGCCGCGCAGCTGGTGCAGAGCCGCCAATCCAAAGCGCTCGCCGTTCTCGATGACCATAACGGTGGCGTTGGGCACGTCGACGCCCACCTCGACCACCGTAGTCGAGACGAGCACGTCGATCTCGCCACGCTTAAAGGCATCGATAACCTGGTCCTTCTCCCCCGCTGGCATACGGCCGTGAAGGCGCTCGATGGCAAGACCCGGCAACGCCAAACGCAGGCGATCGAGCTCGGTCGCCGTATCGTGCAGCGGCACGGGGACGGTTACGCGGCCCTCGTCGTCGCGGGCAATACCGGGCACGTCTTCCAGCTCATCGGCCGAGTCACTCGGCTCCACGAGCGGGCAAATCACGTAGGCCTGCTGACCCTTGTCATGCGCCTCGCGGATGGCTCCATAGGCGAGGTCACGGCTCGACTCGGTGAGAACACACGTCGTCACACCGGCACCCGGAACAGGCCGGTGGCGGATGATGCTCGTATCCAGATCGCCGTAGACCGAAAGCGCCAGCGTACGCGGGATGGGCGTTGCCGTCATAACGAGCAGATCGGCACCGGGGCCCTTCGCGCGCAGGGCGTTGCGTTGGCCGACGCCAAACCGGTGCTGCTCATCGATGACCACGAGCGACAGATGCTTGAACGTAACGTCATCCGAAAGGACCGCGTGGGTGCCAAAGAGCACATCAAGCTCGCCCGATTCCAGCTGGGCATGGATCCGGTCGCGCTCTGAGGCCGGCGTGGCACCCGTCAGAAGCGCCCAGGACATGCCGGCCTGCGAGAGCAGAGGGCCGGTCTTATCGGCATATTGGCGCGCCAGCACGCCCGTGGGCGCCATAACACAGGCCTGCGTGCCGCTATCGGCAGCCCCAGCCAGCGCGCAGGCGGCAACGGCGGTCTTACCGGTACCGACATCGCCCAGCAGCAGGCGGTTCATCACGCGCCCGCCATCGCACATATCGCGCAGGATATCTTGGAATGCGGCCTCCTGCTCGTCGCTCAGCGAAAACGGCAGGGCTTGCTTGAGTGCGGCCAGGTGCTCGCCCGCGGTGTGGGCATAGGGCACCACATCGACTAGGCCGCCGACGTTGCGCAGGCGCAGCGCCAGCTGAAGGTAAAGGCACTCCTCATAAGCAAGGCGACGTCGCGCGATATCCCGCTCAGCCATACTCGAGGGAAAGTGGATCGATCGAAGCGCGCGGGCATTGCTCATCAGGCGGCGCTTGACGCGCAAGCGTGCGGGAATCGGGTCGAAGGGATTGCCGACGACCTCGAGCGCGCCGCTTACGATGCGGCGCATCCACGCCTGGCTCACGCCGTCACTCACATAATGGACCGGCAGGATGGTACCTGCGGCACGCCCATCCTCGAGCTTTTCAAAGTGCGGCGAGGCCATCTGCTTAAAACCGTAGGCAAATTCAACCTTGCCCATCACGGCCAGGCGGTCGCCCTGCTTAAGCTGCTGGGCAATCCAGGGCTGGCGGAAAAAGGCGACCTGCAGCACGCCCGTCTCGTCAACGAGTGAGACCTCGGTCACCTGCATGCGCGGACGCGGCTGCTTTTGGACGATACGGTCGACCGTAGCGATGATGGTGCACACGGTACCGATGGGCGCCATCTCGATGGACCACGAACGGGTAAAGTCGAGGTATCGATGAGGAATATGGAGAAGGAGGTCCCCCACCGTCCGAATTCCCAGCCGGCGAAGGGCCTCCTCACGTTTATCCGAAACATATTTGAGTCGCGCGATATCCTCGTCGAGCGCATTGCTCTGGGCAAAGCGCTCCGAGACGCGCGGCACGGAGCACAGCTCGGACATGGGCAGTTGCCTACTCGATCGAGAAGATCACGGGATAGAGTGGCTGCTCGCCACGATGGGCGTCGATCTCCAGGTCGGGCTGAGCCTCCTCGATAGCGTCGACGATCTCCTGGAAGGCCTCATCGGACAGCTCCTCGCCGGCCAGAATCGTCAGCGCGTCACCCTCCTCTTCCTCCTGCATGCGGTTGATGCAGTCGAGCGTGACCTGCTTCACGTCGGAGCCGACCACGTCGATGGAGCCGGCAATGATACCCATGACGTCACCGGAGTGAATCGGCGAGCCGTCAGAGGCGCTGGAATCGCGCACGGCACGGGTGACCTCGCCATCGCGAACCTCACTGATGGCGTCGACCATGGCGGCGACGGCATCCTCAAGCTCGGAATCGGGCAGTACGGCGAACAGCGCGGAGAAGGCCTGGGGAACGGTCTTGGTGGGAACGACAGCGACCTTCTTGTCGGTACAGGCTGAGGCAGCGGCCTCGGCGGCCATGCGGATGTTACCGTTGTTGGGCAGAATGATGACCGAGGTCGCGTTAACCTGGTCTACCGCGCCCAGCAGGTCGGCGGTCGAGGGGTTCATGGTCTGGCCACCCGACACGATCACGTCGACGCCGAGGGTCCAGC
>CABSDO010000131.1 GCA_902476475.1 uncultured Collinsella sp. | reverse complement strand
TCGAGGTCGAGACCCCCGAGCAGTACATGGGCGACGTTATGGGCAACCTCTCCGGTCGCCGCGGCAAGATCGAGGGCATGGAGGATCGCAAGAACAGCAAGCTCATCCGTGCCAAGGTGCCGCTGGGCGAGATGTTCGGTTACGCTACCGACCTTCGCTCCCAGACCCAGGGCCGTGCATCCTACACGATGCAGTTCGACTCTTATGAGCCCGCGCCCAAGTCCATCGTGGACGAGGTCATGAGCAAGAACGCCTAAGTTCGAGCTCCCTGTTACGTAATCCTGCGAGAACATCTCTCGCACTCTTTGGAGGTTTAAGTTGGCTACCCAGAAGATCCGCATTCGCCTCAAGGGCTATGATCACGAGGTCGTCGATCAGTCCGCGAAGCTCATCGTCGAGACCGCTCAGAAGACCGGCGCTCGCGTTTCCGGTCCTGTCCCCCTGCCCACCGAGCGCAACCTGTACACGGTTATCCGCTCGCCGCACGTGAACAAGGACTCCCGTGAGCAGTTCGAGATGCGCACCCACAAGCGCCTCATCGACATCCTCGACCCCACCTCGGGCACCGTTGATTCGCTCATGCGTCTCGACCTCCCCGCTGGCGTCGACATCGACATCAAGCTCTAAGCGATATCGCTCATAGCTTAAAGGGCCCCGCTGCCGTTACGGTAGCGGGGCCCTTTTGTTTTGAGTTTAGATTTTGGGATAGCGAATTCGTCTGCCGAGCCGACGGCTGCGGCGCCCTATTCGCTCAGGGGGCGCAAGGATGCTTCTTCGAAGTGGAAGACGCACAAGCCGCTCTCGGTCTCAATGCATGCGCGGCCGCAATCGTCGACCGTTCTAAATATGCCTCGTGCCAGCTCGTCTCCAGCGGGGGAGCGGGCGATAACGTGCTTCCCGATCCAATTAAGGTGGGCGATATATTCGTCGTGGACGGGCGCGAGCGGACCGGCATCTTCTTCCTTGGCGTTGAGGCGCTCTGCCCAGGCATCTGCAGCGTCTATAACTGCGTGATAGACCTCATCGAGGAGCATGTCGACGGCAGGTACGCTCTCGTTGAGATCCGAGAGACCGATTGCCGGCAGGCCGCCATCGGGCACCTCTTGGGGCGCATAGTTCACATTGACGCCAATGCCGCAGACGGCGAAAGGTTTGCCTTCCTTATCGCGTGCGGCCTCGACCAGAATGCCGCCGAGCTTGCGTCCTCGCGCGACAAGGTCGTTGGGCCATTTAAGGCGAATCTCGTTTGCAAGACCCTGCTTTTCGAGTGCTTCGAGCACCGCTAGGCCGCTGACGGCGGCAAGACCAGAGAACTTTGCAGGATTAACGCATGGGCGCAGGACAAGCGAAAGCAATAAGTTGCCGACGGTTGAGTCCCACTTGTGCCCGCGCCGGCCGCGCCCTGCTGTTTGAGCCCGGGCGGCAAGTCCTGTGCCGTGCGGCGCTCCCTGTTTTCCTGCTTCGAGCAGGTCATCGTTGGTCGATCCGGTTACGTCGACTATCGTTAATTGGGCATCCATAGCGGCTGCTACCTCCTTATTGAATAAGTGAATGACGCAATGGTGTCGAGAGATAGACACAATGTGAAGCCTTTGTCGCATTTGGACAATTTAATGTTAACACGTCAACAAAGACTGAAATGCGTTATCCTCTCTTGGTCGATGTAAACACGTCAACAACTCAAAGGAGGTTAGTGATGGGTTTCACGATTCTTGGAACAGGCTCGGCGCTTCCTGAACGCAGCGTTTCCAATGACGAGCTGTCTGAGTTCCTCGATACCTCGGATGAGTGGATTTTTACCCGCACGGGTATCAAGAGCCGCCACGTCTGCACCACCGAGTCACTTGACGACCTTGCCGTAGCGGCGAGTGAGCGGGCACTCCAGGTGTCCGGAATCGACGCGAGCCAGCTGGATCTGATCGTCTGTTCGACGACGACGGGTGACCACCTTGTTCCCGCTGAGGCGTGTGCCGTTGCTGAGCGACTAGGCGCGACGTGCCCTGCCTTCGATGTCTCGGCGGCTTGTGCCGGCTTCGTATTTGCGCTCGATGTCGCCGAGGGCTATATCGCCCGCGGTCGCGCCGAGCGCGTGCTTGTCGTTGCTGCCGAGCAGATGACGCGCGCGCTCGACTGGACCGACCGTGCCACCTGCGTGCTCTTTGGCGATGGGGCAGGCGCCGCAGTGATTGAGGCTGGGGGAGACAGTCCCCTTGCCGTTGAGCTTTCGACGGCGCCCGACGTCGAGACGTTGCGCGTTCCCGGTCTGGTCGGTACCTCGCCGTTTAAGGCTTCCGCAGATAGCGCGAGCGTGCTGTCCATGAATGGCCGCCGCGTGTTCAAGTTCGGCGTCAACGCCATCTGCGACACGGTCCATAAGCTTGCGATCGATGCGGGCATTTTGGTCGAAGACATCGATCATTTTGTATTCCATCAGGCTAACGAACGAATCCTGAGCCAGGCGGTCAAGCGCCTGGGCGTGCCGGACGAGCGCGTGGTTCGCACGTTGCGCGAGACCGGCAACATTTCGAGCGCATGCATTCCGCTTGCCCTCGACCGGCTGGCAAACGCCGGTGCACTTCACACAGGCGACACCATCGCCTTGGTTGGATTTGGCGCCGGTCTGGATATAGGTGGCTATCTGCTTCGTTGGAAGTAGTCGCACATAGGAAATAAAAACGCCCTAGGGCACAACCAAAGGAGAACTACCATGGCAGATCAGAAGACCTTCGAGCGCGTTTGCGACGTTATCCGCGAGACCGCCGGTCTTGACGATGTCGAGATGAAGCCCGAGTCCACGCTCGAGGAGATTGGTCTCGACAGCCTGGGCACCGTCGAGATCCTCGTTGCCGTCGAGGACGAGTTTGGCATCCAGCTCGATACCGAGGAGAACCCCAAGACGGTCGGCGAGTTCGCCGATACGGTCGAGGCGGCATTGGAGAAGTAGAGATGCTCAAGACTCCTCTCTGCGATCTGCTCGGCATCGAAAAGCCCGTGTTCCAGGGCGGTATGGCCTGGATTGCCGATGCCTCGCTGGCGTCCGCAGTGTCCGAGGCGGGTGGCTTAGGCATCATCGCGGCCATGAACGCCGACGCCAACTGGCTGCGCGACCAGATTCACGAGCTGCGCGCCAGGACGGATAAACCCTTTGGCGTCAACGTCATGCTCATGAGCCCGTTTGCCGACGAGGTCGCGCAGGTCGTGATTGACGAGCGAGTGCCGGTCGTCGTGACGGGTGCCGGTAATCCCACCAAGTACATGAAAGCTTGGAACGATGCGGGCATCAAGGTCATCCCCGTTGTGGCTTCGGTGGCGCTCGCCCGTCTCGTGGCGCGTCGTGGAGCCACGGCGGTTGTTGCCGAGGGCACCGAATCGGGCGGCCATATTGGCGAGACCTCGACGATGGCACTGGTACCGCAGGTCGTCGATGCGGTCGACATTCCCGTCGTGGCTGCCGGCGGTATTGCCGACGGCCGCGGCGTGGCGGCCGCCTTTATGCTGGGCGCTGCCGGCGTCCAGGTGGGTACGCGCTTTCTGGTCGCAGACGAGTGCACCGTCTCGGAGCAGTACAAAGAGATGGTCCTGAAGGCCAACGACACTTCGACGCGTGCGACCGGTCGCTCGACGGGACATCCAGTGCGCGCCCTCAAGAGCCCCTTCACCAACGCCTATGCCAAGAGCGAGGGTTCCGGCGCGAGTGCCGAGGAGCTCGGTACTATGGGAACCGGTGCGCTGCGTAAGGCCGCCAAGGACGGCAACTACGAAGAGGGTTCGTTTTTGTGTGGACAGATTGCCGGCATGGTCAACGAGCGTCAGAGCGCACGCGAAATCGTTGACGATCTGGTCGATGGCGCCGAGCGCGTCCTGAAGGGTGCGTCCGCATGGGTAGCGTAGCGTTTCTGTTTGCCGGCCAGGGTGCCCAACACCCCGCGATGGGCGTCGACCTGGTCGAGGCATCGCCGGCGGCTGCCGAGGTGTTCGCGATCGCCGACGAGGTGCGCCCGGGGACCAGCGAGCAGTGCCGGAGCGCCTCCAAGGAGGAGCTCTCGCAGACCGAGAACACGCAGCCTTGCGTGTTCGTGCACGACTTGGCTGTCGCCGTCGCCCTGCGCGAGCGCGGCGTGGTGCCTGCCGCCTGTGCGGGATTCTCGCTGGGCGAGGTCGCTGCACTCACCTTTGCGGGGGCATTCGATACGCGAGCGGGTTTTGAGCTTGTGTGTGAGCGCGCGGCATTGATGGCCACGGCGGCCGAGCGTCACCCCGGCGGCATGCGCGCCGTCATCAAACTTGATGCTGCGCAAGTCGAGAACC
>CABSDO010000130.1 GCA_902476475.1 uncultured Collinsella sp. | reverse complement strand
CGCCGTGGGCCCAGGTGTCGGTGCGGTGGGGCCAACCCATCCACACGCGATCCTGCGGGGCGAACTCAGCGGGCATAAAGAAGCCGTCGGCCTTGGGGGTGGACTCGGACTCGGTGATCGTACGCATAAGATATCCTCCAAATCGAACGATCGCTTGCTGCGGGCGGGTTACCCGCAGCCTAAAACCAAGAGATGGTAGGCGCCCGTTCCCCGGCAAGGGTCGGGGCGCCCGGCGCCGGTTTTCACGGAGTCGCACCGGCAAGCGACGACGTAACCAAGTGCGCGGAGACAAAACGCACGAAGAATACGGAAGAGAGATTGGGGTGGGCGGTGGTTACCGGAGCTATCGCTCACACCCACCCCGGGGAATGGTTAGCAAACCTGTCGCTTGGGCACGTCTCCGAAGAGGCTAGAGTGCCCGGAGTCGGGAGCGACAAGCCCGACGAAGCGCGCGTTGGTACACGAGGAGGGTTGGAGCCCCAGAACCGGGTGCTCTAGTTCTCCTCGGCCTCGGCGGCCTCCTCAGCGAGACGCTGAGCTGCCAGCTCGGGAGTGAGGCCCTTGTACTCGGTCTCGCGGCCCTTGGCGCTGACGCCGCGGACAACCTCGCCGATGAGCAGAAGCACGATGAAGATAACGATCATCGGGAGCTTGTCGCCAATCTCGGCGGCGGAGAGCGGCACCAGCGTTGCAACGATGGCCAGGATCAGCTCGATGCAAGGGATGGCCAGCATGACCTTCATCATGGCACCCTTAAACGGGAACGTGAAGATGCGCTCGCGGTCGGGGTCGTTCTTGCGAAGGTTGAGGAACGCCGGGAACATCGGGATGTAGGTCAGCAGCAGGAAGACGACGGAGGTGCCGAAGAGCATCCAGAAGACGCCGTTGGAGATGGCGTCGATGGGAACGAGCTGCAGGCACAGCACCAGGGAGGCAACGACGGCGTTGACCAGGTTGGCGCCGTTGGGCATGTCATCATCCGAAATCATCGAGGCGAAGACCTTGGGCATGTTGCCGTGCTCGGCAGCGTAGCGGGCGACGGAGTTGACGCCGAAGGACCAGGCGGCCATGTTGGCGAACAGGGTGATCAGGAAGGCGATGCAGATGACCTTGAAGATCATGGAGTCGCCCACCATGGTCTGGACTGCGACAATCATGCCATAGTCGGGGTCGATGGAATCGGCCGGCACAGCAGCGCCGATGCCAAAGCCAGCGAACAGGTAGATCACGGCGATGGACAGGCCACCGACGATGATAGCCTTGGGGATATCGCGAGCGGGATCGGCCATGTCGTCGGTCATAGTGCAGATGACCTCGAAGCCCATGAAGTTAAAGATGATGATCGACAGGTAGCCGAGAGCGTTGGTGTTGGTGAGCTCGGGCAGGAAGGTGGCAGCGGACATGTCGTTCGCAAAACCGTTCTCCATGGCATACCAAATGCCCAAAGCGCCAACGATAACGGCGACGGCGACCTTGATGATGGCGCCACCGTTAAGGACCCACTCGGAGTCGGCCGCCTTGGAGCGGCCCATGAGGTAGACGATCCACACAAAGGCAAGATCGATACCCATCTTGGCGATCAAGTTGAACTCGACGCCAAAGACCATGCCCAAAATGTCGGGGAACATGGTAGCCAGCGAGGCGATCCACAGCGGGTAGTTGACCCAGTAGTAGTACGAGATGCGGGCGCCCCATTTGTCGCCCAGGCCATCGCGTACCCAGTCGTAAATGCCGCCCTCGCCGTCATAGGTGGTACCGAGCTCGGCGACAACCATGCCGTAGGGAAGCAGGAAGGTCAGGATCAGGAAGATCCACCAGAAGAACTGCTGGTTGCCAATGGCAGCAGCAGGAGCGGCGGCCTCGCAAACGAAGACGACGCAGATGATGGTCGAAATGACCGTCAAGAAGGAAAGCTTTTTCTTTCCGTCGCTCATGATGAGCTCCTTCGCTCAGTCTTGGACAGATCCGAGGCCCTAAGGTATTAAGGCAATTGCTTGGGCCTCGGTGAGCGGGCGACAGGAGACGAGCATCCGCCGCCCGCAAACGTGCTTTTAGAAGCCTTGAGGCTTAGAGCTGCTCGAGAGCTTCGAGAGCGGCGTGGAGCTCAGCCTTGGCGGAGTACTCGACACCCTCGTCGTTGAGCGGGGTGCGCTTGCCCAGGGCGGCAAGGAGAGCACGGATGGAGTGCTTGCGGTTCTCGGCCTCGACCCAGCACAGTGAGCGCTCGGGATCGTCCATGACCTCGTCGACGACCTCCTCGTTGCGGGTGGCCGGCAGGCAGTGCATGAACTTGGAGTTGGGGCCGGCGAAGTTCATCATGTCCATGGTGACCTGATACTTGGGATAGAACACGTCCATGTAGTTCTCGCCCGAGACCTCCTCGTCGTACAGGCCATACCACACGTCGGTGTAGATGAAGTCGGCGCCCTTGATGCACTCGATGTCGTCGGAGATGACGACAGAGCCGCCGGAGACCTTGCAGTTCTCCTCGGCGATGGCCATCATCTGCTTGCCGAACTCGGCGCGCTCCTCGACGGTGCCAACGTGCAGGCCGCCGTCGGGGATCTGGTGGCCCTTAGGTCCAAACTGGACAAACTTCATGCCGACCTTGGAAGCGATGAACATGAGGGAGACGCAGACCTGGGTGGCGTCGCCGATGAAGGCCAGGGTGCAGTCCTCGATCTTCTTGCCCTCGGGGAGGTTCTCGAGCATGGTCATGAGGTCGCCCATCTCCTGCGTGGGATGGTTGAACTCGGACATGCCGTTGATGACGGGCACAGCGGAGCCCTCGGCGAGGCCGACGACGTCCTTGTGACGGTCAACGCGAGCCATCATGATGTCGAGCAGCGAGCCCATAACGCGAGCGGTATCGCCCAGGGACTCGTGACCGCCGAGCTGGATGGTGCCAGGGCCATAGAACTGAGCATGGCCGCCGAGGTCGGTCATAGCGGTCTCGAAGGAAAGACGAGTGCGGGTGGAGACCTGCTGGAAGATCATGCCAAGGCTCTTGTTGCGGAGCAGGTGCGGATAATAACCGTCAACCTTGATGGCCTTCTTCATTGCCAGGCCAAGATCCTCGATAGCCAGGATCTGCTCTTTGGTGAAGTCGTTGGTGTCGATGAAATCCTTAGGCAGTGCCATGTCGATTTCCTTTCCGCCGGTCTTGCCGACTATTACTATGAGGCGCTCGAACATCACGCCTCGTGTTGACAAGACCATCATTCACCCGTATGCAATTTTTACCTAGTTTATTCGGGATTAAAGACCGTTCACGGAGTTACACCCCCTCTAAACCAATATAAACCCGCAGGTCAAGAGTTTACAGGGGGTTTACCATCTAGAACCGCGAACGGTATACGGCTATGCTGTATCTCGGCGCCTAATCCACAATGAAACGAAGGGTTGAGACGTCTATATCCCACAAGGTATACAGAACTCGGCCATAGAATAAATGAGATGGGACGGTGACAGATGAACACCCTGATGTTCTTCTATACCCTAGCGATACTCGTGATCTGTATTGTGACGGCGGTGCTCTCGCTTGCCGCCTATGCCTCATCTCGTCGACGCTTCTTTATCTATGGCAGCGGCGTATTTATCTGCTATGCCATCGAGATGACCGAGATTTTCTTTTTTGAATACACGCTGCAAAACCAGAGTTTTCCAGCCAGCGACTATTACTCAATTACCATGCCTGTGTTGCGGACCTTTGTGGCGACCGCTTCGCAGGCTTTTATTTGGCTCATTGCCATGGATTTGCTCGACAAGCATTCAAAAAAGCAGTTTGTCATTCCCGTCGCAACGTTCTTGCTGAGCGAGCTGCTGATTATCGTCGCTGTCCCCTACGGCCCCATTCATCAATGGCTCTACTACACGATGCGTCAGGTATTCCTTGTTTTCGTGGGGCTATATATCTTTTGGACGGCACGCAAGAGCACACAAGTCGAGCTGAAGGCACGCGTTAACAACCAACGAAAGCACCTGATTATCGGCGCTATTCTGGTCGGTTGCATCGTTGCCGAGGATTTCTACAACATTCTGATTGTCCCCATGAGTCTGGCGCCCTCTTGGCTGCAACTATATCTGTCCGAGCGCAACTTTAGCGAAAACGTCTTTGCCTGCTACTTTGCGATTCTGCTGATCATCTACTCCTACCACGTGCTTTCAATCCGCATGCAGGAGGCGCCCGAGGAAAAGAACGTCAGCGATCTTGATCGACACATCGAAGAGCAGATGCCCTTCTATCGCAACGCCTACAAGCTCTCCAACCGTGAGACCGAAGTTATGCGTCTGGTCGTACTGGGCAAATCGAACCAAGAGATCGCTGACGAGCTATTCCTTGCCGTGGGCACCGTCAAGACTCACATCCACAACATCCTGGTCAAAACCGAACAGC
>CABSDO010000129.1 GCA_902476475.1 uncultured Collinsella sp. | reverse complement strand
GCGGAGCCGTTGGCGCAGTCGATGCCGATCTTGACGCCCTGTAACGAAAAGTTCGCGCTGGCGATGAGCGAGGCAATGTAGCGGTTGCGGCCCTGCATGTAGTCCACCGTGGCGCCGATGTGGTTGCCCGTGGCCAGCGGCACCTCGCTCTTGCCATCGACGTAGTCCTCGATGAGCTCCAGTACGTCCTCGTCCATCTTAAAACCGTCGCTATTGACGAGCTTAATGCCGTTATCGCAAAACGGGTTGTGGCTCGCGCTGATCATGATGCCGCAATCGAAGCAGCCTTCCACGGTCTGATGCGCTACACCCGGCGTGGGGATCACGTGCAGCATATAGGCGTCCGCACCGCTCGCGACCAGGCCACTCACCAGCGCCGCCTCGAACATATAACTCGAGCGACGCGTGTCCTTACCCACGATGACGCGCGCCTTGCGCTCGCGGTTGGCGCCGTAATACCAGCCCACAAAACGGCCAATCTTATAAGCGTGCTCTACCGTCAGCCCAACGTTAGCCTCACCGCGAAAGCCGTCGGTGCCAAAGTACTTCATGCGCTCTCCTTACAAAATAGGGGCGAACAGATTGCCTGTCCGCCCCAAAATGGTACTCGATTATCTGCGCTACCAGAAAAACCCTACGCCGACGCGCTGTCGCGAGCCGCCTGGCATGTAGGAGTCTGACGCAGCGTAAGCGGCTTGTCCCCCGCCTCGGCTGACGTGGTCAGCGTATATGTGATCGTCGTCGTCTCGCCAGCATGCAGGTCAACGGTGCCCGAATAGAAGGGGATTCCATGCCACGTAGCGGCGCCAAGACCAAACTGGGTGCCCTCGACGGTCAGATCAGTAATGATGCCGCCCGTCGGGGCAAACAACGAGACATTCAGACGCTCGTCGTCGCGCGCGGCATCGGGCGCGCTCGCCGCGACGTAGTCGGGCAGCTTGCCGGCCTCCTCCTGCGTCATGATGTTCGTCAGGGTAACGGTGATGCGATACGAGCATGTGCCGTCACCGTTCTTGACGCCCTGGCCAATCTGCGTATCGGCATTCAGGTACCAGTCGAGCTTGGAGAAGCTCAGGTTGTTAAAGTAGACACCAGCAACGGGATCTTCACTCGGGTCATCCGGATCGGGCAGCGAGGCGTCGATGTTCATCTGCTTGATAGCGTTCTGCTCGTCATCGTTTTTCATCCACGCGATCAGGCGGCCCTCTTCGGCACCGCGCTCAACGGCGCTGACAAGCTTCGTAACATCGACATCGCCGATACCGCCAAGGATCTTGTCGAAGGCAGCGCTGGCGACGGATGCAAAGATGCCGTCAGACTCCTCGACCGGATAGTTCCAGTACACATCGTGCATGAGGACCTTTGCGGCGTTGGTGCCGTCGACAACCGTTCCGTCGGGCAGCGAGACATTACCGACGAGGCCCAGCAGATACTGCAGGAACACCGGGTCGATACCCACGACGCCGTCAACGTCCTGCCCATACTGGGACTTCCACAGCGCGGCGACACGCTGCGAGTTGCGGGGCCAATCGGGCGAATACGCGTTACCAGAGTTGTACAGGTTACTGTGGTCGCCAAACAGTGCCTCGTCCTCTTCGTCGACGCTCTCAACCGCCTCGTCTTTGCCAAGCGCAATACATGGAACAAACTCGCCAATCGACATCTGGCCGTCGGTGACCGAAATCAGGCCCTGCGAACCGCCAAAGCCGCCGCAGGCACGAATCTCGACGTTGTTCATGGCGTACATAAGGTAGTTGCGCGTCTGGCCGTTGGCGCCGAGCATCTGGGGAAGGACGGGGGCGACCTTCTCCGCCGCGTCAACCGCGCCGTTGAGGGTGGCAAAGCCGTCCTTGGCCTTATCGACCAGCTCGGTCACCTGGGAAATATGAGTATCGCCAATGCCCTGGATCTTCTCGTTGGCGCTCTTGAACACCTTCGAGCTGCTGGAAAGCGAATCGGCGACCGCCTGCAGCGCGGACACGTTAATCATGCCGTCCTGAAACAGCTTGCCGGGCGTGGCCTGCGAAAGGTTATCGGCCATGGGAACCAGCGCATTGCTCGAGACATCGGACAGGGCGTCGATCATGGTGCGGGCCGCATTGATGTCGCTGCCATACACCGGGATAAACGAAGCCGCCGTCCACAGCGGGCTCGAGGTCTCCGCCTTCATGCTGTCGCAAAGCTCATCGATCTTCTTCGCGTCGTCAGGCAGCGTCGAAAAATCGCCCGACGTGACCTTGTCCTTAAGGCCACCGACAATCTCGACGGCCTCCTTCGCTTCACTCTTTACGGTCTTTGCCGAGTTAAGCAGCATAAAGCCGCTTGCGCCAAGCGCAACGAGAAGCACCGCAACTACAGCGGCAATAATGGCGCCGGTGTGACGCTTTTTGCGTTCGCCCTTGCGATGGCGATGACGGACCAGACCGTCAGAGGTCGAACTCGACGAAGCGTCGCTACCGTAGTTCAAGCCAAAATCGTAATAATCTTCCTTGGATCCCGAGCCCGCAAACTCGGCACCGCTATCATCCAGGCGGGCGAACGTGCCAGTCTCGGAGGCGCCGGTGTAGATCGTGCCAAGGTTACCCGTAAGCCCCGCGCCACCGGCAGAGGGAGTATTGTTGGCGGCCTTGCCGGCATTAACGTTGCCGGCGGCATTCGCGGCGTTGACAGCACCCGCGTTGTTCGCAGGTACCGAAGGAGCCCCGCTCGGCTGCGACGCGGAGGTTGCACCGCCCGCAAAGACATTCCCTCTTGCACGGCCGGTCTTTTTTGCCTTTTGAGACTGCTCGTACAGAGCGGTAAACATCGCCGTCTCGCCCGGAGACACGCGCTTACCGGAACCGCCCTGTCCAGCGCCGCCCGGCGTGCCGGCCTTACCAGCCCCGTTCGGACGCGGCGGAACTGCAGGACGGCCGCTATCGCTGCCCTTAAAGTGATTACCAGCCATAAAGAAATCCTCGCAATTGAGTCGCAATGAAAAAGTCCATAACGTTACTAGTTTATGGCATTTTGAGCATCGACAGCTAAACTCCAGACACGGACATCAATTGGCGAAAATGCGGCACAACACCTTTTCCGTTTTGGCAGCGGCGCCAGCTACACCGTGAGGAACATCATCACGATGATCATGACAAAGCCGATAAGGTCGGTCGGCAAAAACACCGTGCCCAGCATAACGGCGCTGGTGATGGTCGCCGAGACGGGCTCCACAGTTCCGATGAGGCTCGCGCGCACCGAGCCGATGTCCTTAACGCCCTGCATATAGAGCATGTAAGCAAAAAACGAGCCGATAACCACGAACACCGCGAGCGCCTCGATGCCGGCAGCGTCGAGCGCCGGCATATGCGCCCAGGGCTGCACGAAGACGCACGAGACCACGCCCGCCGTGAGCATTGCCGAGCCCGTGACGATGGGGCTGCCGTATTCGGGCAGGATCTTGGCGGGAATCACCGCCATACACGCGGCGCTGACCGCACACATAAGACCTGCTGCCAGGCCAAGCGGCGAGATATTCAGGCTGGTGGGGTCGCCGCCGGTGGCGATTAAAAAGGTTCCACCCAGAGCCAGGCCAATGCCGATGACTTCGCGAGTACGCGGCATGCGGCGATCGATCGCGCAGGTGTAGCCCATGATGATAACGAGCTGCAGGCACTGGAGCACCGTCGCGGTTCCGGCGTTCGTCAGGCGCACGGCCGAAAGATAGCAAAACTGGTTGAACAGCAGGCCAAAGGCGGTAAAGAGCAGCAGCTGCTTGCGATCGGCGGGCGTGGTCCAGAGCTTAATCAGGCGCTCGCGGTCGCGCGTAACAACCACGGCCATAAAGAGCAGGCCGGCGAGAATCTGCCGTATGCTCATAAGCCACAGCGTATCGACATGGTAGGTATCGAACAAAATACTCGCGCTGGTGCCCGAGAAGCCCCAAAACGAACCGCCCACCAGCGTAGCCAAGACGCCCGTGATCATCTTGCGCGTCGAAGCGCTGTTCAGGCGGTCGCGCCATGCGCGACGGGTGTTGCGGCTGAGCTCGTCGGTGCCCTCGGGCACATCAATGTTCGATATATCGGTCATCGGCACCGAAGCCCCTGCGCCTTCGACCTGCTCGACACACTCTTTGCTCATTCCACTCCCCCGAAACAGCCTGGAAACAATTCGGCTTACCTTACCACGGCGAAGTCACCAGCTGGAGGCTTGTCCGCTTATCGGTAGGACAATTCCGCAGGCGTCTTTCCATAGCTCGATACCGCAATGGCCTTGCATTATGCGACAGCCAAATCACGGCAGCAGGCTCTTTTGAAATGGATATGACAAAGCCCCCGAATTCCACAATGTAAACGATTTTTAAAAATGTTCTTGCCACCGAGTTCAGGCTCCGTTATATTATTCCTTGCGCGCTTGCGCACCCTTGATCGGGCGTTTAGCTCAGGGGGAGAGCGCTTCCCTGACACGGAAGAGGTCAGAAGTTCAAATCTTCTAACGCCCACCAAATGTTCGCAGCTCAGAGGCTATG
>CABSDO010000128.1 GCA_902476475.1 uncultured Collinsella sp. | reverse complement strand
GGGCGGCAGGGGGTACGGATGCTGCAGGCGCGGCGGCCTGAGCAGCAGCCACGCTCGCCGGCACGGCGGCGTTGGCAACCATGGCCTCCAGGCGTGCCACGCGCTCGGCCAATGCCTCAATCGTTAAATCAGCCTCGGGACGCGCCAGACGCGTGCAGGCAATCTCGAGCACCAGGCGCACGTCGCTCGCGCCCCTCATCTCCAGTGCGGCATCGTCGAGCACTGTCAGCACACGAGCCAGGCGGTCGGCAGGATGCTCGCCAAAGGCAGCGGCCTCGGCAGCAAGCGCCTCGGCCTGCTCGGAGCCGCCCTCAAACAACTCGGCACGGGCACCGGCAACGCAGGCAACATACACGTCGCGCACGTGCGCCACCAGGTCGCGCGTCAGCTCCAGCAGATCGTTACCTTCCTCGACCTGCGCGCGAATAAGCCCATACAGCTCGGCAACATCGCGATCGGCAATGGCGCGGGAAAACTCGCCCAGAATCTGGTCCGAAACCTCGCCTAAAAGCGAGCGGGCGTCGTCCGCATGCACAGAACCGTTGCCAAAGACGCTCAGCTGCTCCAGCGTGGACAACGCGTCGCGCATGCCGCCCTTTGCATGGCGCGCCACGATCGCCAGCGCCTCGTCGTCGTAATCGAAGCCCTCCTGCTCGCACACGTATGCCAGGCGATGCTCGATATCCTCGTTGCCGATGCGGTGGAAATCGAAGCGCTGGCAGCGCGAGAGGATGGTCTCCAGAATCTTTTGCGGGTCGGTAGTGCACAGCACAAAGATCACGTGCGCCGGCGGCTCCTCGAGCGTCTTGAGCAGCGCGTTGAACGCCGCCGTCGTGAGCATGTGGACCTCGTCGATGATATAGATCTTGTACTTGCCGCGCACCGGGGCAAAGTTGACGGAGTTGATGATCTCCTCGCGCACGTTGTCCACGCCGGTACGGCTTGCAGCATCGAGCTCGTAGACATCCGGGTGGTTGCCCTCGGCGATGAGCTCGCACTCCTCGCAAGTGCCGTCGGGCATGCAGCCGCTTGCACCCTCGGCGCGCGCCGCCTCGGCATTGCGGCACAGCAGTGCCTTGGCCAGAATGCGCGCCATGGTGGTCTTGCCCGTGCCGCGCGGTCCGCAGAACAGATAGGCGTGGGACAGGCGCCCCTCGGTGATGGCGTGCTCGAGCGTCGAGACGATATGCTGCTGGCCCACCACAGAGTCGAAGGTGAGCGGGCGATACTTTCGGTACAACGATTCCATGGGTGCTCCCCCGGGTATACTGAGTCTTGTTGCCGCGACGGCCAAGCGGTCGCACGGCATACTGCATTCATAATAACCCGTACGGCGAGCCCGCCGCGATAGGAGTCCAAAGAGCATGGCAGACGCAGAGAGCAACCTCGTTCCCTCCGAAGCAGCCGACCAGGTCGAGGTCGCGCTCGAGAAGCAGGCTGCAGCCGACGACGGCATCCTGTACCTCAACGAGTACCAGTACGAAAACGACCTGGTCACCGACTTCGCCCGTCTGGTCGCCTCGCCCAGGCGTCGCGGCTCGCTGTATGTCGCCGCGGCAATTGCCGCGCTCATCGGCATCGGCATGCTGGTGGCCGGCGGCAACTGGATCAAGTTTGGCGTCGTCCTGATCGTATTCGGCGCCTTTTTGGCCTGGTGGAGCAAAAACCTGCACCACACCCTCGCCCGCGACTTTATCGACGCCGTTGAGGCCGACGAGTCAATGGGTGGCCGCTATCGCCGCGTCGCCGCCAACGAGGACGGCCTGATGGTTTGGGGCAAGAGCGGTAAGTCACAGTTCTTCCCGTTTGACAAGCTCGACCACGTACTCGACGGCGAGCGCATCTTTGTGGCCATGTTCGCCGACCAGGGCGTGACGATCCCCAAGGACACCTTCGTCCGTGGCGATGCCGAGCAGTTCGGCCCCTTCCTCAAGGCCCGCATCAACAAAAAACTCCGCATCGAGACCAAGCGCAAGAAGATGAAGGCAGAAAAGGCCGCTGCCGAAGCCAAACAGGGCGACAAGCCCCAGGAGACCAAGCGCAAGCAGAAGAAGAACAAGAAAAAGCGCTAAGGCCAAGCCAGGCAGGTAGCCTCGCATCCCGCTATCCTCCCCATGCACCCGAGCGTGCTACACTAGCAGCATCTATGCCACCGCGAACGGCTCGGCTCCGCGCCCGCCGCTCGCAAACGAACTTTAAACGCACGAGGGTTGGCCATGCCGCTTTTCTCGCAACATACCGCCCGGTTCTCGCCGGACGTTCCCTTGGAGGGCACCAGCTCTCGCGAGCTGCTCAAGCGGTACCAGCCGCTCGAGACACTTGCGACCGGCGGTTTTGGCTCCATCGAGATCTGCCGCGACACGCACCTGCGCCGCCGCGTCGCCATTAAACGCATCCCCCTTATCAACGGTGCCGGCATGCCCGCCAGCGACATCATGGATGTCCTGCGCGAGGCGCACACTGCCGCCATGCTTCAACATCCCAACATCGTGCAGGTCATCGACTTTACGCACGACACAGCCTATGCCTACCTAGTCATGGAGTATGTCGATGGCATGTCGCTTGCCGAGTTTTTGCACCGCGTGGATGGCCACTCACTTACCTTTGACGAGGCCGCGGCCATTGCCGATGCCCTGGGCCAGGCGCTCACCTTCGCCCATAGTAATGGCGTACTCCACCTGGACATTAAGCCCGCCAACGTGCTCATCGACCACTCGGGCAATGTAAAGCTCACCGACTTTGGCATGGCGCGACTGTCGTCTGCCGGTGGCTTTGGCGGTTCGCGCGGCGGCACTATCGGCTACATGCCGCCCGAGCAGCTCGATATCGAGACCGGCACGGTCGACGAGCGCGCCGATGTCTTTGCCCTCGCCTGTGTGATCTACGAGGGCCTGTGCGGCAGCGCTCCCTTTATGGCGGCCACGCCCGCCGACTCGCTCGGCCGCATCATCGGCGGCGCCACCTATCCCAGCGAGCTGATACCACACTTTCCCCCGGGAGCCGAGGCCGCGCTCATGAGCGCGCTCTCCCCCATGCCGCAGGACCGTCCCAACAGCATCGAGGCATTTTGCGACCAACTCCTTGCCGGTCTGGGCAGCGTGCGCGAAGGCCGTCGCAGCCTGGAGCAAATGGTTGGCGAACTTTCGGATGACGAGCAGAAGCTCGACGATATCGAGCCGTCGCACTACGAGGACGACGCCATCGAGGTCGACCCCGCACTCGGCTGGGCGGGCACGCGCTGGAGCCCTGCGCGCGACTACACCATGCGCGCTATCTCGGCGCTAACGTGCGGCACCTTTAGCTTTTTGCTGATGCAAACGGCCGGGGTCGCAGCGCTTCCCGGCCTGGTCATTGCGGCCATCGCGATCGGAGCGGCGGCTGGCCTGGCCCCCCAGATTGGCTCGGCCATCTCGGCTGTGGGCTTTTTGGTGCTCATGGCCAACGCCACCATGCGGGCGCAGGGCATCCTGTCGATGTTGCCGGTCGCGGTGATCTTTGCCGCCGCCATGTCCGGTTGGTGGATCGCCTGGGGTCGCACCGAGACTGCCGCGAGCGCCACGCTCACCTGTGCACTCGCGCTTGGCTGTCTGACCGGCAATACCTTCCTGGCAGCTGGGGTCACCGCCGGCGTCGCGTCATTTTGGCTCGGCCCGGCAAGCGCCGCCGCGGCAACGGGCATGGGCGCGCTTTTTGCCCGTCTGGCCACGGTCGCGCTTTCAGCCGGAGGCGTGCTGGGGCTCGGTAACGTTGCCGCAGCGCTGGGAGACCCGCTCCTTTGGGCTGCCTTTGTGCTGGTCGCGGCAACTGCCGCAACGTCATCCGCGCTGCTCAATGCCCATGCCAAGCGTGCCGATCAGGGCTCAAACCTTGCCGCAATCGCCGCCATCGCTGTCACCGGCATCGGCTGCGCAGCGGCGTCCTGTCTTGCACACCATATGGAAATTGCCAGCCTTGCAGCCGCGGTCATCGCCAAGGCGGCGGTTGCGGGAATCCTATCCTCTATAATCGTTGGGATATGCCTATATTTGCTCGGATACCAAAGAACCTATACGGAGAGTGATCTTTCGTGAACTTCCTGAACATCTTCGAGGACCACGTGGCCGGCATCTTCGGTGCCACCCGTGCCCCGTTCTCCTTTAAGAAGCTTGCCAAGCAGGCCGCTCGCGACATGGAGGATCAGACTCTGGTGATCAACCGCGTCAACACGGCGCCGGCACTCTATACCATCCTTATCGCCGCCGACGACGATCCCATGCTCGCCCCGTTCTACCCCGAGCTTTCGCGCGAGGTCCGCGAGTTCGTGAAGGCGCAGGCCGAAAAGCGCCGCTATGTCTTTGTCGGCGAGCCCCTCGTGCGCTTTATGATCGATCCGCAGCTGCGCGCCGGCAAGTTCTCGGTCTTTGCCGAGAACGTCGATGCGCCCCCGCTCGGCCGCCTGTACGAGGAAGAGCGCGCCTACCAAAACGGCCTGGGACAGAATAACTCGGCCGCAAGCCGCGCCGCCAGCGCCCCGCGCGCCGGCCAGCAGCAGTTTGCTGCACCGCAGCCGCAGCGCCCCG
>CABSDO010000127.1 GCA_902476475.1 uncultured Collinsella sp. | reverse complement strand
GTGGGCCCTAACGGCGCCGGCAAAACCACCATGCTCAAAATCATCATGGGCATCGACAGTCCCGACTCCGGCCAAGTCCAGTACGCAAAGGACTGCCAGGTGGGCTACCTAGAGCAGGAAACCAACCTGGAGCACAAGGACACCACCATCCTCGCCGAGGTCATGGCCGCCGCCAAGGAAATCCGCCGCATGGGCGAGCGTGCCAACGAGCTGCAGGCCCAGATCACCGAACTCTCCGAGCAGGGCAAGGACGTCAACGCCCTCCTCAACGAGTACGGCCAGGTCCAGGACCGCTTTGAGCATCTGGGCGGTTACGAGCTCGAGAGCAACGCCCGCAAGATCCTGTCCGGCCTGGGCTTTAAGGTCACTGACTTTGAGCGCCCATGCTCCGAGTTCTCGGGCGGCTGGCAGATGCGCATCGCGCTCGCCAAGCTCTTCCTGCGCCATCCCGACCTGCTGCTTCTGGACGAGCCCACTAACCACCTGGACCTCGAAAGCGTCCAGTGGCTGCGCGGCTTTATCGCCAACTACGACGGCGCCGTCCTCATCGTCAGCCACGACCGCGCCTTCATGGACGCCTGCGTCGACCACGTCGCCGCCCTCGAAAACCGCCGCGTGACTACCTACACCGGTAACTACAGCAGCTATCTCAAGCAGCGAGAGGACAACCTGGAGCAGATGCGCGCCAAGCGTGCTGCCCAGGAGCGCGATATCGCCCACATGCAGGTCTTCGTCGACAAGTTCCGCTACAAGCCCACCAAGGCAGCCCAGGCCCAGGAGCGTATCCGCAAGATCGAGCAGATCAAAAAGGAGCTCGTCATCCTGCCCGAGGGCCACAAGCACATCGACTTTAAGTTCCCCGATCCGCCGCGCTCCGGCGACATGGTCGTCGGCCTGGAGGGCGTGTCCAAGTCCTACGGCAATAAGCACATCTACAGCGATATCGACCTCAAGCTCTACCGCGGCGAGCATGTGGCGCTCGTCGGCCCCAACGGCGCCGGCAAGTCCACGCTTATGAAGATCATCGCCGGTCTGGAGCCGCCCACTACCGGCACGCGCGACCTGGGCACGAACGTGGGCGTGGCCTATTACGCCCAGCACGCGCTCGAAGGCATGACCGAGTCCAACACCGTCCTGCAAGAAATCGACACCGTCACGCCCAAGTGGACCGTGCCTCAGCAGCGCAGTCTGCTGGGCGCCTTCCTGTTTAGCGACAACGACGCAATCGAAAAGCAGGTACGCGTCCTCTCCGGTGGTGAAAAGGCCCGTCTTGCCTTGGCCAAAATGCTCGTGGCTCCCGAGGCGCTCCTGTGCCTGGACGAGCCCACCAACCACCTGGACATCGACTCGGTCGACATGCTCGAGAACGCCCTGCAGAACTTCCCCGGCACCATCGTGTTGATCAGCCACGACGAGCACCTGGTGCGCGCCGTGGCCAACCGCATCATCGACATCCGCGACGGCAAGGTCACGGTCTACGACGGCGACTACGACTACTACCTCTACAAGCGCGAGGACCTCGCAGCCCGCGCCGCTGCCGAGGCTGCAGGGGAGAGCGCGCCTGCCGCCGCCAAGCCCGCCAAAGCCAGCGCCGCCCAGACCGACACCCCCGCCGCTCCCAAGCCGGCCGAGGGCAAAAAGACCAAGGAGCAAAAACGCGCCGAGGCCCAGGCCCGCGCCGCGCTCAACAAAAAGCTCAAGGGCGTGCGCAACCAGCTCAAGAAGATCGAGACCGAGCTCGACAAAAAGCGCGCCCGCTATGACGAGCTTATGGAATTGATGGCAAGCGAAGAGCTTTATGCCGATCAGGACAAGTTCAACGCCGCGCTGGGGGAATATAACGGGCTTAAGCAAGAGCTGCCCAAGCTCGAGGACGAATGGCTCGAGCTTTCCACCCAGATCGAAGAGGAGACCGCGCGTGAACTCTCGTAAGGCCGCTGCTGTGGCGATGAGCGTCATCGCCATTGCCTGTCGCATCTGCGGCATCTTTATGAGCGCGATGACCGTGCTGCTGTGCTTTAGCGGCCTCACCGCCAAGCTGCAGATCGTGGGCTTTGTCGTCGAGCTCTCGCGCGCCCTGCCGAGTGCCATCGCTGGCTACGGCGTCATCACGTCGCCCTTCGGCGGCGTGTTCCGTCTGGATTACGCTATCGTTGCCGTTATCCTGTTTGTGGCCGACTACCTGCTCACGCGCGCCTCGCGCCGCGTCCGCTAGGGGAGCGCCATGTCCAGCAGCTACCTCATGAACCTGCTCGCCAGCGCCGTCGCCGTCATCGTGGGTATCGTCATCCACGAGAGTGCGCACGCCGCCGCGGCCTGGGCACTCGGCGACAAGACGGCCCGTTCGCGCGGCCGCGTTTCGCTCAACCCACTCAACCATATCGACCCGTTCGGTACCATCCTCCTGCCGCTGCTCATGCTTGCCGCCGGCGGTCCGGTGTTCGCCTTCGCCAAGCCTGTGCCCGTCTACCTCAACAACCTTAAGCACCCCAAGCGCGACGAGGTCTTGGTGAGCGTTGCCGGCCCCGCATCGAACATCGCACTGGCATGCCTCGCAGCGGCCCTCATGCACGCAGCATACGGCAACCTCTACGCCAGCATGTCCTTTGCCGTGGCATCCCAAATCATGAACTTCGGCGCCACCTTTATCGTGGTCAACTTGTCGCTCGCGTTCTTTAACCTCATCCCGACCCCGCCGCTCGACGGCTCGTCGATCATCGTGCCGTTCCTTAAAGGCAAGGCGCTCGCCAACTACTACCGCCTGCAGCAATACGCTATGCCGATCCTTATCATCGTGCTGTACCTGCTGCCCATGTGGACCGGCATCGACGTGATCGGCCGCTATTTCGACGTTACCGTGTATCCGCTTGCTGAGCAGCTGCTCAACTTCGCAATCGCCGGCATCTAAGGTAAACTAACAGGTCGACCGTGCAAAACGGTCGTAACATGCACCCAAACCGCGCCGCGAAGGCGCCGTCAAAGGAGGTCGAAGATGTCGTATCGCGTCTCGACGCAGGTCTACAGCGGACCGTTCG
This sequence comes from uncultured Collinsella sp., assembly GCA_902476475.1. Taxonomy (GTDB): domain Bacteria; phylum Actinomycetota; class Coriobacteriia; order Coriobacteriales; family Coriobacteriaceae; genus Collinsella. The sequence goes on along the minus strand of CABSDO010000127.1, from coordinate 1,643 downwards.
ACCTGCTGCTGCAGCTGGTAACCCGCCAAAAAGTAGATATCGGCGCCATCTCGATCAGTGAGGTGGCCGAGCAGTACCTTGCCGAGGCCGAGCGCATCGAGGCGCTGGACCTGGACGTGGCGAGCGACTTTTTGCTGGTCGCGGCAACCCTTTTGGATATAAAGGCCGCCTCTCTGGTGCCGCAGGAGGCCCCGCGCAAAGTCGATGACGATGACGAGTTCGACGAAGACCTCGAGGAGCTCAGCACGCTCGACGGCGACGCCCTGCGCGAGGTCCTGATCCAGCGCCTGATTGCCTACAAGCAGTTTAAAGGCGCGGCTGCGGCCCTCGGTGCCCGCATGCAGGCCGAAAGCCGCATGCACCCGCGAGTGGCCGGCCCCGACCCCGAGTTCTTGGGCCTTATGCCCGACTACCTGGCCGGCATTACCCTGCGCGGCCTGGCCGTCATCTGCGCCGACTTGGACGGTAAGCGCCAAACCTTCCTGCTGGAGGCCGAGCACGTGGCGCCGCATCGCGTGCCGCTCGACCTGACGGTAGCCTCGGTCGACCGCTTTACCATGGCGCACCAAACCTGCACCTTCCGCGAGCTGCTGGACGGCGACGCCACGACCGAGCAGCTCGTCGTCACTTTCCTGGCCATGCTCGAGCTCGCCAAGCGCGGCTCGCTTACGCTGAGCCAGGACGAGATCTTTGGAACCATCCGCATTAACCGAGTCGAGGGCGCCGAGGCGTACGTGCCCGGTGAGGGCCCCGAGCTCACCGAATAGGAGCCGCAACCATGTCGAACCTTTCCACGCTGGAGGCAAACAGCCTCAAAGGCGCTCTTGAGGCGCTACTGCTGGTGTCGAGCGACCCGGTAAGTGCGCCCGCGCTGGCCGGCGCACTGGATATCGCCCCCGGCGAGTGCGCGTCGCTGCTCGCCGAGCTCAAGGTTGAGTACGAGGAGACCAACCGCGGCTTTCAGCTGCGCGAGGTCGCCGGCGGTTGGCGTCTGTTTACGCACCCCGCTTACCACGACGTGGTCGAAGCCTACGTGCTGAGCTGGGACACGCAAAAGCTGTCGCAGGCGGCGCTCGAAACCTTGGCCGTCATCGCATACCACCAACCCGTGACGCGCGAGGTAGTCAAGGGCATCCGTGGCGTCAATTCTGACGGCGTCATCGCGTCGCTCGTCGACAAGGGTCTGGTGCGCGAGCTCGGCCGCGACCCCCAGCGCGGTCAGGCCATCATCTACGGCACGACCAACGCCTTCTTGGAAAAGTTCGGCCTGCGCTCCACCCGCGACCTGCCCGATCTGGAGCAGTTTGCCCCCGACGAGCAGTCGCGCCAGTTTATCCGCGAGCGTCTGAGCGGCCGCAGTATTCAGTCCACGCTCGAGGAACAGGCCGAGGACCTGGACGAAGAGCGTGAACTGCTCGATACCGATGTTGAAGATGTTGAGGCAGTCGAGGACTTGGAGACCCTGGTCGTCGACGAGACCTCGGAGGATATGCATGACGAGGACTAACGAAGTAGGGGAGACGCGCGCCATGGGCAACGCAGTACCCGCAACCGACGCCCAGCCCGTCTACCCGCACACCATGCGCCTGCAGCGCTTTTTGGCGCGCGCGGGCGTGGCGAGCCGCCGCGGCTCGGAGGACCTG
>CABSDO010000126.1 GCA_902476475.1 uncultured Collinsella sp. | reverse complement strand
CCAGGTCGGCACCATGTTCGGCACCAAGGCCAAGGGCGCCCGCTACCTCGAGCTCTCCCAGGGCTACGTCACCCGCATGGCCCTGAACGACAACAACGAGATCATCGCGTTCGAGTTCCTGAACCTCGGCAAGTTCACCGACGCCCTCAAGAACGGCAAGACGCCGGAGGAGGCCATCGCCGGCGCCATGGGCCGCTACGGTCAGTGGGATGCCGCGGCCAAGTACATCGATCCGCGCACCGACGAGGAAACCCACACCGTGGACAACGTGTTCCCGGTGCACGAGTAGAGAAAGGGAGGGAATAGAACAATGGCTGTTAGCTTCGAAGGTTACGAGCGCCGCATCGACAAGATCAACGCGTGCCTCGCCGAGAACGGCATCTCCTCCCTCGAGGAGGCCCTGCAGATCTGCCAGGACAAGGGCGTCGACCCGCGCGAGATCGTGGCGGACGTCCAGTCCATCGCGTTCGAGAACGCCAAGTGGGCCTACACGCTCGGCTGCGCCATCGCCATCAAGAAGGGCGCCAAGACCGCTTCCGAGGCCGCTTCCATGATCGGCGAGGGCATCCAGGCCTTCACCGTCCCCGGCTCCGTCGCCGAGGACCGCAAGGTCGGTCTGGGCCACGGCAACCTGGGCGCTATGCTGCTCTCCGACGACACCGAGTGCTTCGCCTTCCTGGCCGGTCACGAGTCCTTCGCTGCCGCCGAGGGCGCTATCGGCCTGGCTCTGAACGCCAACAAGGCTCGTAAGAAGCCGCTGCGCGTTATCCTGAACGGTCTGGGCAAGGACGCTGCTCAGATCATCGCCCGCATCAACGGCTTCACCTATGTGAAGACCCAGTTCGACTACTACACCGGCGAGCTCAAGATCGTGGAGACCATCCCGTACTCCGACGGTCCGCGCGCCGAGGTCAACTGCTACGGCGCCGACGACGTCCGCGAGGGCGTCGCCATCATGTGGCACGAGAACGTCGACATCTCGATCACCGGTAACTCCACCAACCCCACGCGCTTCCAGCACCCCGTCGCTGGCACCTACAAGAAGGAGCGCATCGAGGCTGGCAAGAAGTACTTCTCCGTCGCTTCTGGTGGCGGCACTGGCCGTACCCTGCACCCGGACAACATGGGCGCCGGCCCTGCCTCTTACGGCATGACCGACACCATGGGCCGCATGCACTCCGACGCCCAGTTCGCCGGTTCTTCCTCCGTGCCTGCGCACGTTGACATGATGGGTCTCATCGGCATGGGCAACAACCCCATGGTCGGTGCCACCGTCGCCTGCGCTGTCGCCGTCGAGGAGGCCCTCAAGGCCTAATCGCGCCCGCGCGATGCTCATATAGTTGAGCTTTGGAGCCGCTACCTTTCGAGGTAGCGGTTCTTTTTGTTTGCGCTGTCGCAGGGTAGCTGATGCCGATATATCAGTTGGGGCGAAATACGAGATGTGATGAGATGGAGCGTCAGAGCGTCCATGACGCCCACCTGCCATATTTGCCCTTTACCGATTTGCCGAGTCTTTGCGGCCCCATTGCCGATCACCCATGCGACAATGCGCCGGACGAGAAAGGAATCCGATGGAATCGACTGATGTACTGGTAATTGGATCTGGCATTGCGGGCCTTTGCGCCGCCATCGAAGCGGCACGCGCGGGCGCAACCGTCGCTGTGGCAAGCGCCGGCAAGACTATGAGTGGATCGAGTTTCTTCCCCGGAACCTGGGGCCTAGGGCTTATCGGACCCGTTAACGAAGACGACGAACAAGACCTCATCGACACCATCCAGACCGTCGGCGGCGGTGTCGCCGACCCCGAGCTTGTCCAGACGTTTGTCCACGGCATTCCCCAGGCAATTGAATGGCTCGAGCAAGACCTGGGCGTTGAGCTCAAGCGTCCGCAAAACGCTGAGAGCGCTCAACAAAAGCAGTTTATCCCCTGCTTTGACCACAAAACGCGCATGTGGCGCGGCCTCACCCGCAAGCCCCTTGAGGACGCTCTGACAGCCCGGATCGAGTCGCTCGGCATTCGCCTGCTCCCCCGCCATGAGCTTATCGACCTTGTTGAGGACACGAACGGCAGAATCACCGGAACCGCGCTCTACAACCTCACCGAAGATCGAATCGTGCCCTTTGCTACCAAAGCCACGATCATCGCAGCCGGTGGCACGGGTGGCCTGTTCGAGCGAAGCCTCACTTCCGCCGACGTGCTCAGCTCATCACAGGCCATCGCACTGGCGCACGGCGCATCGCTTACTAATATAGAGTTCATGCAGATGATGCCCGGCTTCATCGAGCCCAAGCGCAACCTTGTCTTTAACGAGAAGACCTGGCGCTACGTACATGTAGACCAGCCGGCAGATATTGCCGACGACAAGCTGGACGACCTGCTCGAGCAGCGCTCTGGATATGGTCCCTTCACGTCACGCTTGGCCTCCCGCGCTATCGATCTCGTCATCGATCAGGCAGGTGTCGAAGGCCTGGCACTCCACTACGACTTCCCCCGCGAGGATGTCCCAGAGTTTGTGCAGACCTTTGCCACCTGGCTGCAAGACGAGCACGGCATCGCCCCGACTGACGAGATGCGCGTTGCGATGTATGCCCACGCCGCTAACGGCGGCATCAAGATCGATAAGACCGCGCACACGGGCGTTGAGGGCCTCTACGCTTGCGGCGAGGCGACAGGCGGCATGCACGGCGCCGACCGCATTGGTGGCTTGTCAAGCGCCAACGGCATCGTATTCGGACGTATCGCGGGCGCATCGGCAGCCCTCACAGCGCAGAAAGAGCCTGAGGCAGCCCTGAAGGCGGAAATCGCCCTCCCCCACTACGGCATTGCCACAACAGATGCCGAACGCCTGACACACAGCCTTAGGCACACGATGAGCACCTATTGCATGATCAACAGGACCGAAACAGGCCTATCCGAGGCACTACACGAGCTTGAGGGCTTGAAGACAGAGGCAACGACTTTGAGAACACAGAAAGCCCAGGACAGCGAAGTCGCAGCCCTCGCCCGCCTGCAATCGCAGATTCAACTAGCACAGGAAATGGTCAAAGCCATGCGTAAGCGAACCGAAAGTCTCGGATCGCACTATCGAGCAGACTAAATCGATTCTCACTTTGAGTTTGATCACAACTTCTCAACATGCATCGAGCCCCGTGAGCATAATTCTCATAAGGAGAGCACGTTTATGGGGCTTTAGCCGTGTTTCCCTAAGGGAATCACGGTACAGATTACTCAGCTCCGCGCCTTTTCGGGTTCGACCCCATGCGAGGTCAACAAAAAAGCGACCAGCCTAAGCTAGTCGCTTTAACATTCTTTGGTGGGCCGTCAGGGGGTCAGCCTGCTGCGCAGGCGGCCGCTGCGGCGCCAAGGCGCCTTGCGCGCTGCGTTGGTAAATGCTTACGCATTTCCTCAGCTCCGCGCCCTTTCGGGTTCGACCCCATGCGAGGTCAACAAAAAAGCGACCAGCCTGAGCCAGTCGCTTTAACGATCTTTGGTGGGCCGTCAGGGGGTCGAACCCTGGACCTTGGGATTAAGAGTCCCCTGCTCTACCAACTGAGCTAACGACCCAAAGCTAAAGTCCGTTGTGGCGGACTTTAGAGGAGATATCGTGTGGTGGGCCGTCAGGGGGTCGAACCCTGGACCTTGGGATTAAGAGTCCCCTGCTCTACCAACTGAGCTAACGACCCGATATCAACACGAAGCAAGAACTGGGGTGGGTAAAGGGACTCGAACCCTCGACCTACGGGACCACAACCCGTCGCTCTAGCCAACTGAGCTACACCCACCGTGTCCTGTGCGCTTCGCGCTCGACTATTATTGCAAGGAACGCCACGCGATGCAAGCCCCAATTTTCAAGAATTTTGAAAAGAGTTTTTCGAGACCATTTCGAGCAAATCCCACCGGTTTCATAGGAGTAAACTTGCCCCACTGCAAATGCTCGAAAGGACCGGCATGAAAGAACTCTCCAACCGCACGGCAACGTTTACCGATTCGGTCATCCGCCGCATGACGCGCATCTCCAACAAGTATGGCGCTGTCAACCTATCGCAGGGCTTCCCCGACTTCGATCCCCCGGCGCAGCTGCTCGATAGCCTCAGCGCCATCGCCAGCGACCCCAAGCCGCTCTATCACCAGTACTCCATCACCTGGGGCTCCCAGGCCATGCGCGAGGCGCTTGCCGCCAAGCAGGAGCATATTATGGGCATGCCGATCAACCCCAACGAGAACATCGTGGTCACCTGCGGCTCCACCGAGGCCATGATGGCCGCCATGATGACGATCACGAACCCCGGCGACAAGGTCGTTATCTTCTCGCCGTTCTACGAGAACTACGGCGCCGACACGATCCTTTCGGGCGCCGAGCCCATCTACGTGCCGCTCAACCCGCCCACCTTCGACTTTGACCGCGAGACGCTCGAGGCGGCCTTCCGAGACAACGACCCCAAGGCCATCGTCCTGTGCAACCCTTCCAACCCCTGCGGCAAGGTCTTTACACGCGATGAGCTCACCTTTATCTCCGACCTCTGCAAAAAGTACGACGCCTACTGCATCACCGACGAGGTATACGAGCACATCGTCTACGCGCCCCACGAGCACGTCTATATGGCCACGCTGCCCGGCATGTTTGAGCGCACCATCAGCTGCAGCTCGCTGTCTAAGACGTACTCCATCACCGGCTGGCGTCTGGGCTACGCCATCGCCCCCCAGCCCATCAT
>CABSDO010000125.1 GCA_902476475.1 uncultured Collinsella sp. | reverse complement strand
GGACAGGCCTATATCGACGCGATCCGCCAGCATATTTAGCCTTTTGAGCGGTGCCGCATTTAAACTTGGCACCGTTCGATTTACCGCGAACGTCCCAGGATGAGGCTGTATTTCGAGCCACATGTCCCATTAACCGGCGCCCTCTCGCACTACCATCAAAGTGAGCCGCTATGCGAGGGGAGGTCGCCGTGGATCGGATATATACCGATAGCTGGCGTTTCCCCATGCCGCTTATGTGCACGGCATTTGAGCCCGGGACGCTCGACAAAACCCTCGACGTGATGCTCAAAGATGACTATGGCGTTATCGCGCGTGCCGAGGCGCACTACTATCGCGGTTGCCCCGATGAGGCACGACGCCTGGCGGAGCCGTACTTGCTGTCGGACGACCATTCGCTTCGTCTTTCGGCATGCCTGTTGTGCGCCTATGCAAATCTGTCACTGAATCGCGCATTGGCGGCGCGTCGCTGTCTTGCGTACCTCGAGGAGACGGGGAAGGGCCAAGGGGCGGCAAAGGATCCACGCGCTCAGGCCTCGTATATGCTGCTCGCGGCCAGCGCGTGCGTGCTGCTGCATTTTCCCTCGCCGGTGTCACGCAGCGAATTTGATTCGTATGCATCGCTGCTGCCCGAGGGGCTGCGCCTGTTTGCAACCTACGCGCTGGCACACCGTGCCTATCTTGATGGCGATTACGGGCGCTGCGTGGGGATGGCGGAGAATGCCCTGTCGATGAAGCAGGAAAGCTATCCCATCCCTGAGGTCTTCTTGCATCTGATCGCTGCCGTTGGGTGGATCAACCAGCGTGAGGCTGACCGTGCGAACATTCACTTTATGCGTGCGTGGCAGATTGCGCAGCCCGATGGCTTGATCGAGATCGTCGGCGAGCATCACGGGCTTTTGCAGGGCGTTTTGGAATCATGTCTAAAGAAAGATCATCCGCTGGAGTTCGCGGAGATCATTAAAGTTACCGAGCGCTTTAGCCGCGGCTGGCGTCGCGTGCACAATCCGGGTGCGGGCGCCACCGTTGCCGAAAGCCTGACCACGACGGAGTTTGCCATTGCCATGCTGGCCTGTCGCGGCTGGACCAACGATGAGATTGCCGCTCACATGGGTATCTCGCGCGGCACGGTAAAGAATCGCCTGTCGAACACCTACGCCAAGCTTGGCATAACGAGTCGCGCCGCGCTGAAACAGTTTGTATTGCTGTAAGCGACCGGCGAGTGGTTTTGTTTTGAGTGGACAATCGAATCGGATCGTTCAAACGCGGCGCGGCCGCCGGTGGGAGGTCCGGCGGCCGCTTACCATGGGGCGGTGCGCGTTCGTGTTGATCGAGCGTGCGAGGTTTGGAGCTACGAGCGCTTGCGGCTGGTAAAGATGCCGGCGACGACGGCTGCCACGCCTGTGATGGCGGCGGCAACAACGCCCATAACGGAAGCGTCACCCGTGGTTGCGAGCGTGCCCTTGGTGTCGACATGCTTGATGGTCGCGGCGGCGGTCGTTACCTTAGGCTTCGATTCGGGCTTTGCCTGGGGCGTTTCCACCGGAACGATGACGGCGCGCTTGGCGATGGCGTCGCTATCCAGATCCGTGATGACGTCGTTTGCGGTGCCGATGGTCTGGCCGCGCTGATAAGGGGCATCGACGGGATTGGTGTCAACGAAATGCACGTCGCAAATTCGTCCACCGTTGGGTGTTTCGATAATGCTGTCGACGATATTGATCGTGCCGGCAATGCTGCCGTCTGCGCTATTCACCACGGCCAGGATGGCAGCGGTGTTGCCTTCTGCCGTCACGCGGCTGCGTGTGATGGAGATGGTCGCAGGCGTGAGGCCATCTTCGGTGAGAGCGAAGATACCATACGTATGAGCGTTCACGTCTGGGTCAACTACGACAATGTCGCCATTGGTGATGGGCGGTAGGGGCTGGTTGCCTCCATCGTGGTTGATGTAGTGGGCAATGGCCTCGACGGTCGAGTCGCTGATAAAGATGCGTCCGCCAGGGCCGCCGGTGTCCCAATTGTGCGTGAAGATTCCTGAGGCGTTTTCGCCCTCGGCATAGGCGTGAACGAATGAGCCATTTTTAATGGTGATGTCGCCCTCGTCGGTGAAGATGGCGGTGGGGCTGTCTTCGCGCGCTGGGTACGCATACGCTCGTACGGTCGCCGCATCAATGGTCAGGCCGTCGAAGGCATGTATACCGCTACCGAATCCCTGAGCCGTTAGCGTGCTGTTGGATACCGTGAGGGTTTCTTTGGCGACGATGCCGCAATCCTGCTCGGAACTCGTGTCGACGGTGCCGCCACCGGTTATGGTTATATCGCCGTCGGCAAGGATGCCCTCGGCACGCGTGCCCTTGGCGGTGACGGTTCCGCTCGTATCAATCGAAAGGTCATTTTGGGTATATATGCCGCTGACGTCGCCCGTGGCGTTAACGGTGCCTGTTCCGCTGATCGTCATATCGCCCTCGGAATACAGGGCGTTACCTTCGGCGGTTGCCGTCAGGGTGCCCGTTCCGGAGATGTTGAGCTCGGCGCTCTCGTTGGTGACGTCTTCGACAGAAATGCCGTTGCCGTATTCGTTGGCAACCGTATTGTTGCCCTCGTAGTTCACGTTGAGCTTGCCGCCGGCAGCGATGCCTCCGCCGTTATAACCATTGAGCGTCATATCGTCGGCACCGTCCCAGGCCCACGTGCTGCCGTCACCGGCCGCGGCACCGGCGTTATAGGTGGTGCCGCCGACCTCGACCCACTCAGCTGCAAACGAAACGCTCGGCATGAGCAGCGAGCTCACGGTAAGTGCGCAGGTCAGGCCGCAAACGATACGGCGGGTCACGCGACGCCAGCTGCCACAGGTGAGAACGGTGCGCTGGCGCACGGGGGTCTCGGCGTAATGGAGTCCTGCGGCGCGATCAGTGTGGCGCGTGGGGGTCGAAACGTGGTCATGGTCGCTCCTATCTCTCGCGTGGCCTTGTGCGGTCACCACTAAGCGTATGGGCGATAGGGCAAAGCTGCTAGTGCCATATGGGCACGAAAATGGCTATTTTCACTGGCGGATATGGGATAGTTTGGCTCGGCGGTCCGTTGGTATGCATATAGAAATCTCCTATATCAAACCAATACAAACGCATATTTTACGATGGCGGTAAGAGCGCTCATACTCTCTCTCGATAAAGCAATCAATGCAAAGGGAGATATCTATGAGTGCTTTAACCACGCTGAACGCGCCGTTTCGCGCCGATATCGTCGGCAGCTTTCTTCGTCCACAGGCCGTAAAGGACGCCCGTGCCGCCTATGCTGCGGGCACACTCGACGCCGCCGGCCTTAAGGCCGTCGAGGATGAGGCCATTCGCGACCTGGTGGACAAGCAAAAGTCCGCTGGCCTGCAGGTGATTACCGATGGCGAGTTCCGCCGCAGTTACTGGCACCTCGACTTTATGTGGGGGCTCAACGGCATTGAACGCCGTACCTCGCGTACGGGCTATATGTTCCACGACGAGGAGACCACGGCCGATACCGCCGTGGTGACCGGCCCCATTAGCGGCGAGAACCATCCGTTCGTCGAGCACTTTAAATTTGTCAAGGCGCTCGAGGGGGAGGGCCAGGTCGCGCGGCAAACCATTCCGGCGCCGATCCAGACGTTCTCCGAAGTCACGCTCGACCGCTGCGACGGCCAGCAGGAGAGCCTGCGCGCTGTCTATAAGACCGATGAGGAACTTGCCGACGCCATCGCAGCCGCTTATCGCACGGTGATCGCCGACCTGTACGCAGCAGGCTGCCGCAACATCCAGTTTGATGACTGCACCTGGGGCATCTACTGCGACACCGATTTTGTCGCCAAAACCGGCATGAGCCCGGTCGACCTGCAAAAGGTAAGCGAGCTGGGCGTGGCGCTCAACAATGCCGCCATCGCGGACAAGCCCGACGATCTGGTCATCAACACGCATGTGTGCCGCGGCAACTACCACTCCACCTATGCCTTCGAGGGCGGCTACGACCCCATCGCGCCGTACCTGTTTGCAAACGAGGATGTCGATGCATTTTACCTGGAGTTCGATACGCCGCGCGCCGGCGGTTTTGAGCCGCTCAAGTACGTTGCCCCGGGCAAGAAGGTCGTGCTGGGCTTGGTAACCACCAAGGCGGCAGAGCTCGAGAACGAGGATGTTATCGTCGAGCGCATCCGTGAAGCCGCAAAGTACGTGCCGCTCGAGAACCTGTATCTGTCGCCTCAGTGCGGCTTTGCCAGCTGCGAGATTGGCAACAAGCTGACCGAGGATGAGCAATGGGTAAAGATCGCGCTGGTCAAGCGCATTGCCGAGCGCGTTTGGAAATAGCGCTAGTGTTTGCAGGTGGCGGCGTGTGCGAGGCATAGTGTATCGCGTACAATGGTTCGGATCGTATCGTTCGGGCAGGTTATCCGATATGCCTGATCGCCCTTCCATTCGAAAGGACATCCATGTCCCAGTCCTCGACGCCCGCCCTCAGCGATGCCATCTACGACGCATCGTCGCTCGGCCGCCCGCGCATGTTCCTGCTCGGCCTACAGCACCTGTTTGCCATGTTTGGCGCCACCGTGCTGGTGCCCGTGCTCACCGGCCTCTCGGTATCGGCAACGCTTTTGTTTGCCGGCTTGGGCACGCTGCTGTTCCACTTCCTGTCGCGCGGCAAGGTGCCGGCCTTTCTGGGCTCGTCGTTTGCCTTTATCGCCGGCTACGCGGCCATCGCCCCCAACGGCGAGACGGAGCTTTTGCCCTACGCTTGCTTGGGCGTAGCTTGCGCCGGCCTGCTCTATCCGGTGCTGGCGG
>CABSDO010000124.1 GCA_902476475.1 uncultured Collinsella sp. | reverse complement strand
TGGAGAGAGCGCTCCCGCAAACTGCCTCTTGACAACTTATAGGAGCGTCGGTTTTTATTTCGCGAAATTCTGTATGGTTAAGGGTGGTCGGTTAAACGTAGTAGATAGGCCCATTTCGTGGCGAACGAATCAAGCCGAGGTGCAAAATAGCCCCCGCCCCAGAAAAATCATCGGCAAGGTAGCAAAATGCCCCGCGGGCAGGAGGCTGCTCGCGGGGCAAAGAAGAGGGGCTTGTTGGTGGCGGGCCGAGGCGCTCGGCGGGGAGTTTGCCGCGGCCCGCTCTTAAGGCATTACAGCTCAACGAGCTGGCCGGTCTCGGCGGCCTCCTTGATGGCGTTGAGAAGCGTGAGCGTCTTGACGTTATCGGCGGGGGTCACGACGGGCTCGACCTCGCGGCGGACAACCTTCACAAAGTGCTTGAGCTGCATCTTGTGCGGCAGTGCCGGGTCGACAGCCGGAATCTCCATCTGCAGCGGCTTGTGCCAGTTGGAGGCGCCGTCGTAGGAGAACTGGTGCAGGCGGGGCAGCGACAGGGCGCCCTTAGTGCCGCCGATAAAGTAGGCGTCGGCGTCGAAGGGGCGGTACTGCGGATCCTCGCGAGCGGTTGCCTCCCAGTTCCAGGGGCTGGCGGTGGCGTCGGAGATGGTCATGCTTGCGAGCGCGCCATCGGCGAAACGGACGTTGACCACGGCGGAGTCCTCGGTCTCAAAACCGCGGGCGGCGCTGGACTGCATGCCCTGGACGGCAACGGGCTCGCCCAGCAGGTAGCGGAGCAGGTCGACGTCGTGCACCAGGTTGACCAGGATCGGGCCGGCACCCTTCTTGCGGCGCCACTCGACATCGAAATACTCGTCATTCTTATAGATCATATAGTGGAAGCTCGACACGGTGAGCTTGCCCAGCTCGCCGGACTCGATGATCTCCTTGGCCTTGTTGACGAAGGGGTTGTGGCGACGGTGCTGACCCACGAGCACGGGCACGCCGGCGGTCTCGGCCTCGGCGGCGAAGGCCTGAGCATCCTCGAGGTCGTTGGAGATCGGCTTTTCGACCAGCGGCACGATGTTGCGCTTCACAGCTTCGCGGGCAACGCCCAGGTGCAGGTCGTTGGGGGTGGCGATAATGACGGCCTCGGGCTTGATCTCGTCCATCATCTGGGCGGGATCGGTATAAAACGGCACGCCGGCGGCCTCGGCCGTGGCGCGGGCGCCCTCAAAGGCGTCAGCGATGGCGACGAGCTCGGCCTCGGGCTCCTCGGTGACAAAGCGGATGTGGTTGCGGCCCATGGCGCCGGCGCCGATAACGGCAATGCGGACGGGGTTGAGCTCAGACATTTCGACTCCTTAATACTGGTGACCGGTGGAATGCGACAAAGGGGCTGTCCCTTTGTCGCATCGGTAAAACTAGGCGGACTTCTTCTTGCTGTCGGAGACCATCATGTAGACGGTGAGCACGACGGCGATGGCGGCGATCACAATGGCGCCGTAGAAGGACTGCTGGTAGGCGGCGCTGCCGGCCTCGGCGTGATACAGCACGGCGGTGATGGGCTGGCTGATCCAGGTGGAAGCGGCATAGCCCAAAAACATGATGCCGTAGTTGACGCCGATGTTGCTGGTGCCAAAGGCGCCACCGGTGAGCGGCGGGTAGATGACGAGCAGGGCGCCAAAGCTAAAGCCGAGCAGGGCGAGCGCCACAAAGAACATGCTCTGCGTAAAGCTCATCGACATGATGACGAGTGCGACGATAGTGACGACAAGGCTGATGAGCAGCGACTTATAGGCGCCGAGCTTGTCGATGATCTGGCCAAAGGACAGGCGGCCAACCAAGTTGGCGCAGGTGTTGACGGAGACCACCACACCGCCGAGGGCGACGGCCGCGGCGCTCGTGGGGTCGGCGAAGAGCTGGACGGCGGCGATGGAGGCAACCTTGCCCACGAGCAGGGTGCCCGCGGTGGCGGCAAAGGCGAAGGTGACGATGAGGACCCAGAAGCGCGGGGTCTTGACCATCTCACCCGGGGTGAGGTCGCCGAAGGTGCCGGCGTGCGCGCCGCCCTTGGGGGCCTCGAAGCCCTCGGGCAGCCAACCGGCCTCGGGGGCCTTCAGGAACAGGGCGGAGGCAGCAATCGTCACAAAGAAGATGACGCCGAGCGCCTTAAGGGCGCCAAAGATTCCCAGGCTTGGGATGAGCAGCGAGGCGAGCACCGGGGACAGCACGGCGGGACCGGCGGTCGAAGCGGCCAGGGTGATGCCGGAGGCGAGACCCTTCTTGTCGATGAACCACTTTTGGCCGGTGGTGAGCGCCGGGTTGTAGCCCAGGCCGTTGCCGACAGCGGCGACGAGCGAGAACCACAGGTAGAACTGCCACGGCTCGGTGACGGTGCCGGACATGAACCAGCCCAGGCCGTAGCACACGGCGGCGGCGATCACGACGTTGCGCGGGCCGATCTTGTCGGAGATGCGGCCGGCGAAGATGCCCGTCACGGCCATGATGGTCTGAAAGACCGGGAAGGCCCAGGTAAGAGCGCTGGACCACTCGGGGTAGACGGCGAGCAGGTTCTTGCTCACGACGGAATACAGCGCGATGGAGCTGATGAAGAACATGGTGACGCACGCGGCGGAAAGCACGACGGCGCGACCCTTGTTGGAGTTGGTGGAAGCCATTGGACTCTTTCTAATCGATACGGGGGGAGGAGCGGTCGTATCCGCGGGTCTCCCTGTTAGGTTGGTTTACTGGTCAGTCGGCTTGGCGACGCCGGACTCATCGGACCAAAGCTCGACACCCTTGTTCTTGAGGTAGTTGTCGGCATACGCGCGACGGCCTCCGGGCTTGGCGGTGAGGTCGCCCATCATGTTGGAGAAGCCGCCGTCGACTTTGATGGCGTCGCCGGTGGTAAAGTCCGAGCGCTTGGACGCCAGGAACATGACGGCGTTGGCGATATCGCTGACCTCGCCGATGCGGCGCGTGGCGATCAGACGGCTGCGGCTCTTCTCGACCTCGGGGTCGGCGTAGAAGTTGGCCGACATCGGGGTCTTAACGAAGCAAGGCTCGACGCAGTTGGAGCGGACGCCGTAGGGGCCCCACTCGGCGGCGAGCATCTTGGACATCATGTTGACGCCGGCCTTGGTGGAGCTGTACACGCCCGAGAACGTCTCGGGGGAGTGGCTGGCGACGGTCGAGATGTGCACCAGGCGGCCCTGGCCGGCCTTGATCATCTCGCGACCAAAGCGCTGCGAGGTGATGAAGTAACCGGTGAGGTTGACGTTGAGCACCTGCTCCCAGTCGCTCAGCGGCAGGTCTTCCATGGCGGCGAAGCGCAGGATGCCGGCGGTGTTGACGAGAACGTCGACGCGGCCGAAGTCGGCGATGGTGGCATCGACGGCGGCCTGAACCTCGGCCTCGTCGGTGGCGTTCATCTTGTAACCCTCGGCGTGGATGCCAAACTCGGCGGCGAGGTCGGCGGCTGCGGCCTTGACCTTCTCCTCGTCCAGGTCGAGCAGGACGACATTGGCGCCGTTGCGGGCGAACTCGCGGCAAATCTCGACGCCCATACCGCCGAGTGCGCCAGTCACGGCGCAGACATCGCCCTCGAGCTTAAGCCAGTTGCTCATAGGAACTTCCCTTCTTGTGCCTCCCGGTGGGTCGCTCCCATTAACCGACCCACGTGGTTTTCGCTGGTTATCGTATGCTTTGCATTTGCGCAGGTGAATTGCATATTTGTTAGAATGGCGTTAACCGCAGGTTTATAGCTCGCAAGACGATATGTCCTTCATTGAGTGTGTGACCTGCCAAAACGACCCCCTTTGGCAGTTCATTGCCATGCGTCTGGAAACGGGAGATTGACGTGTACGATCGACGACTCGAGGCCATATCGGCCGCCGCGGAGCTGGGAAGCTTCTCGCGTGCGGCGGCAAAATTGCGCGTGTCGACTCCGGCGCTCGTCAAGCAGGTGTCGGGTTTCGAGGCCGAGTTCGGCATCACGCTGTTCGAACGCTCGCACTCGGGCGTCAAAGTGACGCCGGCGGGCGCTCTGCTGGTGGACGACGCGCGCTCGATTATGCGGCAGTCCGAGGACGCACTGCGCCGTGCCCGACGCGCGGCGGGCGATGGCGGTGCCGTGCGCTTGGGCGTGTCGATGATGTGCCCGGGGCGCCAAACGCTGTCGATGTGGTCGGGCATCCACGATCTGGAACCGTCGCTGCGCTTTGAGATTGTGCCGGTGAGTGACCTGTACGACGAGCGCGAGACCGTCATGCGCAGCTTGGGTCGTGAGGTCGATGTGGTGCAGTCGAGTTTTTCTACCCCACGCTGGGGTGATGCCTGCCAAAAGCTCCGCATTGTCAACGTGCCGTTTTATATCGACCTGCCGCGCACGAGCCCGCTGGCGCGCAAGAGTCGCATTACGGTCGCCGACCTGGAGGGTATGCGTCTGCGCGTGCTCCGTCACGGCAACGATGCCATGGACAGCCTGCGCATCGACCTTTTGGCCGACGGCGGCGTGGACGTGATCGACGTGGACAGCTTCGACTTTGCGCTCTTTAACGAGGCGGAGGAAAAGGGCGACGCGGTGCTCACCTGCGGAGCGTGGTCGGGGGTGCACCCAGCCTTTGTGGGCGTGCCGTTCCTGTGCGGCCGCGAGGTGCCGGTCTATCTGCACTACCCGCTCGAGCCAACCTTACAAGTGCAAAAATTCGTCAACGCCATGGCCCAACTCCTCTGATGTGACAAAGGGACAGTCCCTTTGTCACACAAAACGAGGCCCTGGCCAAACGGCCAGGGCCTCGCAAACTTTTATTCCGTTTTAAATGACGGGCTGATCGCGCGCAGGAGGGCGC
>CABSDO010000123.1 GCA_902476475.1 uncultured Collinsella sp. | reverse complement strand
CTCAAGCGATTCGAGCGATTCGGACTACTACGAAGAGCCCACCGGCGACGGCAACGGCTACGAGGCCAATTACTAAGTTACGGCGTTTTACCAAACGCCGTAACGGCTCGACGCTGCGCGCCGCCCAAGGCGACAATTTGTCATTCAAAAGGCAGGGCATGACCAGAAGGTCAATGCCCTGCCTTTTTCATGCCAACTTGTTCGCCTTGGACGTCGCTCGCTGACGTTGGCTCAACATGCGGTGCTGACTACTCCCCTTGCACCAAAAACCGCCCCGTTCTCGGTTTTTGAGGACGGGGCGGTTTTGCTTACCTAGATTGTTCGAGTTCCTTATGCAAAGCGGGCGACGAGCTCCTGGAGCACGTCGGTCATCTTGACGAGCGAACTGACCGGGACGAACTCGTTGACGCCGTGGTAGCAATAGCCGCCGGTGGAAAGGTTGGGGCAGGGCAGACCGCGGAACGACAGCTGAGCGCCGTCAGTGCCGCCACGAATCGGCAGCACTTGGGACGCAACGCCGCAGGCAAGGTAGGCTTCCTTGGCAACATCAATAAGCTCGGGATAGTCACGAACGATCTCGGCCATATTTCGATACTGCTGCTTAATCTCGACCGTCACGCGCTCCTCACCCAGACGCTGGTTGAGCATCGAGGCGGCAGCATCAATAAGGTCGAGT
This sequence comes from uncultured Collinsella sp., assembly GCA_902476475.1. Lineage (GTDB taxonomy): Bacteria > Actinomycetota > Coriobacteriia > Coriobacteriales > Coriobacteriaceae > Collinsella. The sequence continues at coordinate 4,186 of CABSDO010000123.1, read as the reverse complement.
TTCTGCTGGAACTTGGCGGCGTCATGGTCGCGGACGATATAGCGCGCTGTGGCGTGATCGACGGTCGCAGATACGCCCTCAAGGTGATAAAAGCCCTCGTAGCCTTCCGTATACTCCGGGCGCTGCACGTAGGGGAGCAACGCGTTGAAGTCGCAGAACAGATTTCCTGCATTGACCATGCGGCCCTTGGCGTCGCCTGGGTGGATGGACTGGCCCTCAAAGCGGACGGTCGCCTCGGCGGCGTTAAAGCACTCCCACTCCAGCTCGCCGATGGGGCCGCCGTCGACCGTGTAGGCGTACTTGCAGCCAAAGGTATCGATATCCAACAGCTCGGCTCCGTGGCCGATCTCCTCGTCAGGGCAGAAGCAAATGCCGAGTGCGGGATGGGGCAGAGAAGGGTCCTGAGCGATACGCGCGACAAGCGACATGATCTCGGCGACGCCCGCCTTGTCGTCTGCGCCCAGCAGCGTGGTGCCATCGCTGCAGACCAGGTCCTCACCCGCGAGGTCGTTCAGGGCGGGAAGCTTGGCGGTACTCATGGCAACGGGCTTACCGTCAACCGTGCCGCAGACCAGGTCGCCGCCTTCGTAGTGTACGATGTGCGGTTTCACGCCGGCGCCCGGTGCAACTTCGGTAGTGTCGAGATGGGCGATCAGGCCCAGGGCGGGCTTGTCCTCAGCGCCCGCACTTGCGGGGATATGCGCGCAGACATAGGCGTGCTCTGTCACGTGGGCATCTTCCGCACCAAGCTCGCGCAGCTCTTCAGCCAGCACGTTGGCAAGGTCAAACTGAACGGCGCTCGAGGGTACCTGGTCGCAGTTTGCATCCTCGGACTGCGTGTTGATCTGGACGTAGCGCAAAAAGCGCTCGAGGACATCGGGGTTCGTGGTGGTGTTTTCCATAAAGACCGCTCCAATCTTGGTCGTCGTGTGCAACAAGAACTCTAGCACGGTATGCCACGGCATACCGCGACGCTTGGATGGGGTAGAATCAGCCATTGAATGCAGAAGGGACGGAAGATCATGGATACGACAAATAGCTCGCGCGAACTACATCTGACGGTGGCGAACGAAGACTACTTGGAGTGCATGGTTCGCATTGAAAGCGAAGAGGGGGAAACCAACGGCGTTCGATCGGTCGACATCGCGCAGCGCCTTGGCGTCTCCAAGGCATCGGTCAATAAAGCGGTTTCGGCGCTCAAGGCATCCGAGCTTGTCGAGCAATCGCACTACGGCAAGGTGATCCTGACCGATCGCGGCCGCGAGGTTGGCACGGCTATCTGGTACCGTCATCGCCTCATCCGCACGTTTTTGGTTCAGGAGCTCGGTGTCGAATTTGAGCGAGCCGATTCCGAGGCCTGCATGATGGAGCATGCGCTATCCGAGGACACGATGAGCCGCTGGCTCGCCTATCTCGAAAAGCAGGGAATCAGCGTCGAGGAATAGCGGGATATATATGGATACGAGTTATTACAACCGCTTTGGTGCCGAGGAGCTTACGCGCCGCTTGTCGAGCGAGACCTTGTTGGCGCAGGGCCCCATGGGCAGTGTCTTGTTGAGTGAGTACGATGCCGCCGACATTCCACCGGCGTTTTGGAATCTGGCAGAGCCGCAGACCGTTTCTCGTATCCATCGCTTGTATGTCGTCGCCGGCGCGCAGGTGCTCATTACCAACACCTTTCAGGCATCAAGCTATGCCCTCAAGCACGACCAGATTGCGCCGTCCGTGGCGGAGGTCAATCGCGGGGCCGTCGACGATGCCCGCCAGGCGCACCCTCAACTGCTGCTGGGCTCGATGGGCCCGATCGGTATTGAGTGGTTTGCCGAGGACTCTGCCGAGTATCGTGAAATCCGAGGCATTGCGCGCGAACAGGCGCACGCCTTGCTCAATGCTGGTGTTGACGGTCTGCTGATCGAGACGGTGACGTCTATCCGTAATCTGCAGCCCATGCTTGCCGGCGTCCGAGATGCCGCCGACGGCATGCCTGTTCTGGTGAGTTTTGTCGTTGACGATAAAGGCGACCTGCTGGGCGATGGCCTCAACATCGAGGCAGCCGTTTTGTACGCCGAAAAACACGGCGCAAACTCGGTTGGTGTTAATTGCTGTTCGCTTGCGGCCGCGAATGCGGCGGTGCCCAGGATGGTTGCATCGGCGACTACTCCCGTTACGGTGCGTCCCAACGTAGGCGATCCGGTCCAGACTCAGGATGGCCCCGTATGGCACGAGAATCCCGAAGCTTTCGCGCGCGCATGCATCGAATGGAGACATGCCGGCGCCGCAATGGTGGGCAGTTGCTGTGGAACCACGGCAATCACTACGGCAGCGATGGCCGAGGCGCTCGATATATAAAGGGTAAAACCGCTCCATCCGGGGCGGTTTTTTTTATTGCTTGCATGTCCTCGCCAGCATTTGCCCAAATGGTGAATGCTGGTGCCGGCAGGTTGCCGAGTGCGTGTTGCGGGTATACCTCACGCGTACCATGATCCAAACACTGTGAGGTGTCTGCGCGTGTGCGCGATAATTCATTTTGGAACTGACGGTTGGCGCGCTCGCGTCGATGAGGACTTCACTGCCGATAACGTTGCCCGTATCGCCGATGCCGTCGGCGAGTTGTGGCAAAAGACCAATCCGGGCAAAACGGTATATATAGGGTTCGACACCCGGCCCCTGGCGAGCGAGTTCGCTGAGCTTGCGGCGGGCGTGCTAGCAGCGCACGGGCTGGACGCCGTGCTCGCTTCGCGACCTGTTCCGACCCCTGCCCTTACGTGGGCGGCGGCTTATGACGGTGAGGCGTGCGGCGCGCTCATGGTGACGGGGTCCCATCATCCGCAGGGTTATCTGTGCCTCAAGATTCGCATGGGTGACGGCTCGACCGCCAACCAGGATGTCATCGAAGAGCTCGAAGAGACCGTGGCTCCCGAGCCAATGGGGATCGAGGGGCAATATCGCACCGCGGATATTATTCCTGACTATATGCAGGCGGTGGCATCGTTTGTCGATGCCGAAGCCATCCGCGCCGCGCACCTGCGCGTGGTTGTTGATCCCATGGGCGGCGCAGCCCAGGGCTATCTAGCCGATTTGCTGCGCGAGCTTGGCGTTGAGGTGCACGAGATTCACGCCGGGCAGGCGTCTGACCAAGAAGATATCTGCCCCGACCCCGTTGAGCCTTGGGTGGACGCTTGCGAGCGCACGGTTATCGAGGACGGAGCTTGCGCTGGCCTGGTGACCGACGGCGACGCCGACCGTATCGGCGCGGTTGACGAGCGCGGCAGATATATACATCCGCATCAGATCATGGCGCTCGTTTTGGGCGACTTGGTTCAATTTCGTAATTTGGAGGGGCGCGTCGTCGTCAATCTTTCGTGCTCGACGCTCGTGCGTCGCATTGCCGAGGCGCTTGGCTGCCGCGTGACCGTCAAACCGGTCGGTTTCAAATATATAGCGGCGGAGATGAAGAAGGGCGGCGTCCTCATAGGCGGCGAAGAAGCCGGTGGTATCGGCATCGCCGCGCATATGCCCGAGCGCGATGGAATCCTCGCCTGTCTGATTCTGTGTGAGCTTATGGCAAAGACGGACGCGCCTTTGGGCGTTCTGGTCGACCAACTCGAGGATAGTTTTGGTAAGACGAGTTACGGTCGACGCGATTTACGCCTTGAGGCCGAAGATGCCGAAACGTTACGAACCCTGCTGCCGGGCGTAAACCCCAAGTCGATTTGTGGCAAGGTGCCGCAAAACGTTAGTCATATGGATGGATTGCGTTTGGCATTCGAGGATGACACGTGGCTGCTGGTCCGTCCTAGCGGGACCGAACCAGTGGTGCGCGTCTACGCCGAGGGGTTCTCGGTGGAAGAACGTGATGAGTTGCTCGATGCTGGCTGTGCTTTAGCTAGGGGGACGTATCCGCTTTAACCATGAGACTGCCTTATATAAAGAGATGCTCGGCGAGCGGTAGGTAACGGCTGGCAAACGTTAGTCGGATCCCAAGATGTGTAGGAAATGTGTACGCCCAGATTCCCGCCCACGGGGCCCCTCCGGTCTGGCAATATATCTCCTTGCCGCGCGGCCCGGTCGGACCGGATGAGCCGCGCAGGCGTGCACCTTGAGAACCGGATACTGCGAGGATGGACACTTACTTCAGTGTCGCATCCGGGCAGACATCGAACCATTTGAAATGGTCTAACTTGGA
>CABSDO010000122.1 GCA_902476475.1 uncultured Collinsella sp. | reverse complement strand
TCGTTGCAGTGCAGGATGTCGCACTCAAAGCCGGCGGGCAGGTGCTGCAGGCTCTCGGTGATGGCCTTGGAGAAGAACGCGAAGCGCTCGCCGTCGTCAAAGAAGCCGTACGGATAGTCGCGCGCGAAGTAGCGCTCGTTGTCGATGAACATATAGGTGACGCCGTCGTGCTCGAGCTTCTCGAGTCCGCAGTACTCATTGCGCCAGCCCAGGCTCACGTAAAAGTCGGAGAAGTGCTCCATTTGCGCTTTGTACTCGTCCTTGATGGTGGCGTACTTGGGTACCATAACGATAACTTCGGCGCCGGCGCGCACAAGCGCCGCAGGCAGCGAGCCCGCCACGTCGCCCAGGCCACCGGTCTTCACAAACGGTGCGCACTCGGCCGAGGCAAACACGATCTGCATCTTTTTGCTGGAATCAGCCATATTGTCTCCCATGTTGTTATTCGAGAATAGCCGCCTGGCGCAAACCGGGCGGCTATTCTACGTGTTACGAGCGATGTTGCGGTGCCAAAGCTAGCTCGCGTTGGTGATATCAGAAGTTAACGGGGCCTTTCCCAGCACCAGGATGTTCTCGGGCGTGCCGCGAAGCTCGGTGTTGGTGGGAACCACGTTGTTCTTGTCCAGGATGGCATTCTCAACGCGGGCGCCGCTCTTGATGACGCAGCTCTGGTTGATGATCGAGTTGGTCACCGAGGCGCCTTCCTCGACCACGACGCCGCGCGACAGGATCGAGTTGCGCACGGTGCCCTTGATGATGCAGCCGGCCGAGATGATCGAGTTGCACGCGTGGCTACCGGTCGCATAGCGCGAAGGCGGCACGTCATGAGCCTTGGTCAGGATCGGGCGCTCGGGGTCAAAGAGCTGGTCGGCCACGGTTTGGTCGAGCAGGTCCATGCTGCGGCGATACAGCGACTTCTCGCTGAACACGCCCACGACCTCGCCCTTGTACTCGTAGCTGCACACGTCGATGTTGCCAAAGTCGCCCTGGAGCGCCTCGAGCAGGTCCAGATAGTCAGCGGCCTGGTAGTGGTCGATGATCTCGAGCAGCGTCTCGCGGTTGACGATGCAGCAGTCCATAGAGGCGTTGTCGCCGTACACGACGCCGGCGCTCACGCCCGTCAGGCGGCCGTTCTCGTTAATCTGCAGCTTGGTCTCGTCATCGACGTTGCGCGTGGCCTTGCAGTACACCACGGTCATCTGGGCACCGGAGTTCTCGTGCGCCTCGATGATGGTGTTGAGGTCCATGTTAAAGATGATGTTGGTGCCCATCATCACAACATAGGGCTTGTCCGAGCGCTGGAACAGCGTCTTGTTGGAGATGATGTCGCGCAGCAGGAAGCGCATGCCGCCCTTGGTGGTGCCATACGCGTTGCCGGGCACCATGAACAGGCCGCCCTTCTTGCGGTCCAGACCCCAGTCCTTGCCCGAGCCCACGTGGTCGATCAGCGAGCGGTAGTTGCCCGGCATGACGACGCCGACGGTCTTGATGCCGGCATTCATCATGTTGGACAGCGGAAAGTCGATCAGGCGGTAGCGGCCCAAAAACGGAACGGACGCGATGGGGCGGTCCTTGAGCAGCACGCTGCCGTAGGTCGAAGAGTAGTTAGCGGTGATATAACCGATGGCCTTGCGATTGATCATCGGATCATTCCCCCTTCCCGATAACGACGTCATTTCCAACGACGGCCGTATCCTTGGTGGTATCGACAGAGCCGAGCTTCACGCCCTCTTCGACCGTGGAGTTCTCGCCCAAAATAGCGCGGCAGATGTGCGCGCCGCTCTTAACGTGCGCACCCGGCAGCAGCACGGAGTCCTCGACAACGGCGCGCTCCTCGATGATGACATCGGTCGAAAGGATCGAGTGGCGAGCTGTGCCGTAAATCTTGCAGCCGTTGGAGACCAGGCAGTCGTCCAGGCGGCCGTCCGGGCCAATGTAGTGCGGCGGTCGCGTGGTGATGTTGGACATGATGGGGAAGTGCTTGTCGAACAGATCGAACTCGGGGTTGTTGCCCAGCAGATCCATCGAGGTCTCGTGGAAGCTGGCGATGGTGCCGACGTCCTTCCAAAAGCCGTGGAACTCGTAGCTGTACAGGCGCTTGTTCTCGCCGAGCAGCTTGGGGATGATGTCCTTGCCAAAGTCGTGGCTCGAGCGCTGGTCCAGAGCGTCCTCCTCGAGTGCCTCGATCAGGACGTCGGCCGAGAAGATGTAGATGCCCATGGACGCGAGGTTCGAATCGGGCTTATCGGGCTTCTCGGTGAACTTGGTGATGCGGCCGTCCTCGGGGTCGGTGGTCAGGATGCCAAAGCGGCTGGCCTCCTCCCACGGCACGGGCATAACGCTCACCGTGAGGTCGGCGTTGTTCTCAATGTGCGTCTTGAGCATCTTGCGGTAATCCATGCGATACAGGTGATCGCCCGAAAGAATAAGGACGTACTTGGGGTCGTTGGCCTTGATGTAGTCCAGGTTCTGCGTGATGGCGTCGGCCGTGCCCGCATACCAGGCGCCACCGGTCTGCGTCTCGTACGGCGGCAGGATCGACACGCCGCCGTCGCGGCTGTCCAAATCCCACGCCTCGCCGGAGCCCACGTAGGCATGCAGCAGGTAGGGGCGATACTGCGTCAGAACGCCCACTGTGTCGATGCCCGAGTTGGAGCAGTTGGAGAGCGAAAAGTCGATAATGCGGAACTTGCCACCAAAGCTAACCGCCGGCTTGGCGATCTTTTGGGTGAGTGCCCCCAATCGGCTGCCCTGTCCTCCTGCGAGGAGCATCGCGATGCATTCTTTCTTACTCATCGATTTCTCCTTCTGTCATCGATGTTCTTAAACCCATTAGCGACGGGCGCGGCGCTCGGTCGCGCCCGTCGAGTAATGCCGTGCTGGCATAAGGGAGCTCGCGCGCCTTTACGCGTGCCAGATCTCGTCGCGGTACTCGCGAATGGTGCGGTCGCTCGAGAACCAGCCGCTCGAGGCGGTATTGAGCAGTGCCTTGCGGTTCCACGTTTCGTGGTCGCCATAGCTGCCGGTAAGCTTCTCCCACGCATCCACGTAGCTGCGGAAGTCTGCCATGACCAGGTCGGGGTCGTTGTTGTTCATGAGCTCGTTGTAGATGCTCTCGAAGTTGCCCGAAAGACCCGCAAAGGTGTTGTCCTTGAGCTCGTCCATCACGCGGCCCAGACGCTCACGATCGTTGTTGAGCGTATCCCACGCAAAGTAGCTGTTGGATGCCCAGAGCTGTTCGACCTCGGGAGCGGTCAGGCCAAAGATGGCCTCGTTCTCGCGACCGGCCAGGTCGGCGATCTCGATGTTGGCGCCGTCGAGGGTGCCCAGCGTAATGGCGCCGTTCATCATGAGCTTCATGTTGGACGTGCCCGAGGCCTCCTTGCCGGCGGTCGAAATCTGCTCAGAGATCTCGGCGGCGGGGTAGATGAGTTGGGCATTGCTCACGCGGAAGTTGGGGATAAAGCAGACCTTCATGACCTCGTTGACGCGCGGGTCGTTGTTGACGACCTCGGCGACGGAATTGATGAGGCGGATGGTCTCCTTGGCGAAGGTGTAGCTCGAGGCAGCCTTGCCGCTAAAGATAAAGGTCGTCGGCGTCACGTGGAAGTTGGGGTCGGCGATGCGACGGTTGTAGATGTCCATCACCTTCATGATGTTCATGAGCTGGCGCTTGTAGGCATGGAAGCGCTTAACCTGAACATCGAAGACGGTGTTGGGGTCGATGACCAGACCGGTCTCGGCCTTAACGTAGGCGGCCAGACGCTCCTTGTTGGCGCGCTTTGAGGCACCCACGGCCTTCAGGAACTCGGTGTCGTCCTTAAACTCCTTGAGTTTCTCCAGCTCAAAGGCGTCCTTGAGCCAGCCATCGCCAATGACCTCGGTCACGAGCTTGGCGTAGGTGGGGTTGGCCTCGGCAAAGAAGCGACGGTGCGAGATGCCGTTGGTCTTGTTGTTGAACTTCTCGGGCGTCAGGGCATAGAAGTCCTTGAGCACGATGTTCTTGATGATATCGGAGTGGATCTTGGCCACGCCGTTGACGCTATGGCTGCAGATCACAGATAGGTTGGCCATGCGGATCTCGCCGTCCCACAGGATGGCGGTCTGACGCAGACGCTCCTGCCAGCCCTCCTGCGTGGTGTCGAACGACTCGTGCCAACGACGGCTGATCTCGTCGATGATCTGGTACACGCGGGGGAGGAGCTTGGAGAACGTGCCGATGGGCCACTTCTCCAGAGCCTCGGGCAGGATGGTGTGGTTGGTGTAGCTCACGACCTGCGTCACGATGTTCCAGGCGTCATCCCACTCGAGTTTCTTCTCGTCGATGAGGATACGCATGAGCTCGGGGCCGCACATGGCGGGGTGCGTGTCGTTGGTGTGGATGGCCACAAACTGCGGCAGCAGCTCCCAGTTCTCGCCGTGCTCCTTCTCAAAGGTGTCGAGCAGGCTGTAGATGCCGGCCGAGACAAACAGGTACTCCTGCTTCAGGCGCAGCAGGCGGCCGTGCTCGCCGGCGTCGTTGGGGTAGAGGATGGCGCTGATGGCCTCGGCCTCGGCGCGCTCGGCGTCGGCCAGGGCGTAGTCGCCGCGGTTGAAGGCCTCCAGGTCAAAGTGCTCCTCGACCGGCTCGGCGGCCCAGACGCGCAGCTTGTTGACGGTCTCGCCGGCATAGCCCACCACGGGGATGTCATAGGGGACAGCCAGGATGTCCTGCGTGTCCACCGTGCGGTAAAACGTGCGGCCGTTCTCCTCAAAGCCCTCAACATGGCCACCAAACTTGATGGTCACGGCCTTGTCCTGACGGCGGACCTCCCAGGGATAGCCGTGGGTGAGCCACTCGTCGGTAGCCTCGACTTGGCTGCCGTTGACGATCTCCTGCTTAAACAGGCCGTAGCGGTAGCGCATGCCGTTGCCGTAG
>CABSDO010000121.1 GCA_902476475.1 uncultured Collinsella sp. | reverse complement strand
ACCGCCGGTCGCGTGACCGTCAACGGCCAGGTCGCGACCGAGCTGGGCACCAAAGTCGACGTCGACCGCGACCATATCGAGGTCGACGGCATGCCCGTCAAGCTCAACCAGGGCGCCGTATACTTGATGCTCTACAAGCCGACCGGCTACCTCACCACCATGAGCGATCCGCAGGAACGCCCTTGCGTGGCCGATCTGGTCCCGCGCGACCGCTTTCCGGGGCTCTTCCCGGTGGGTCGTCTGGACCGCGACACCACGGGCCTTTTGCTCTTTACCACCGACGGCGACCTGTCGCAGGACCTGCTGCACCCCAGCAAGCATGTCTATAAGACCTACCAGGCACTCGTTGACGGGCAGCTGACCGAACGCGATCTAGACCCGCTCCGCCATGGCATCGAGCTCGACGACGGCCTATGCCAGCCGGCAATCTGCCGCGTCATCACCGCACGCGAGGCCGAGGCCGTGGCGCCACAGGGCGTCAAGCCCGGCACCACCGCCGTCGAGGTCATCATCCGCGAGGGTCGCAAGAATCAGGTTAAGCGCATGCTGAGCAAGATTCACCACCCGGTAATCCGTCTGCATCGCTGCAACTTTGCCGGCCTTGAGCTCGAGGGTGTGGCCAAAGGCTCGTGGCGCGAGCTCACCGACCGCGAGGTGCAGATCCTCAAAAGCGGTGGCATCCCTCCCAAGCAGGCCAGCGCCATGCGCGGAGGCAAGCCCCAGGAAACCCCCGCCAGCCGCACGCGTCACCACGGCAGCCACGGCTCCGCACCCAAGCGCAACACCTACCGCGAGCGCTACACGGGCTAGGCAACCCGCCACGCCCCAACGCCCGCGAACCATACCAGCACGTCAACCATCGAAAGGAAGCATTGCATGATCGTCGCCATCGACGGCCCCGCCGGTTCCGGCAAGTCCACCATCGCCAAGGAGATCGCCCGCCAGCTGGGCTTTAACAAGCTCGACACGGGCGCCATGTATCGCGCCGTCACCTTCGCTGCGCTCGATCGCGGCATCGACCTGGATAACGAGGCGGCCATCGACGCCCTCGCCGAGCAGATCGAAATTCGCTTTACCAACGGCACCGGTGAGGATACGCGCCTGACCATCGACGGCCAGGACGCTTCGGCCGCCATTCGCACCCCGCAGGTCGACGCCAACGTGTCCAAGGTCTCGGCCTACCCGGGCGTGCGCGCCGCCATGCTCATCCACCAGCGCCGCGCAGCCGAGGACCGCGATATCGTGGCCGAGGGTCGCGACATCGGAACCGTCGTGTTCCCTAACGCGCAGGTCAAGGTCTTCCTGACCGCCGACCCGCGTGAGCGTGCCCGCCGCCGCGTGCTGCAGCGCCACCAAAACGACGCCCAGCCGCTCACCACCGAGCAGCTCGAGGCCGAGGTTGACGAGACCCTCGACGCCCTTAAGCAGCGCGACAAGCTCGACAGCAGCCGCGAGGTCGCCCCGCTCGTGCCCGCCGAGGACGCCGTGCACGTCGACTCCACCGCCCACACCATCGATGAGGTCGTCTCGATAATCGAGGACCTCATCAACCAGAGGAGGTAGCCCATGCGCCTGTTTAAGCAGACGCCCGAGGATTATTACAACGCTCCTTATGCAGAGTTCCCAGCGCTCATCCGCGGCACCGTCGTCGTAGTCATGGCCATCCTTTGGGCCTTCTCCAAGCTCATGTGGCGTTGGAAGGTCGAGGATGCCGATCTGCTGTTTGAGCGCCAGGACGGCCGCGGGAGCGTAGTCATCTGCAACCACACCTCGATGGCCGAGCTCTTGGCCGTTGAGACGGCGTTGTTCTTTGGGGGCCGCCGCATTCGTCCCATCTTTAAGTCCGAGTTCGCCAAAAGCAAGATTGTGCGCTGGGCCTTTAGCCGCGTTGGCGGCATCCCCGTGGAGCGTGGTACTGCCGATATGAAGTGCCTGCGCGCCGCTCAGCATGCGCTGCACCGCGGCGAGGACGTCCTGATCTTCCCCGAGGGCACGCGCATCCGCTCGCGCGAGATCAAGCCCGAGGTCCACGGCGGCTTTGCGCTCATCGCCCAGATGGGCAAGGCACCTGTGAATCCGCTCGCCATCTGCGGCTGGTCCGATATCACGCCCGCGGGCAAAAAGCTCATGCGCCCTAAGAAGTGCTGGATTCGTGCCGGCAAGGCCGTCTCGCTTTCCGACGCACCGGCTGGGCTTAAGCGCACGGAGCGCCTGGAATGGTTTGAGTCCGAGGCCATGAACCGCGTCTACGCCATGCGAGACGATCTGTGCGCCGAGCATCCGGGCAGGTTCTAGCCATGAGCGAGAACGTGACGAACACCGCCGCGACTACGTCCTACCAGACAACCGCGCCTACCATCGAGATCGCTGCTCACGCCGGCACTTGCTACGGCGTACAGCGTGCGCTCGATATGGCGCTGGCCGCCGCGCCGCAGGCAGGGGAGTGCACTCAGGTCCATACCTTGGGTCCGCTCATCCATAACCCCATCGTGGTACGCGAGCTCGCTGAGGCAGGCGTTGGCTTGGCCGAGAACCTGGATAGCGCCGCAACTGGCACCGTGATCATCCGCGCTCACGGCGTGGTACCGCAGGTCATCGATGCTGCCCGCAAGCGCGGCCTCAACGTGGTCGATGCCACCTGCCCCTACGTGAAGAAGGTTCATGTGGCGGCCGAGCGCCTGGTGCGCGGGGGCTACCGCGTGGTGGTCGTAGGCGAGCCGGGTCACCCCGAGGTCGAGGGCATTCTGGGCCACGCTGGCAATGATGCGCAGGTCGTGAGCTGTGCCGCCGACGCCGATGCCCTGTCGCTCAAGGGCAAGGTGGGCCTCGTTGTGCAGACCACTCAAACCGCGCAGAATCTCGCCGAAGTCGTGGCCGCTATCACCACGCGCGTGCAGGAGCTGCGTGTGATCAACACCATCTGCGCCGCCACGAGTGAGCGTCAACAGGCAGCAGCCACACTTGCCAACCGCTGCGACTGCATGGTCGTCGTGGGCGGCAAGAACTCGGGCAACACCCGCCGCCTGGCGCAGATTTGCGCAGACGCCTGCGAGCGCACGCATCACATCGAGGAAGCTTCCGAGCTCCAGGCCGCGTGGTTTGCTGACGCTCACCACATCGGCATCACCGCCGGAGCCTCCACCCCGCAAGAACACATCGAACGAGCCGTCGCTCGCATCAAGGAGCTTTGCCGCTAATCATGGACCAGACCGTACCCGCATACGCCGCCGAGGTGGCCGATTACGGGCGTAGCCGCGACCCCGAGCCGGGTGAGGGCGCGCTCGTAAAGAACGTGCGTCCCGAATCGCCCGCGTGGGATGTGGGTATCGAGCCGGGCATGCGCGTGCTCACGGTCAATGGCGAGCAGCTCACCGACATGATTGTGTGGCTCTGGGAGGCCGACGACGACACCGTCGAGTTGGAGGTTTTCGACCCGCGCGACAACACCATCACCTCCGTCGAGCTCGACCGCTTCCCGGGTGAGGACTGGGGCCTTGAGTTCGATGGCCCCATCTTCGATGGCATGCGCACCTGTGTGAACGCCTGCGTGTTCTGCTTTATGACGATGCTCCCCAAGGGCGGCCGCTCAACGCTCTATATTCGCGATGACGACTACCGCCTGAGCTTTTTGCAGGGCAACTTTGTCACGCTCACGAACCTCTCCGACGAGGACGTGCAAAACGTCATCGAGCGTAACATGAGCCCCATGAACGTGTCGGTCCACGCCGTAAGCCCCGACGTCCGCCGCCGTATGATGGGCCGCAACGCCCAGCGCGGCATGGATGTGCTCGAGGCCATCATGGCCGCCGGCATAGAGATTCATGCGCAGATCGTGTTGTGCCCCGGCATGAACGACGGCGAGGAGCTGGAAAAGACCCTGCGCTTTTGCGAGGAGCACGAGCAAATCACCAGCCTGGGCATTGTGCCGCTCGGTTTTACCAAGCATCAAAACCGCTTTAGCTGGTCCTACAGCGACAAGCCCGAGCTGGCGCGCGAGACCATTGCCATGATCCGACCGTTCCAGGACCGCGCCTATGAGCGCTTTGGCCGCCACACCTTCCAGATGAGCGACGAGTTCTATCTGGACGCCGGCATCGATCCTCCCGAGGCAGACTTTTACGACGGGTACCCGCAGTACTACGACGGCATTGGCATGATCCGCTCATATCTGGACGAGACCGACGACGTGCTGGCTACCGACGCCGAGCGTCTGGCCCGCGCCCGCGCTGGCATTGCCGAGCGCAACCAGCACCTGCTGTGCCTCTCCGGCGCCAGCGCGCGCGACACCGTGGCGCGCTTTGTGGAGTCGCGGTATGGTCTCGCCGGCACCGTCACAGCCATCAAGAACCGCTACTTTGGCGGCAACGTGGACGTGACCGGCCTCATCGTTGCGTGTGACATTCTGGAGCAGCTGCCCCAAGACCTGTCGGGGGTTATGCTCTTTGTGCCTAAGCTCATGTTCAACGCTGACGGCATGACGCTTGACGAGTATCATCGTGACGATTTACTCGCAAGCCTTACCAGTCGCGGCGCCGAGGTTCATGTGGTGTCGACCATGCCGCATGAGCTGCTCGATACCCTGGAGCGCATCCTTGGCATTGTGCCCGCAGACTCTAACACTTCCACTGACCCTACCCATTAAAGGAGAGCAGATGAAACCTATCGTCGCCGTCGTCGGACGCCCCAACGTGGGCAAGTCCACGCTCGTTAACCGCCTGGCCCAGACCTCGGACGCCATCGTCCACGAGTCTCGCGGCGTCACGCGCGACCGCTCGTATCACACGGCCGATTGGAACGGCCGCGAGTTCACCATCGTCGACACGGGCGGTATCGAGCCGCTCAAGAGCGATGACGTGTTTGCCACGTCCATCCGCGACCAGGCGCTCGCCGCCGCCGAGGAAGCCGCCGTCATCCTGTTTGTGGTCGACGGCCGCACCGGCGTCACCGAGGAGGACGAGTCGGTCGCCCGCATGCTCAAGCGCTG
>CABSDO010000120.1 GCA_902476475.1 uncultured Collinsella sp. | reverse complement strand
GCTTCCGCGCAGGCCGCGCCGACCTCGACCGGTTCCATCACGGTGAGCGGCACCGTGGCGAGCAGCTACGACGCCTACCAGATCTTTAGCGCCAACGTCGTCGACGGCGACAGCGACGCCAAGATCGCCACCGACCTCGCCTGGGTAAGCGACGCCGTGCGCGACGCCGCGCTGCCTGTGCTGCACAGCGCCGGTATGCCCAATTCCCAGACCACCGCGCGGGAAGCTGCCGAGTGGCTCAACACCGATTCCCACCTTACGAGTGCGCTGAGCGCACAGCTCGCTCGTTCCCTCCAGAGCTCTGGCGCCGTGTCTGTGGCCCTCAACGCGGGCACGGCGGCCGAGCTGCCCTGTGGCTATTGGCTCATCGTCGCCGACGACGACGCCATCGCCCAGGGCGAGACCGGCACCGCGCCGATCATGGCCCTGGTGGGCGGCAGCGCCGTTACCGTCAAGCCCAAGGCGGCGACCCCCAAGGTGTCCAAGCATGTGCTGGAGGACAGCACCGCCGCCTGGCAGAAGGCCGCCGACGCCACGGTCGCCGACGACCTGTACTGGCGCCTCTCGGCCACGGTCCCCGCGGGTCTTACCGCCTACGACACCTATACGGTGCGGTTCGTCGACACCATGAGTGCGGGGCTCGACCCCTCCAAGGTCGCCGCGAGCATGCGCGTGTACGCGGCGGCGGGCGCGGACGGCGGCTTTGACGCGGTCCAGACCGACAAGGACGGCCGCGTCGGCACCGAGCCCGCGAAGGGCTGGACCGACATCACGGCCCAGTGCGCCACCAAGGTAGCGGCCGACGGCAAGACCTTCACCGTGCGCACCGGCGACCTCATCGCCGCGCTCGGCGGGGCCGACGCCTTTACCGCGGGCGCCCGCGTGGTCGCCGTGTACAATGCGCCGCTCAGCAGCGCATGCAACCACGGCATCGCGAAGGGCAACCCCAACGAGGTCTACCTGCGCTACCCGCGCTCTCCCTTTGCCGACCAGTCCGGCGATGCCGGCTTTACCCGCACGCCGAGCGACGATGCGTGCGCCTACACCTGGGATCTCGCGCTCACCAAGCGCGGCAGCGACGGCGACAAGCCGCTTGCCGGGGCGGTCCTGAGCATCGCCGACGACCGCGGTCGCACGCTAGCGGCCGACGGCACGTGGGATGCGGAGGGCAAGGCCACCGTCACCACGGGCGAGGACGGCCGCGTGACCGTTTCGGGCGTGGACTCGGGCAAGCTGGAGGTCCGCGAGCTCAAGGCGCCCAAGGGCTACACCGCCTTTGAGGGCACGCGTTCCGTGACGGTCAAGGCCGAGGGCCTGGACGTCGACCAGGTGGCCGCCGCCAAGCCCAAACTCACCATCACGGCCGAGTCGCCCCTGCGCGCCGACAGCGCGGACGGGTCGACGGGCAGCCTGGAGGCGTCGCTCGTCAACACGCCCACCGGCACACCCCCTAGCATTACCACCGGAGGCTTTATGCCCTCGACTGGCGATATGGCAATGTACGCCGCGGCCGCCGCAGCGGTCGCCGGAGCCGCGCTCATCGTGGTCGCGCTCTTGGTCAAGCGGGGAGGTGGCAGCCATAAAGAGTAGCTGGCAGCCCCACAGAGAGCGGGGCGAGACGTAGCGAAGTAGATGCTAAGACACAGACAGATAGATTTAGATCAAATGGAATTCAAGCAGAAAGCAGAGGAAAAGAAGATGGGCATGAACAAGAACATCGCACGCCTGGCAGTAACCGCCGGCCTCACAGCAGCGCTGAGCTTCGGCGGCGTCATGGCGCCGGTGACGATGGCGTTTGCGACGGGTACGGCGGCTACGACCAATAGCATCACCATCAATAAGAACGAACAAAATGGTGATGTGAAGTACAAGGCCTACCAGATTTTCAAGGCGGATGTTATAAACGAGGACAACAAAAAGGTTGTTTCCAATGTTTACTGGGCCGTGCCCGAGACGGTTCAGAAGAAGATAATTAGCGCAATCGAGCAGAGCGATAGCTATGCCGACACAAGCAAGAAACTTCCCACAACGGGAGCGACTGCACAGAACGTAGCTGACTGGCTGGCTGCGAATATCCAGAACGCGGGGGCTGTGGATAACGATGCCCTGCTCAATAAGATTGCCAGTTTGGTCGAGACTACCGATCCCGTCAAGCCAAAGGACGCTATCAATGCTGCGTTCGATGCGAACACCCAGGTCTCCTTCGATGAATCGGGCTACTATCTCTTTTTGACTGACAGCGACAGCATTAGCGCAGCAACTGATGCAAGCAAGAAGGCAAATACCGGCACCTCGCCAATTTTCGCTATTGTCGGTGGCGACCCTGTTATCGTTTCAGAGAAGACCAGTATTCCTACTGTCAATAAGGCCGTCCTCGACAATGGTGGTAGCTGGACGTTTAACGGCAGCGATATCCTTACTTCTCCCAACAAGGGCGCCGACTCCGCTATTGGCGAATACGTTAAATATCAGCTCGTCGGTACCGTTGCGAGTAATATCGATACATTCGGTAAATATAAATATACCTTCACTGATAAACTGCCTGATACCATGACGCCCAAGTACACTGACGCTGAGAACAGTACCACTCCCAATGTCACGGTTAAGATCGATAACACGACTGTTATGCAAGGATTTGTGCCTACCTATCAACAGCAGGACCACGTGTTTACGGTCCATTTTGACGATCTCAAGAATTGCAAGGACAAGAATGGCAAAGTGATTTCTGTGACGGCCACCTCTCGAGTGACCGTTGAATATGAGGCCATGCTTGATTCCCAAATTATCTGCAAGGATGATGGTACGCTTAAGGATATCTACAAGGATAATCTGCTGGGCAAGGCTCAGAAGAACACGGTCAAGCTGGAGTACTCTAACAATCCGCACGGTGAGGGTATCGGTACCACGGTTGACCATTTTGCCTATGACTACACCTATGGCATCGATGTCACCAAGGTGGGCTCCGATGGCGTAACTAAGGGGCTCGAGGGTGTTGAGTTTACGCTGCAGGAGCAGGGCGATGATGCTGGCACCTTTATTATGGCAAACGGTGTCAAGACGGACAATGAAGGTAAGGCCAAGCTGAAGACCGATGCAAACGGCAAGATTAACGTTGTCGGTCTCGATGAGGGCACCTACATTCTTAGGGAGGTCACCCCGAAGCCTGGCTACAATAACTCCGCAGCAAGTGGCGTTACCTTCACTATTAGCCGCACGCTCAATCAGGACGGTACGGATGTAACGCCTGACGCTGCGAGTGCCATCGAGGCAGACCAAGATGTTGTTCAGGCTGGCTCTGCAAAGGCTGAGGTCGGTAAGCTCAGCTTCACCATTGTCGACCAGAAGGGTTCCGGCCTCCCGCTTACCGGCCTCAACGGTGTGACCTTCACTTGGATCGCTGGTGGCGCGGTGCTGTGCATCGGCGTGGCGCACCTCATCCGCAGCCGTAAGCAGGCTGAGGAGTCCGAGCAGGAGTAACGCTCGCTCACCCATCCCTTTGGCAGGTGGGATGTGATGGCCATGAGACTTGCGGACACTTTTCTCGTCCATCGACGTTCTTGCTTTGCCATTCTCTTTTCGGGGCAGACTCCGCGCTGGAGTTTGCCCCGTTCTTTTTGGACAACACAGGCAGCCTCCACCGTCCGATGCGGACTCATCCGTCATCGCGTTTCTTGACTCGTATGAAGTTCGGTTTAAGGTCCGTAGGCGCACGCGCGGTGCGGACGGTAGAAGGCATTTGCGCCGCAACAAGCGCAAATAAGAATGCCCGGGGGTCGGATCCCGGGCATTTAACAAAAGCTGAAAACTAGGCCGCCCGCGCTCACGTTCATTTACGCGGGATGCGTCGTTTCCTATTGACATTGTATCCCGAATCGCCCCAGCGATCTGGGATAATTTGAAAACGCAAATACGGGCCTCTACCTGACCGGGCAATGCCGCCAGGCTCCGCTGCTCAAAGGATCGTGTGTGTAACCATCGAACAAATGTTTGCAAATATTGCGTTTACCAGCTGTAAGTGCGTGCGCTCGCGGTAAAATACCCTTGCGACGCATCCCGTGCGCGGGCGGCCGACGACTCGATCGGAGGTCCCCAAATGCTGAAATTCCTTAACGCGCTCGCTGCCCTCGCGGCGGTGGGCACGTTCGTCATCGCGTTTTTTGACTCGTATGAGGTTCGGTTTAAGGTCCGTAGGCGCTCGTGCGGTGCGGACGGTAGAAGGCATTTGCGCCGCAACAAGCGCAAGTAAGAATGCCCGGGGTTAGAGGCCCGGGCATTTAACTAAAGCTGAAAACTAGGCCGCCCGCGCTCTCAATCATTTACGCGGGATGCGTCGTTTCCTGTAGCTATTGTATCCCGAATCTTTCTGTTGATCCGAGATATTTTGAAAACTCAAATACGGGCCTATGCCTGACCGGACAATGCAGCCTGACCCCATTGTCCGGGTGGTGGCACGCGGGACTCGCTAATCGGCTATTATTTGTTTAGACAACCTAAGCTGTAAAGGGGTGACCGGCGATGGTGCAGGGCGCCAAACATATGAAGAGCAATAACGCCGCGGCCAGCGGCGGCTCAAGCCCACAACCCAAGCCTAAGGGCGGTAAGCGTCGTCGCAAGCGGCTGCCGCGCTGGGCCGACCGGCTCATCACTATCGTCATCATTCTTATTGGCGTGGGCCTTATGACGTGGCCGTGGATCTTGGACCGGCTCGAGGCCTCGGGCGTGTTCAACCAGATCAGCACCGTGTCCAGCACCGTGGACGCGCTTTCGGAAGAGGAGCGCGAGCGCATTCTGCTGCAGGCGCGCTCCTTTAACGAGCAGCTTGCCGGCGAGGCCACCGAGCTTCCCGCCGACCAGATCGAGCCCTACGATCAGCAGCTCATCTTTGACCGCGACCCCATGATGAGCTGGGTCGAGATCCCCTCCATCGACGTGAACATGCCCATCTACCACGGCACGAGCGAGGAAGTCCTTATGGCGGGCGTCGGCCACCTGGAGGG
>CABSDO010000119.1 GCA_902476475.1 uncultured Collinsella sp. | reverse complement strand
CGCGAGCCTGTATCGTTGGAGGGGCGTCTTGCCACAAGATCACCTTCACCCTTGCGAGATCTGAATAGCGTGCATACCGGCCCGTGCAGGAATTGAGCGCACGGAGGGCCGCTATCGTCGGACGCATGTTAACGTACTCTACTTTTTCTAGCTGCAGCTCTTCTGCTCTATAAGTCCATACGGCACTACCGTTCACGGCCGAATTTCGACCGATTACCAGATTCTCAAAAAGTAATAGGCGCTGTGTTATGAGTACGTTAACATAGCCTTTAACGTGCGGCATCGTGAATGCTGAGTTCACGCCGCTTCAAATTGTTAACGTACTCATAACGACGCAAGAATCGTCCGTACGCGCCAAAGAAAGGACCCCCATGACCGCCCCCGACGAAAAGACGCTCGCCACGCTCACTAAGCTGTTTGAGGAGGAGTTTGGCCCCATCGGCGACCGCCAGGTGCTCTACGTACACGCGCCCGGCCGTTCCGAGATCAGCGGCAACCACACCGACCACGAGGGCGGCCACGTTATCGCCGGCTCGCTCGATGTCGCCGTCGACGGCATTGCCGTGGCAACCGACACCAACAAGGTCCGCGTTGCCGACGAGGGCTACCCCAGCCTTGAGATTACGCTCGACACGCTGGATGTTCAGGAGTCCGAGAAGGGCACGTCCGCGAGCCTCGTCCGCGGCATGGCCCACGAGGTCGCAGCCCTGGGCGTTGAGCCCCGCGGCTTCGACTTCGCCTTCACCTGCTCTGTCCCCTCGGGCGGCGGCCTTTCCAGCTCTGCCGCCGTCGAGGCCGCATACGGTCGCGCCATGGAGACGCTCTGGGGCGCGCCCGCCATTGAGCCCGTCGCGCTTGCGCAGATGAGCCAGCGCACCGAGAACAACTACTACGGCAAGCCCTGCGGTCTGATGGACCAGGCCGCCGTGTGCCTGGGCGGCCTCGCCTACATGGATTTTGAGGACCAGGCTCAGCCTAAAACTCAGAAGCTAGAGCTCAACTTTGAGGATCACGGCTATGCGCTCGTGCTAGTTAAGGTAGGCGCCGACCACGTGGCAGCCACCGACGACTACGCCGCCGTCCCGCGCGAGATGCAGGATGTTGCCGCCGAGTTTGGCAAGGCGCGCCTGTGTGAGGTCGACGTTGCCGACTTTGACGCCAAGCTGCCCGAGCTGCGCGCCAAGCTTGGCGACCGCGCCTGCCTGCGCGCCGTTCACTACTGGTACGAGAACGGCCTGGTCGACAAGCGCTGGGCGGCTCTTAACGCCGGCGACATCGACCAGTTCCTGGTCCTGACGCGCGAGTCCGGCGCCAGCTCGGCCATGTACCTGCAGAATGTCGTTGCCAAGCTTGGCTCCGAGCAGCCCTCCATGTACGCCCTGGCACTTGCCGAGCACGTGCTCGACGGCCGCGGTGCCGTCCGCATCCACGGCGGTGGCTTTGGCGGCACCATCCAGGCCTTCGTGCCGCTCGACCTGGTCGACACCTTCATTACCAAGATGAACGGCTGGCTGGGCGAGGGCTCTGCCCGTCACTACGCAATCTCTGACAAGGGGGCTTACGCGGCATGGCTGTAATGACCGACGTGCGCGAGACCGCGCAGAACCTGATCGAGTACGCCATCCACCGATCCATGATCGGGCAGGACGACCGCATCTGGGCCTACAACACCATTCTGGAGTGCATTGGCGCCACGGGCCCCGCGCTCGACATGGCCTGGGCGCTGCAGACCGAGAGGATTTCGCTTCTGCACCCCGATACACTCCCCGACTTTGACCTGGAGGGCACGCTTGCCGCGCTTTCCGAGGCCGCCGTTGCCAACGGTGTTGCCGAGGACACGGCGTCGGGCCGCGACCGCATCGCCATGCGCATCATGGGTGTGCTTATGCCGAGGCCTTCGGTTGTTAACGAGGAGTTCAATGGGCGCATGGGCGTCAACGAGCCCCGCGCCGCGACCGACTGGTTCTACGGCCTGTGCTGCGACGCCGGCTATGTGCGCCGCGCCGCCATCGCGCGCAACATCAAATGGAGCACCCCCACCAACTGGGGCGATCTTGAGATCACCATCAACCTGTCCAAGCCCGAGAAGGACCCGCGCGACATTGCCGCAGCCGGCGCCGCCAAGAACACAGGCGAGAAGTATCCTGCCTGCCAGCTGTGCATCGAGAACGAGGGCTATCCCGGACGTTCTGCCGCAGCCGACGATGGCGCCCACCCCGCCCGCCAGAACCTACGCATTATCCCGATCCAGCTTGACGGTGAGCGCTGGGGCTTCCAGTACAGCCCGTACGCGTACTTTAACGAGCACTGCATTGCCATGAGCTCCGAGCATCGCCCGATGCACGTCGATCGCAAGGGTCTCTCCTGCCTGCTCGACTTTGTGGACCTGTTCCCGCACTACTTTATCGGCTCCAACGCCGACCTGCCCATCGTGGGCGGCTCGATCCTGTCGCACGACCACTTCCAGGGCGGCGCGCACGAGTTCCCCATGATGCACGCGGCCGAGGTCTCGCAGTTTACCGTGCCCGGCTTTGACCAAGTCGCCGGTACCGTGCTGCAGTGGCTGCTCTCGGTGCTGCGCCTGCGCTCGCACGATCGCGGCGAGCTCCTCGATGCCGCCGAGAAGATCATCCTCGCCTGGCGCGAGTGGACCGACGAGTCCGTGGGTGTCATCGCGCACACGGCCGACGGCGTGGCGCACAACACCGTGACGCCCGTCATTCGCCGCGTCGACTCCCGCGGCAATGCCGGTGGCGATATCTACGAGGCCTACCTGGCGCTTCGCTGCAACATTACGACCGATGAGCATCCGCTGGGCGTTTTCCATCCGCATGCCGAGTACCACCACATTAAGAAGGAGAACATCGGCCTGATCGAGGTCATGGGCCTGGCCATTCTGCCGCCGCGCCTGGTTCCCGAGCTTGGCGCTGTCCGTGAGCATCTGCTGGCAGCCAAGGTCGATGCCAGCTACGACCTTGCCGGTACGCTCGAGGGCGATGATCTTTGCCGCAGCCACGCCGCATGGGCTGAGGACGTCTTTGCCCGCCGCGCCGACGAGCTTACGGCCGACAACGCCATCGATATCCTGCACGAGGAGGTCGGCGTGGTGTTTGGCCACGTGCTCGACAACGCCGGCGTCTTTAAGTGGGACGAGGCAGGACGTGCCGCTCAGCAGCGCTTTATCGACTCGCTGTAGCATGCGAGTTCGAGCCTCATCAGCGGCCACAACATAACCGCCCACATGACAACGGCGCCCGCCGGCAACATCGCCGACAGGCGCCGTTTTCTGATGCAAGGGTAGCTAATTTGCACCAAAACAAGGAGTGTTCCAAACTGCCGACAGAGAAGGAACGCTCCCAGGTGCCGACCTGAACCCCCACATTATTCGATGGAAAAACGTGGTTGCCTCCCACATTATTCGATGGAAAAACGTGGTTTACTCCCACATTTTTCGATGGAAAGACCAAGACGGTCTTATACTAACCATGATCGTTAGGAGGCAGTATGCAGCGACAGCTAATGGACGAACTCATCGCTTGGAAATCTAGGGCAAACCGCAAGCCCCTCCTGCTTAAGGGGGCCCGCCAGACGGGAAAAACCTGGCTTCTTAACGAATTCGCAGGCCAGCAGTATCAAAACGTCATCCGCTTTGACTTTATGCTCGAACCGGGCGCACGTTCGCTGTTCGACGGAAGCCTTGACCCCAAACGCATCATCTCCCAGATAGAGCTCCTGCGCGGCCAGACCATAACGCCGACAGACACGCTCATCATCTTCGACGAAATCCAAGAGGCACCGCGTGGCATCACCTCGCTCAAATACTTCAACGAGCTGGCGCCGGAATACCATATCGTGGCAGCCGGCTCCTATATGGGGCTCGCGCTCCGACGCGAAAACGAGTCGTTCCCCGTCGGCAAGATCGACCAGCTCACCATGCGCCCCATGGGGTTTGTCGAGTTCGTTCGTGCCGTCGACGGCAGCCCGCTCGCCGACGCCGTCCTTGCCGCAGACATGGACCTTCTGGCAAACGTTACCGAAAAGCTCGAGCGCCTGCTCAAGGAATACCTTGTTGTCGGCGGTATGCCCGAAGTTGTCTCCGCTTTCGCCGCCTCCCACGATTTCATCGAGGCCCGAAGGCTTCAGCAGCAAATCATCGAGGCTTACGAATCCGATTTTGGCAAGCATGCGCCAGCCCGCATCGTCGAGCGCATGAGGCTGGTTTGGAAATCCCTTCCCGGCCAGCTCGCAAAGGAGAACAAGAAGTTCGTCTACGGCGCGCTTCGTCCCGGGGCGCGCGCACGCGATTTTGAGGAAAGCCTCCAGTGGCTCATGGACTATGGAATCGTTCATAAGGTGCCACGTGTTTCCGCCCTAAGAGCACCGCTCACAAGCTACGAGGATCTCTCGGGCTTCAAGCTGTTCTGCATCGACACCGGCATCCTCGGAGCGCTCTCCGGCCTCACGCCAGCCATTGTTCTGAACGGGCCCGCTGTTTTTACGGAGTTCAAAGGCTCGCTGACCGAGCAATACGTCGCACAGGAGCTTTTGCTCCAAGGCAAAACTCCCGCGTATTGGTCATCCTCCTCCGGCAATGCAGAGACTGACTTTGCCATCGACCATGCGGGGACCGTGCTTCCGCTCGAGGTCAAGGCGGCAGAGAATCTCAAAGCAAAGAGCCTGAGGATTGCCTGCGAGAAGTTCAAGCTCGAGCGCTGCGTGAGAACATCGTTAGCGGCATATAGAGACGAGGGCACGCTCGTCAACATTCCGCTTTGGGAGATTGGGCAAATCGACAAGCTGGCATAGGCGCTGTGGGGGGTGCCCCGTAAGGAGTGTCCCAAACTGCCGGCAAAAAAGGAACGTCCCTATCTGCCGCATTCCCGAAGCAAGGCAACGCCGATGTCTTGGCAACGGCAGCGAGCGGGCCGCATTTGAGACAAGGTGACGTGAAACGAAAGGGCGCTGACCTTCTGGTCGCGCCCTTGAAGTTGAACGTCAGATTGTCCAAATGC
>CABSDO010000118.1 GCA_902476475.1 uncultured Collinsella sp. | reverse complement strand
GGAAGCATGCGGCAAGACGGCCCAGGCCGCCGTTGCCCAGAGCCGGATCGGGCTCCTGGTTCTCGATGACGGACAGGTCAAAGCCCATGTCGTCGAGCGCCTCGGCGACCATGTCGCGCACGCCAAAATTGAGCAGGTAGTTGTCGAGCAGGCGGCCGATCAAAAACTCGATCGAGAAGTAGTACACGCGCTTTTTGCCCTCGGCGGTGGCGCGGGCGTCGCTCTTGGTGGCAACGGTGCGTGCCTTCTCGGCCACGAGCTTGGCCAGGGCGTTAAAGCGGTCGAGGTCGCTGGCGGCCTCGACGCTCTTGCCGCTGATGCTCATGACGGCATCGCGATAGAGCTCGGTAAACTCCTGCTTGTTGTCGAAGATCTTATTCATACGTTCCTTTCCCCCGGGGATGTTTCTCCCGGAACGGTTATGACTTGTATCCTACGCCCTGTCGGGGCGGGTGATTACAGCTGTAACGGCTTTGTTACGCATCCTTGGCAGACGACTTAACAGAAGCAGACTTGGCCTTGGTAGCGGCCTTTTTGGCAGCCGGCTTCTTGGCTGCGGCCTTAGCAGCGGGCTTTGCGGCTGCCTTAGCCTTGGCCTTGGTGGTCGTGGCCTTCGCCTTGGCGGGAGCCTTCTTGGCAGCCGCAGGCTTGGGCTTCACCGTGGACGTGCGCTTACGCGCTGCCTTCTTGGGCTCCTCGACCACGGGCGGCTTGTAGCTGCTGGGACCGCGGCGCTTAAGCACCACGCCTGCCAGTCCGGGCACCTTAATCTCGATGGAGTCCATCTGCCCGTTCCAGGGATAGGGCTCGCTCGAGCAGGTGTAGGGCTCCTCGCCGGCATATCCGCTGCCGCCAAACTCGGGACGGTCGGAGTCGAAGATGACCTCCCAGTCGCCCTCGCGCGGCACGCCCACACGGAAGCTCTCGTAGCTCGCCGGGTCAAAGTTGATCAGGATCACCAGGTCGTCGTCGATGTCCTCGCCCTGACGCACAAAGCTCACGATGGACTGCTTGGAGTTGTCCGCATCGATCCAGGTAAAGCCGTCGTCGGTGTAGCCGCGCTCGTACAGGGCGGGCTCGGCAGTGTACAGGTGGTTAAGCGCCTTGATAAACGCCTGATGATGCTTGTGAGTCTCATACTCCTCGGTCAGGAACCACTGGATGGACTCGTAGTAGCGCCACTCAATAAACTGGCCGATCTCGTTGCCCATAAAGTTGAGCTTGGCACCGGGGTGGGTCATCTGGTAGATGGCCAGCGTGCGCAGACCGGCAAACTGGCGCCACCAGTCGCCCGGCATGCGGCCGATCAGCGAGCACTTGCCGTGTACGACCTCGTCGTGGCTCAGCGGACAAATAAAGTTCTCGGTAAAGGCGTACATAATGGAGAACGTGAGCAGGCCGTGGTTGCCGGGGCGCCACGGAAAATCGGTCTGCATGTAGTGCAGGGTGTCGTTCATCCAGCCCATGTCCCACTTGTAGTGGAAGCCAAGGCCACCCTCCTCGGGCGGGTAGGTCACGAGCGGCCACGCGGTGGACTCCTCGGCCATCATCATCACGTCGGGGTAGTGCGCCTCTACAGCGCAGTTGACCTGACGGATAAACGCGCTGGCGTCCAGGTCCTCCTCGGTACCGTACTTGTTGAACTTCTTTTGGCCCGGATCGTCAATGCCAAAGTTGAGGTACAGCATGCTGGACACGCCGTCCATGCGAATGCCGTCCACGTGGAAGTTCTCGAGCCAGTACAGCACGTTGGAGACCAGGAAGGAGCGGACTTCGCCGCGGGCGAAGTCAAACTTGTGCGTGCCCCAGTTGGGGTGAATCTCGTGCTCAAACAGCATGTGTCCGTTAAAAGTGGCAAGGCCGTGGGAGTCGGCGCAAAAACCGCCGGGCACCCAGTCCATAATCACGCCGATGCCCGCCTCGTGGCACGCATCGATAAAGTGCATGAGCTGCTGCGGATTGCCGTAGCGCGACGTGGCGGCATAGTAGCCGGTCGTCTGGTAGCCCCAGGAGCCATCGAAGGGATGCTCCATGAGCGGCATGACCTCGATATGCGTATAGCCCATGTCGCGCACGTAGTCCACGAGCTCCACCGACAGGTCGTCGTAGGAGTAGAACTCGCCACGCTGCGCGGGGAAGGGGTCCATGGGGCCGGGGTAGTTGCCGTACTCGTCCGGCTCGCCCTGGGGTGCGTCGCCATGGCGCTTCCACGAGCCAATATGCACCTCGTAAATGTTGAGCGGCTGTGACATGTGATTGTGGCCGGCGCGGCGCCTGAGCCACGCGGCGTCGTTCCACTTATAGCCGTCCAGGCTCCACAGCACGCTTGCCGTGCCCGGAGGGCACTCGGCCTTAAAGGCGTACGGATCGGCCTTATAGAGCTTTTCGCCCTCGTTGGTCTCAATGAGATATTTATAGAGTTGGCCCTGCTCAGCGCCAGGAATAAAGCCTTCCCAGATAGCGCTCGTATGCACGGGCACCAGCGGGTTGGCTTCCTCGTCCCAGTCGTTAAATTCTCCAATGACGTGAACGCTCTTTACATCGGGCGCCCAAACGCAAAAACGCCAGCCGCGCGTACGGTATTGCGTATCGGGGTGCGCGCCCATCTTTTCCCAGCTGCGCTCCCACATTCCAATGCCAAACAGATAGACATCGTCCTTAGAGAGCTCCGGTGCGTGCGGAGCGGCCTTGCGGGTTGCGGGCTTTTTTGCCGTTGGCTTTAGCTTTGTATCGCTCACGTTTGATCCCATCATGACGCGGCAGCATGTTGCCTTGGTGACTAAATGCGAAAGGTCCAGGGCTGCACGAATCGAAGGGACGGCGATAGTTCTATGATTCGTTTCACCTCGCGTGCTCGGTGGATCTTTCGGCAGAAACTACGATAACACCTGTACGTTAGTTTTATGGACGAAAGCGGATCTGCGAGGGCGTTTAATCGGTAAGCGACATGTTTATACCACTGGCAGAATTGCCGTGGTAAAACCCTTGACAGTTTTACCAAATAGGGTTTCAAAACTGATAGGCTTACGTTTGGTAAAACGTTTTTAGCAGGTTGTTTACCATTTGACATCGAAAGGCTCGTTTATGAACCACATCGCTGCTCCAAGTGTTGCTTTTATTTTCGATTGCGACGGAACACTGGTTAATAGCTCCCCCGTCTGGGGCCATGCGCAGACCGAGTTATTGCACCGTCATGGCATTGATGTAACGGTCGACGATTTTGCCCAGTTTGAGCACCTTTCGCTCGAGGACGAGTGCCAGGCCTACCATGACACGTGGGGCATTGGCACGAATGGCGAGGAGGTTTACCGCGAGCTGGGCGAGATTTTGATTGATGGGTACTCCAAGGTGCCGCCGCGCGAGGGGCTCCTGGCATTTTTGGAACTGGCGAAGGCGGCGGGCATTGCCATGTGCGTTGCCACGTCCACGCCGGCCGAGCTGGTGCAGTCCGCCATTGCGGCTGCTGGCCTTGATCGCTATATGGAGTTTATTACCACGACGGGCGAGGCGGGGCGCTCCAAGCAGTTCCCCGATGTATACGAGCTGGCGCTGCGTCGCCTGGAAGAGCACCATGGGCACAAGTTTGAGCGTGCGTGGGTGTTTGAAGACGCCGTTTTTGGACTTAAGAGCTCTGGCACTGCTGGATTTAAACGTGTGGGTATCTATGATCCGCACGGCCGTATGGAGCGCGACGAGGTTCGCGATAACTGCGATATCTTTATCGATAGTTATGAGGACCTGGATCTGGCCCGCGTGCTTTCGTTTGAGGGCTAGGCGAGGTCCGTGGCTTGCAAAGTGTTAGTGGTATGCGGATCGCCGGTGGTGGCGAGCGCGGTGCTGTTGCGTCAATTGGCAGGGGAGTGTGACCACATCGTAGCCGTAGACCGCGGGCTGGACACCCTGTTGGGCACTGGCCTGAGCTGCGATGTCTACGTGGGTGATGCCGACACCGTAAGCGATGAGGGACGTGCTCTGGTCGATGCCGCCGAGGCTTTTGAGGTAGAGCGCCACGACCCCTATAAGGACTATACCGATCTGGCGTTGGCGCTCGATTCCGTCCGCCGCCGCTGGCCGGGTGCCGAAGTGGTTGCGACTTGCGCCACCGGCGGCCGCCCGGACATGGCCCTGTCTGTGTTGGGGCTACTGGCAGGCTATGCGGACGCCCCCGTCTGGATCGAAGAAGACGAAACCACTGCCCGCATCCTGCACAAAGACGAAACCTGGACCATCGAAGGCCACGAGGGCAGCACCTTCTCCATAATCGCAATAGCCCCCAACACAGAAATAAGCGAACACGGCCTAGAGTGGGAACTGGACCACGCCTCGTTAGCCCTTCTGGCCGACATCGGCATCAGCAACATAGTAAGAGGAACGGCCACGATCGAAGTCCACACCGGCACCGCCATCGCCTACCTTTACAAGTAAGGTGTCGCGGCATGAGGGTTTTATCGGGACGGTGGGTTAATTGACTGATTTTGCCGAAGTCAAAATCAGTCAATTCAGCCCCGTCCCAGGAAAACCCGTAAGTGCGAGATTCAATCCAAAAAAGTCCTTGCATCCCCGAAGATCTTCCCCTATAGTATCTCCTCGTCACGGGGGCGTAGCTCAGCTGGGAGAGCGCTTGACTGGCAGTCAAGAGGTCAGGGGTTCGATCCCCCTCGTCTCCACCCGAGCATTGAATGGGCTCCAACGCAAGTTGGGGCCTTTTTTCATACTGGCACACAAGGTCAAAGGCGGCACCATGATCCTTCTGGTCGACAAGATCGTACGTTGAACGGGTGCCGCGTGCATGGTAGTATTTCACGTCGTGGTTCAAGATGGTTGGCCTGCTCTGACGGGCTCTATCACATCCACCACGTTACAAGGGCTCTTGGCGCAACGGTTAGCGCAGGGGACTCATAATCCCTGGGTTCTGGGTTCGAATCCCGGAGGGCCCACCAGGTTTTTCAACAGGCCAGGCAATATGTCTGGCCTGTTTTTTCATGGCATTAGTTTTCACTTGCAAATAGCCTGCTTACTCATTTCTGGGCGTCCTCGGTCGG
>CABSDO010000117.1 GCA_902476475.1 uncultured Collinsella sp. | reverse complement strand
GATGGGGTGCAGCACGTCGTAGCCGCGCATGCGGGCCTGACGGGCCATGGCATCGCCGATGGTATAGTTGCGTGCGTGGCCCATGTGCAGGTCGCCCGACGGATACGGGAACATCTCGAGCACGTACTTCTTGGGCTTGCTGTCGTCGGTGTCGACGGCAAAGAGGTTGGAGTCCTCCCAGGCCTTCATCCATCGGGACTCAATGGCCTGCGCGTCGTAGACAGGGATCTCGTCCTTATGATCTGTGCAATCGCACATATCAGCTCCTTTAATCTTAGCTGGGGTCGGTCGGCTTAGCTTTGTTCGCTACTGCGGACAGTCCTGCGCAAGACGAAGAGCACATTAAGTGCTCTTCTTTGCGTGCGGAACTTGTAGCGAACAAAGCTAAGCCGACCGACCCTAAGGTTAACTTGACTGATGATAGCAAATACGACAAGCGAGATGCCTGCAACTTACAGGCATCTCGCTTTATCTAAATAACGTGGTTGTGAATCAACCAATAATTGTTACCCGCCCAAGCATGGTCGGGTTTTCCAAGTGCCGCAGATTGCCGTGAAAGAGGAGCAACGCGTACTTTGGTACGCGAGCGACGGTTTGAACGGCAAGGTGCGGTGCCTGGGAAAGCCGCTTAGCGGTAGCTGACGCTTTGCTGGGAGTCCTTGACGACTACGTCGTGGGCGCCGCCTTCGACGATGGAGGTGGAGCTTACCAGGGTCAGGCGTGCCTTTTCCTGGAGCTCGGGGATCGAGAGGGCACCGCAGTTGCACATCGTGGACTTAACCTTGTAGAGCGTGCCACCCACGCCGTCCTTGAGGGAACCGGCGTAGGGAACGTAGGAGTCGACGCCCTCGACGAAGCTAAGCTTCGCGGCGCCGCCCAGGTCGTAGCGCTGCCAGTTGCGAGCACGCGCAGAACCCTCGCCCCAGTACTCCTTCATGTACTGACCGTTCACGTTGACGCGCTCGGTCGGGCTCTCGTCGAAGCGAGCGAAGTAGCGGCCCAGCATCATGAAGTCGGCACCCATGGCAAGGGCGAGCGTCATGTGGTAGTCGTAGACGATGCCGCCGTCGGAGCACACGGGCACGTAGACACCGGTCTCCTCGTAGTACTCGTCGCGAGCGCGGCAGACGTCGATCAGCGCGGTGGCCTGGCCACGGCCGATACCCTTGGTCTCACGGGTAATGCAGATGGAACCGCCGCCGATACCGACCTTGATGAAGTCGGCACCGCAGTCGGCCAGGAAGCGGAAGCCCTCGGCGTCGACGACGTTGCCGGCACCGACCTTGACGTCCTCGCCGTAGTTGGCGCGAATCCACTCGATGGTGCGCTTCTGCCACTCGCTGAAGCCCTCGGACGAGTCGATGCACAGGACATCGGCGCCGGCCTCGATGAGCAGCGGCACGCGCTCGGCATAGTCGCGGGTGTTGATACCGGCGCCGACCATGTAGCGCTTGTCGCCATCGAGCAGCTCGTTGGGGTTGGTCTTGTGGCTGTCGTAGTCCTTGCG
This sequence comes from uncultured Collinsella sp., assembly GCA_902476475.1. GTDB lineage: Bacteria > Actinomycetota > Coriobacteriia > Coriobacteriales > Coriobacteriaceae > Collinsella. The sequence goes on along the minus strand of CABSDO010000117.1, from coordinate 3,632 downwards.
GAAGACGATGCCCATGAGGTGATCGTTGTCGTCGACGATAGGCAGAGCGTTGAGCTTGTTGTCCCAGATGACGTCGTTGGCAACCTTGAGGCTGATGTTCTTGTCGCCCACGATGAGCTGCTCACGCGGGGTCATGAACTCGGAGACCTTCGTCTGGTGATCATCGCGGCTGGGGCGATAGTCACGGCTGGTGACGATGCCCAGCAGCTTACCCTTGGGAGTGCCGTCGTCGGTAACCGGCATGGTGGAGTGACCGGTCTTCTCCTTGAGCTCAATGACCTGCTCCATGGTCATGTCGGGGGTCAGCGTGGAATCGGACTGAACGAAGCCGGCCTTGTGATCCTTGACGGCCTTGACCATAGCGGCCTCGGACTCGGCGCTCTGGGAACCGTAAATGAAGGACAGGCCACCCTCGGTAGCGAGCGCGACACCCATGTCGACGCCCGAGACGGACTGCATGATGGCGGAAACCATGGGGATGTTCAGGGTGATTGCCGGCTTCTCACCGCGCTTAAAGCGGGTCAGCGGCGTCTTAAGAGAGACGTTGTTGGGGATGCACTGCGAGGACGAGTAACCAGGAACCAGCAGATACTCCGAAAACGTGTGGGACTCACCGGGAAAGAACGTAGCCATGTTTCTCCTTTTTCCATGCGACCGGTCGGCTGCAGGCCTCGTAGGACCCAGCCCAACCTTGGGCGCCCAATACTGGGGAAGTATCTTAACGCACTTTGACTGCTACAATGCATGATTTAAGAAGAGCGTGCGAGGGTTTGACGCAGGCTTTGCGTTTGCCCAGCAAACACTTTAGCGGGGAGACGTGGAGCGTATGGAGTACAAGACGACGGCAAAGTTGGTCATTCAAGCGTGCGACAAGGATTTGCCGGGCGTCTTCGGCCACGGCTGTGTCTTGCTGCTGCAGGGTATCGCCCGAGAGCACTCGCTCAACCGTGCCGCCAAGAGCATGGGCATGGCATACTCCAAAGCCTGGCGCATTGTGAACGAGGCGGAAGGGCAGCTGGGCTGCAAGCTCATCGAGCGCGACGGCGCCCGCGGATCCACCCTCACCCCCGCCGGAGAGCGAGCCATAGCAGTCTACGAGGAGCTGCAGGCCGACATAAACAAGGTCATTGCCACCAAAGCAAACGACCTCATCGCAAGTATTAAAAAGTAGCTAATTTACGAAGGGCGTTGTCTAGGGCGGACGCTACGACCAGGGGGTCGTCGGTGCCGGCGAAGAGGCGGACGGTGCTCCTCTGCTTGCCGCGTGGAGCCGAAAGGCGCGTCGCTGCGCCGCCGGCGGGCGATGTGCGGAACTCCCCCGGCAAAGCATCGAACAGCTCGCCCGCGCTGCATTCGATAAGGTCAAATTCAACTGCCGGGCCAAAGCCGTGCTCGAGGATTCCCGTTGCAACCGCATGGTCGCGATGCGAGCTCAATCCGGGGTAGCGCACGTCGCGCACCATCTCGTTCGCAGCCAAATATTCAGCCAGCGCACGGGCGCGATCGAAGTGCGCCTGCATGCGGGTGTCGAGCGTGTCGAGCCCGTACTCTAGAACCTCAGCCTCAACGGAGGACAAGTCGAGCGCGGCCATTCCGCACCCCTCGAGCAGCTCATGCGCGCACTCGGCAGCAGCATCCACACGATGGCGCTTGAGCTGCGAGCGCGCGACCGAAGCGGCAACCAACTTGCGCGGCGCCTTACCAGCACACACGCGGTCGAGCGCCTCGAGCGACAGCGCGGCACCCAGCCGCAGCGGATCGCAGCCAAAGACGCCAGCCACGGTGTTGTCCACAACCAGCAGCGCATGGGCCTCACGCGCCGCCCGACCCAGCGCACGCAGATCGGGCACACGCAGGCCAAAGCCACCGATTGAGTTCACAAACCACCACAGATGCGGTCCCTCGGCATCAAACGAAGTATCAAAGTCCTCGGACGCAGCAGCAAACGCTGCAACCGACGGCTCACCCACCATAGCCACGTCGCAGCCATCAAAGCCGTGCGCAAACGCATCGGCAAAGTCATCGACATACGCAACCAGGCGGTCACCAGGGCGCACAATCCCCAATTGCGAAAGCGCTGCCGGTACATGCGAGGCCGCAAGCAACCGCGCCTCACGCGCGCCGGCCCTTGCAGCCCAGGCCTCTTCTAGCTTCTGCACGTCCACGCGGCACCGTCCCTTCATAAACAAAAACCCACGATGCGGGTGTTCCCCGCATCGTGGGCAACGGCTGCAGTATAGCGCCGATATGCGACGAATCGCCTAGATGCTGAGCGCATGATAGTTCACGCTCGCACCCGGAGCGTCAACGGACACGCCATAGGCCTCGGGATAGATGCGCGTCGAAAACACGAGTGCGCCATCGTTCACAAACACCTCGACCGACGAAACATCGCCAACAATGCGCACGTTACGAACCTCGTCGACGGGCTCCCAACGCACGGTGCGACCGCAGCCGGCAGAAGCGCGGCTCTCATCGGTAAATCGCATCTCAAAGCGCGCGGGCAGTTCGCCCTCGGCAGGCATAAACGACAGCCTTAGCTCGCCATCAACGGTTGTGGTAAACGCGCCGTCGACACCGTCGACAACAACGTCAAAGCAGGTATCGCCGGCAACCTCCAACGAGCCCTCCCCCACACGCACCGAGGCATAATGGCGCTCGATCTCGCGCGTCGGCTGCTGCAGCACCACGCCGCCGTCACCGGCTGTAAGCTCACGCGGCACCGTCATGCAGTGCTGCCAGCCGCACACCACAGTGGGGTCGTTGCCATAGGTCGGCTCATCGGGCATGCCCATCCAGCCAATCAGAATGTGGCGACCGTCCTCGGCCGTGAACTCCTGCGGAGCATAGAAGTCAAAACCGGCGTCCCACAGGCGGAACTCGCCCAGCTCATAAGCGTCATTGCCACTGGTAATGTCGCCCGTTACAGGCATGTAGCCAGCAGCGTATACGTTGCCGCGGTCCCAACGACCGCCCTCGAGCCCCTGGGGAGAGAAGGACAGGAACATCGCCGGTATACCGCCATCCGTCTCAAGCTCAAGGTATCCCGGGCACTCCCACATAAAGCCAAAACGCTTGGGCGTAGACACACGGCTCTCGAGCTCCCAGTTCAGCATATCGGGCGAGCCATACACCAGGATCTCGCCCACATCGCGTCCGGCACCCTCGCCGTGCATGGCGCAAAAACGGCTATCGACATGCGGCCCGTCCACGCGACGACGCGCGCCCAGCACCATGTGATAACGCCCATCATCATCGCGCCACACCTTGGGGTCACGCACGTGGCAGGTCAAATCCTCGGGATAATCCTCGGAAGCCAGCACCACACGCTTGGCGTCGAACGACTGACCGTCGGCGCTCTCCACATAAACAGTATCGGCGCGGCGGCCGGTATTGACGTAGTCGTACGTGCCGTCCGCATCGGAAAGCTTAACGTTGCCCGTATAGAGCACGCGAATGCGACCGTCCTCGGCAAGCGCGGAGCCCGAATACACACCGTGGCAATCGAACGGCTCGTCGGGCAGCAGCGGAGCGCCAACATAGTCCCACGTCATAAGATCGCGGCTCGTCGCATGGCCCCAGGCCTTAACGCCGCCCTCGACATCAAACGGCGCATATTGAAAATAGGCATG
>CABSDO010000116.1 GCA_902476475.1 uncultured Collinsella sp. | reverse complement strand
CGAGGTTGGCGAGCATGTCCTCGGAGAGGTTCGGGATCTCGCGAGTGATCTCCTCGGGGCCGAGCTTGGTGTCGCGGGCGTCGATCTCGTGACGGGTGATATTGATGGTCGTCAGCAGGTCCTCGGCCACCAGGCGCTCGGACACGACGATACCGTCCTCGTAGTTGAAGCCTTCCCACGGCATGTATGCCACGGTGAGGTTCTGGCCCAGTGCGAGCTCGCCATGATCGGTCGAAGGACCGTCGGCCAGAGGCTCGCCCTGCTCAACGGTGTCACCGACGCGCACGAGCGGACGGTGGTTGATGCAGGTGGACTGGTTGGAGCGCTGGTACTTGGCCAGGTGATACTCGTCCATGCCGCCGGCATGCTTGACGATGATCTTGGAGGCGTCGGCATAGATGACTTCGCCGGCGTTCTTGGCCAGGGTAACCTCGCCGGAGTCCAGGGCGGCGCGACGCTCCATGCCGGTACCGACATAGGGAGCGGCGGGGTGAACCAGCGGCACGGCCTGACGCTGCATGTTGGCGCCCATGAGGGTACGCTTGGCGTCGTCGTGCTCGAGGAACGGAATCAGCGTGGCTGCGACGGAGAGCATCTGACGCGGCGAGACGTCCATGTAGTCGACGTCCTCGACAGGCACGTCGGCGGGAGCGCCGAAGGAGCCGTCGAAGTCGCGGGTACGGGCGATCACGGTATGTGGACGAACGATCTTGCCCTCGGCATCGGTCGTGATGAACTCGTTGGTCTTGGGATCGAGCGGCGTGTTGGCCGGCGCGATGACGTGCTTCTCTTCCTCGTCAGCGGTCATCCAGTCGATCTGGTCGGTGGCAACGCCGTTCTCGACGCGACGGAACGGGGCCTCGATGAAGCCATACTCGTTGACGCGGGCGTAGAGGGCGAGCGAGCCGATCAGGCCGATGTTGGGGCCTTCGGGGGTCTCGATCGGGCACATGCGGCTGTAGTGCGAGTTGTGAACGTCGCGGACGGCCGTCGGCACGTTGGTGCGGCGGCTGGAGCCCGACTTGTGGCCGGCAAGACCGCCGGGGCCGAGTGCGGACAGACGGCGCTTGTGGGTCAGACCGGTCAGGGGGTTTGCCTGGTCCATGAACTGCGAGAGCTGCGAGGAACCGAAGAACTCCTTGATAGAGGCCACGATCGGACGGATGTTGATGAGCGACTGCGGGGTGATCTCGTCGATGTCCTGGGAGCTCATGCGCTCACGGACGACGCGCTCCATACGGCTCATGCCGATACGGAACTGGTTGGCGACGAGCTCGCCGACGGTGCGAATGCGGCGGTTGCCAAAGTGGTCGATGTCGTCGACCTTGAAGCCCTGCTCGCCGGCAGCGAGGGACAGCAGGTAGCGCAGCGTAGCGACGATATCCTCGTCGGTGAGCACCGTGACCTCTTCCTCGGTGGTGAGGTTGAGCTTCTTGTTGACCTTGTAGCGACCGACGCGGGCCAGATCGTAGCGCTGCGGGTTGAAGAGCAGGCCCTCGAGCAGGCTGCGGGAAGCATCCACGGTGGGAGGCTCGCCCGGGCGCAGGCGACGGTAGATCTCGATAAGAGCATCCTCGCGGGTAAGGGCGGTATCGCGCTCGAGGGTGCGCTTGATCACATCGGAGTTGCCGAGCAGCTCGATGATATCGTCGTTGGTGACGGCGATGCCAAGGGCGCGCAGGAACATCGTGGCGCTCTGCTTGCGCTTACGGTCGATGGAGACCATGAGCTGGTCGCGCTTGTCGACCTCAAACTCGAGCCAGGCACCGCGGGACGGGATGATCTGAGCCTTGTAGATCTGCTTGCCCGAATCCATCTCGGAGCTGTAGTACACGCCCGGGGAACGGACGAGCTGGGAGACGACGATACGCTCGGTACCGTTGATGATAAAGGTGCCCTGATCGGTCATCATGGGGAAGTCGCCCATAAAGACGAGCTGCTCCTTGATCTCACCGGTCTCCTTGTTGGTGAGACGGACGTCGGTCAGAAGCGGAGCCTGATAGGTCATGTCCTTCTCGCGGCACTCCTCGACGGTGTGCGCGGGATCGCCAAACTGATGCTCGCCGAAGGTAACCTCGAGAACATGGTTCTGGCTCTGGATGGGGCTGGATTCCTTGAACGCCTCACGAAGGCCCTCGTCCTTAAAACGCTCAAAGGATTCCCTTTGAACAGAGATAAGGTTGGGGAGCTCCATGGCCTCCGGGATTTTCCCGAAGCTGACGCGCTTGCGCTCAGTGGCAGTGTATGCGTAGGTCACCAGGTTTTTCCTCCTTCACGGAAATGCTCGGTGGATTGGCGAGGCATAGCTTCGCCAGTTATCGCAACCTAATAGTTTATCAGGTACCGACCGTTGAGCAAGAAAAGCCTTGACGTGATTGAGTTTTTGGAGTAGCAAAGTTTTTCGACAGAAAACATGCAGGTAGATGGATGTGCATCGAACACCTGTTCATATATTTTCTGTGAACAGAGGGCTGGCAATCGCAGCTCTTATAAAAAAACGGGCGCGAACCGAAGTCCGCACCCGTAAATGTCGATGCCCGAAGGCTTACTTACGCATCAAACCGCCGCGCTCGTCGATGGCATCCCAGAAGGCGCCGGCAAAGCGAGGATCGCTTGCAGCCATGAGGGCGTTGGTGGCCATCCAGCCAGACGGGGTACCGGTATCGTAGCCCGACAGCGGGTCGATGACGACGGCGTACATGGCCTCGCGGTCGAGCGAGCGGGCCATGGCGTCGGTCAGCTGGATCTCGCCGCCCTTACCGGCCTGCTGATCGGCCAGCAGGTCCATGACCAACGGGCTCAGCAGGTAGCGACCGACGATGTACAGGTTGGACGGAGCCGCCTCGGGAGCGGGCTTCTCGACCAGGCCGCCGATGCGCCAGACGGCACCGGGCTCGTCGTCGGCGGCATTCTCGAAGCCCTCGAGAGCGCCCACGCGATCGCCGGCGATAACGCCATAGCGGCTGACTTCCTCAGGAGCGCACGCGGCAACGGCGATAACAGAAGCGCCACCGTGCTCCTTGGAGACGGCAAGCATCTTGTCGCAGATGTCGCGGTTGGGCACAACGTAGTCGCCCAGAAGAACCAGGAAGTTCTCCCCCGCCACAGCGTCAGCGGCAGAGCGAATGGCGTGACCGAGGCCCTTGGGCTCGTACTGATAGCGGAAGTCGACCGGCATACCGCCCGCATGGGCGACGGCGTCGGCATAAGCATCCTTGCCGCGCTCGCGCAGCAGGTTCTCGAGCGAACGATCGGGCTGGAAGTAGCTCAGCAACTCGGGCTTGCCGGGAGAGGTGACGATAATGGCGTCGTCGACCTCCTCGGGGTCGAGCGCCTCCTCGACGACGTACTGGATGACCGGCTTGTCGAGCACCGGCAGCATCTCTTTAGGCGTGCACTTGGTGCCAGGCAGAAAACGCGTGCCAAGACCGGCGGCGGGGATGATTGCCTTCATAGTATTCAGGGATCCTTTCGCAGGCGCAGGATGCGCCCTGTGCGTGCGGCACGGCGGCCGCAGACCAAATTGCGATACCGGTTTATCTTACCGCCGTTAATTAACGTTAATGTAGGCAAGCGCCATTCTTCAGCAGGTCAACGCAAATTATTGCTCGAATGGTGCAATTTTATCGCCCAACGGTAGCGACCCCAAAGCACCGCAAGCGGCAGCAATTTGTATGCCGAGCCAACAAAATAGAGGGATCAAAACGAAAAAGACGGGGCTCGCAATGCGAACCCCGTCTGCAAAGAAATCTGGCGAGAAAGCCTGATTACTTGAGGGTGACAGCAGCGCCAGCAGCCTCGAGCTTCTCCTTGGCAGCCTCGGCGTCCTCCTTCTTGGCACCCTCGAGAACAGCCTTGGGAGCGCCCTCGACGACCTCCTTGGCCTCCTTCAGGCCAAGGTTGGTGAGCTCACGGACGGCCTTGATGACCTGGATCTTGTTGTCGCCGAAGCCCTCGAGCACGACGTCAAACTCGGTCTTCTCCTCGGCCTCAGCAGCGCCAGCAGCGGGAGCGGCGACAACGGCGGCAGGAGCAGCGGCGGAAACGCCGAAGGTGTCCTCGATAGCCTTAACGAGCTCGGAAGCCTCGAGAAGGGTCATTTCCTTAAGAGCATCGATGATCTCATCGGTGGTAAGCTTAGCCATTTCTAAGTCCTTTCGGTTTCCGTGTCTGTGCACGGAGATCAGTTAAAACACGACGCGAATGCGTCAGGGGTGCGGCGTTGCCGCCGCGGGTGAAAACAGCGACTAGGCTGCCTTCTGCTCGGAGACCTGCTGGATCGAACGAGCGAGACCAGAGGAAACGCCGTTGACGCAGACAGCGATGTCGCGAGCGAAACCGGAGATGAGACCGGCGATCTGGCCGAGAAGCTGGTCCTTGGTGGGCAGCTCGGCGATAGCCTTAACATCATCAGCGGAAACGGCCTTGCCGTCGGAGATACCGCCCTTGATCTCAAGGACGCCCTTGGACTTAGCGGAGAAGTCCTTAAGGGTCTTAGCGGCCTCGACCGGCTCGGTCTCGTAGAACACATAAGCGACGGGGCCGGCGAGGATCTCGTCGAGCTCGGGCTGCTCCTGGTTCTTGAGAGCGATCTTGACCAGGTTGTTCTTGTAGACCTTCATCTCGGCGCCGCACTCGCGAAGCTGATGACGCAGCTCCTGAGCCTGCTTAACCGTCAGACCGTTGTAGTTGACGACGAACAGACCGGCGTTCTCGGCGATACGGGACTCGATCTCTGCAACCTTGTCGATTTTGTACTGCTGGGGCATGAATTACACCTCCTCGAATTCTTTCCGGGCACGGTCCGCCACAAGGACGTGACGGGGGCATGTCCAAAAAGAAAGCCCCCGCGCTGCATGAGCGACGGGGGCGAGAAGACATATCTACTCGACCACCTCGGCTGGCGGGATATCCCATTAAGCTCGCGGGCAATGCCCGTTTGCACCGGCTGTCTCTGGCAGCGGATTCGTGCGTGAACCGAAAGTATTATGGCGGGGACCCCGGCGTCGGTCAACGGAAAACCGGGCTGCACACAATTCCACCATCCGGCCGCGCCGCCGAAGGCCGGGCGCAAGGTTTTCGCTCGGTCAGGTCCTGGGCTCGCTCGGAAAGCACATTAAGTGCTTTCCGGCTCGTGCGG
>CABSDO010000115.1 GCA_902476475.1 uncultured Collinsella sp. | reverse complement strand
CTGCCGCTCGTGGCGATCGTTGCCTGCGATATGCCGTTTGTCTCGCCGGAATTGATTGGCGCGCTTTCGGATCGGGTCAAGGAAGGCCCGCTCGATGTGTGCGTCCCGCGCGAGGAGCGGGGGATTGAGCCACTGTGCGCCGTGTGGCGCCGCCAGGCTTGCGCGCCGAACGCCCGTGAGTTGCTCGACCAGGACCGCCAACGCATCCGCTGTTTGATCGACCAGGTCCATGCCGGCTATCTGGATGAGCCCCAGATTGTCGAGGTTGCCGGTTCCACGCTCTGCTTCGAAAACGTCAATACACCCGAGGAGTTTGCGGCAGCCGAGCTGCTCGCCTAGATCTGCACACATCAATGACGGGAGATACCGTGTCACATGATATTTGCCCCGATACCGGGGAACTTTGCACTTGCGATGGGTCCGAGCCTTGTACTTGCGGCTGCGGTGGCTGTGGACATACTGAAGAAGAGGAAGCGGCCGCCGCGGCGTATCGTGAGGCACACCGCGAGGGCCCGTCCGGTGATGCCCTCGACCACGAGCGCAAGATTATCGTGTCGTTCGATAGCACGTTCGATGTGATGGAATGTGAGCAGCTGTGCCTTGCCGCCGGTGTGCCTGGGCGCATCATGCCATTGCCGGGCTCCATTACCGCCGGCTGTGGGCTTTGCTGGGTCATGCCGTTCTCCGGCGATGCCCTCGCCGCCTTCCGTGCCGCCACCGAAGGCCGTATAGCCCCCGCTGACTACCATCAGCTCGTCCTCTAACCACCAAAACCACCACAAAGGTGCCTGTCCCCAATGTGGTGGTTTGGAACACGTGGACGAAACAGGTTTGAAACACGGGTTTCGCACGTCAGACTCTCAAAAACACTTCTACCTGCATCGTAATCAAAACGAAACATCTGCTTGTCGGCTTATGCGAAACTTTGCTGCAACAGTGCGATATTATCCATACTCGATAAAGTTCGCGGCGCATAGGGTGCCGCGACCAACATTTTCGTTTCCCATCATTGGAGGAAGCATGAGCTACACGCAGAAAGTTCTCGAAGAGCTCAAGGCCCGCTATCCCGAGCAGCCTGAGTTCATCCAGGCCGCGACCGAGATCCTCGGCACCATTCAGCCGGCGCTCGACGCCCATCCCGAGTACGAGGAGGCCGCCCTGCTGGAGCGCCTCGTCGAGCCCGAGCGCATCGTCATGTTCCGTGTTCCCTGGGTCGACGACCAGGGCAAGGTTCAGGTCAACCGCGGCTACCGCGTCGAGTTCAACTCTGCCATTGGACCCTACAAGGGCGGCCTGCGCTTTAACCCGACGGTCACCCTGGGCATGCTCAAGTTCCTGGGCCTGGAGCAGATCCTCAAGAACAGCCTGACCACCCTTCCCATGGGCGGCGGCAAGGGCGGCTCCGACTTTGACCCCAAGGGCAAGTCCAACAACGAGATCATGCACTTCTGCCAGTCCTTCATGACCGAGCTCTATCGCCACATTGGCCCCAACACCGACGTTCCCGCCGGCGACCTGGGCGTTGGCGGCCGCGAGGTTGCCTACCTGTTCGGTCAGTACAAGCGCCTGACCAACGAGTGGACCGGCGTCCTCACCGGCAAGGGCCTCTCCTTTGGCGGCTCGCTCGCCCGTACCGAGGCCACCGGCTACGGCCTGGCCTACTTTGTGGACGAGTACCTCAAGAGCCGCGGCGACTCCTTCGAGGGCAAGAACGTCGTCGTTCACGGCTCCGGTAACGTCGCCATCTACGCGGTCCAGAAGGTCTCCCAGCTCGGCGGCAAGGTGCTGGCCTGCTCCGACACCCACGGCTGGGTCGAGGATCCCGACGGCATCGACTACACCGTGCTCGAGCACGTCTACAACAAGAAGCGCTCCGGCCACGACAAGGGTGTCACGCTCGCCATGTACGTTGACGAGAAGCCCAACGCCGTGTGGCACGAGGGCGACGGCCGCGGCGTGTGGCAGCTGCCCTGCGACATCGCGCTGCCCTGCGCTCGCGAGAACACGCTTCTGCTCGAGGACGCCAAGGCGCTCGTTGCCAACGGCTGCAAGGTGGTCGGCGAGGGTGCGAACATGCCCACGACCATCGAGGCCACGACCTACTTCCAGGAGAACGGCGTCGCCTTTATGCCCGGTAAGGCTGCCAACGCCGGTGGCGTGCTTGTGTCCGGCCTGGAGATGAGCCAGAACGCCGAGCACCTGTCCTGGACCTTCGAGGAGGTCGACGGCAAGCTCGAGCAGCTCATGCGCGGTATGTTCCACAACGTGGACGACACCGCCAAGGAGTATGGCCAGGAGGGCAACTTTGTCATGGGCGCCAACATCGCCGGCTTCCTGAAGGTCGCCGACGCCATGCTCGCCCAGGGCGTCTGCTAAATCTTCGCTCGACATAACATGTGATGAGGCTCTCAGCTATCCGGCTGGGAGCCTTTTTCTATGGTGACGATGGCGGCGGCCCCTCGTTTGGTACACTTAAAAGTACTGGACAAGTGGAGAGATGGGGGAGAACGTGCTCAAGTTCGGTACCTACGTCCGTGTTGGAAACGCGGCCGAAGCCTATGAGCTCTTGCAGAAGAACCGCAACAACAAGATTGTGGGCGGCGGCATCTGGATGCGTCTGGGTTCGCGTCGTGTGGCGACGGCGATTGACCTTTCGGCCTGCGGACTCGATCAGATCGAGGAGACCGAGACCGAGTTTCGCATCGGTGCCATGTGCACCCTGCGCCAGCTCGAGCGCCATGCCGAGCTCAACGCGCTTGTCAACAATGTTTTTGAGTTTGCCGTCCATGACATCGTGGGTGTGCAGCTGCGCAACACCGCCACGGTAGGCGGCAGCATCTACGGCCGTTTCGGTTTCTCGGACGTGCTCTCGGCCTTCCTGGCGCTCGATTCGTATGTTGAGCTGACGGGTGCCGGCCGCGTGCCGCTCGCGGAGTTCGTGCGGATGGGCTACGTGCGCGACGTGATCGAGCGCGTCGTGGTCGTTAAGCACGACTACCGCGCGAGCTATGAGGCCGTGCGCAAGGCCGCGACCGACTTCCCCTCGCTCAATGTCACCGCCGCCTGGTGGGACAACAGCTGGCATGTCACCGTGGGTGCCCGTCCGCTGCGCGCGACCCTGCTGCAGGGCGAGGCATGCGGCTTGGTGAACGAGCAGCCTTCCGAGGATGAGCTGCGTGCCCTTGCCGCGTCCGTGCGCGCGCTGAGCTACGGCACCAACCTGTGGGGCTCAGCCGAGTACCGCCGTCGCATCTCGGCGCCGCTTGCCGTGCAGGCCGTGCGCCGCGCCGCCGGCATCGAGCTTTCGGCCGCGCTTGCCCGCGAGCTCGAGACCGTGCAGATCCCTAAGTTCGCCACGGACGAGTATTCCTGCCGCCGCGTGCCCGGCGTCGATTCTAGCGAGGTGCGCTAATGGCTGCCAAACTCATCGATCTTTCCTTTACGCTCAACGGCCGCAAGGTCAAGGTTCAGATTGCCCCCGACACCATGCTCTTTGCGTTGCTGCGCGAGCAGGGTTGCGCGTCGGTGCGCTGTGCCTGCGAAACCACCAACTGCGGCCTGTGCACGGTGTGGCTCGACGGCGACCCGGTGCTGAGCTGCTCAGTTCCCGCCGCCCGTGTTGAGGGACACAACATCACCACGCTTGAGGGCCTTAAGGCCGAGTCCGAGGCTCTCGCCCGTGCGATGGCTGCCGAAGGTGCTGAGCAGTGCGGTTTTTGCGCCCCTGGCCTCATCATGAACGTGCTGGCGCTCGCCCGCGCCGCCAAGGAGGACCCGAGCCTCGTCGCCACGCGCGAGGAGCTCTCGCGCCAGCTCGCCGGCAACCTCTGCCGTTGCAGCGGCTACGAGAGCCAGCTGCGCGCCATCGTCCGCTTCCTTAACGAATCCGGCGTGCAGGTGGGCTTTGAGATGCCCGAGCTGCCGGTCAACGACACCAGCTCTGACGGCGTCTCCTACAAGCAGATTACCCACAAGCAGCCCAAGAAGGATTCGAAGGCCCTGCTCGAGGGCCGTCCCGTCTACACGGGCGATATGGTGCCCGCCGGCGCGCTCATCGTCAAACTCAAGCGCAGCCCGTATGCTCGCGCCAAGATCCGCTCCATCGATACGTCGCGCGCCCTGAAGGTGCCCGGTGTCGTGGGCGTCTACACCTACGAGGACGTGCCCAAACGCCGCTTTACCATCGCCGGCCAGAGCTATCCGCAGCCGAGTCCCTACGACCGCCTGATCCTCGAGAACCTCGTGCGCTATCAAAACGAGGAGGTGGCGATTGTCGCCGCCGAGACCGAGGAGGCCGCCGATAAGGCGCTCAAGCTCATCAAAGTCGACTACGAGGTGCTCGAGCCGCTGCTCGACTTTACCCAGGCACTCGATAACGACATCGTGGTCCACCCCGAGGGCGACGTGACCTTTATGTTCCCGCAGGGCGGCGATGTCCCGCGCAACCTGGTGTGTAGCGGTACCAGCGATTATGGCGATCTGGACGAGGCCTTCGCCCAGAGCGACATCGTCTTTGAGCGCACTTACACCAGTCAGGCCACCCAGACCGCGCCCATGGAGACCTTCCGTGCCTTCGCGACGACCGACGCGTTTGGCCGCATCTCGGTGACCACCTCTACGCAGGTGCCCTTCCACGTGCGCCGCATGGTCGCGCAGTCGCTCGATATCCCGCAGTCGCAGGTGCAGGTCATTAAGCCGCGCATCGGCGGCGGCTTTGGCTCCAAGCAGACGGGCTGCTGCGAGATCTTCGTGGCGTTCGTGACCCAGCAGACCGGCCGTCCGAGCTATTGCTGCTACACCCGCGAGGAGACCATCACCGCGGGCAACTCGCGTCACCAGATGCAGATGACCGTCAAGCTGGGCGCCATGAACGACGGCACCATCACGGCTATCGACCTGCACACGTTGTCCAATGCCGGCGCGTACGGCGAACATGCCACCACGACGATCGGCCTCTCGGGCCACAAGAGCCTGCCCATCTACAACCATGTGAAGGCGAGCCGCTTTAGGTGGGATGCGGTCTACACCAACACCAACCGCGGCGGCGCGTATCGCGGCTACGGTGCCACCCAGGGCCAGTTTGCCGTGGAGAGCGCCGTCAACGAGCTCGCCGACATGCTGCACATGGACCCCGCCGAGCTGCGTCTTAAGAATATCGTGCGCGAGGGCGAGACCATGACTCAGTACTACAACGAGAAGCTCAACGCCTGCGCGCTCGACCGCTGCCTGCTGCGTGCGATGGACATGATCGGCTGGCGCGAC
>CABSDO010000114.1 GCA_902476475.1 uncultured Collinsella sp. | reverse complement strand
TGCTCGCCAACCTCGACGAGGACGGCATCATCCGCATCGGCGCCGAGGTCGGCCCTGGCGACATCCTGGTCGGCAAGGTCACGCCTAAGGGCGAGAGCGCTCTGACCGCCGAGGAGCGCCTGCTGCGCGCCATCTTCGGTGCCAAGGCTCACGATGTTCGCGACACCTCCCTTAAGATGCCTCACGGCGCTTATGGCCGCGTCATCGACGTCGTCCGCTTTAGCCGCGAGAACGGCGACGACCTGGCCCCCGGCGTCAACGAGCAGGTGCGCGTCTACGTCGCCCAGCGTCGTAAGATCCAGCAGGGCGATAAGATCGCCGGTCGCCACGGCAACAAGGGCGTTATCTGTAACGTTCTGCCGGTCGAGGACATGCCCTACATGGCTGACGGTACCCCGATCGACGTTATCCTCAACCCGCTGGGCGTTCCTTCGCGTATGAACGTCGGTCAGCTGCTCGAGTGCCACCTTGGCTGGGCTGCTGCCTGCGGTTGGGATACCGAGGATGCCGACTCCGACAAGTATGTCCCCGGTCCGTTCTTCGTCTCGACGCCCGTCTTCGACGGCGCCAAGGAGGACGAGATCGCCGAGGTCATCCGTCGCGCCAACAAGAACATGCTCAACAAGGCCACCGCTGCCTTTGGCGATCACATGCGCCCCGAGTTTGTCACCCAGCTTGACGAGCGCGGCAAGACCCGCCTGTTCGACGGCCGCACCGGCGAGGAGTTCCGCGAGCCCATTACCGTGGGTACGTCCTACATCCTCAAGCTCGGCCACATGGTCGACGACAAGATCCACGCCCGTTCGACCGGCCCTTACAGCCTGGTTACCCAGCAACCGCTGGGCGGCAAGGCTCAGTTCGGCGGCCAGCGCTTCGGCGAGATGGAAGTTTGGGCACTGTACGCATACGGTGCTGCCAACGTCCTGCAGGAGATCCTGACCGTCAAGTCCGACGATACCGTGGGCCGCGTCAAGACCTACGAGTCCATCGTCAAGGGCGAGAACGTCCCGGTTCCGGGTATCCCCGAGTCCTTCAAGGTTCTCGTCAAGGAGATCCGTTCCCTCGCACTGGACATCGAGCCCATGCACGATGCCGACGAGGACGCCTCCGCCCCTGTGACCGCCGAGGAGACCTCTGCTCTCGACGACCTGGCTGCGCTCGCCGGCGTTGACACCGACGTCGAGGCCCAGGATGCCGAGACCGCCGAGGCACCCGAGGCTGTCGCCGCCACGACCACTGATAAGGAGTAGTTGACTGTGGCAGATTTCGAAGCTACTGATTTTGACTCGGTAAAGATCTCCCTTGCCTCCGCCGACCAGATCCGTTCCTGGTCGCACGGTGAGGTCAAGAAGCCGGAGACCATCAATTACCGTACCCTCAAGCCCGAGAAGGACGGCCTGTTCTGCGAGAAGATCTTCGGTCCCGCCAAGGACTGGGAGTGCTCCTGCGGCAAGTACAAGGGCATCCGCTTTAAGGGCATCGTCTGCGAGCGCTGCGGCGTCGAGGTCACCTCGGCCAAGGTTCGTCGCGAGCGCATGGGTCACATCGAGCTCGCCGCTCCCGTGTCCCACATCTGGTACTTCAAGAGCCCCACGAGCTTCCCGATGAGCCGTATGCTCGACATCAAGTCCAAGGACCTCGAGAAGGTTCTGTACTTTGCCAGCTACATCATCACCGAGGTCGACTACGAGGCTCGCGAGGCCGACGCTGACGACCTGCGCGAGGAGCTCGCCGCCGATCTGGAAGAGATCGATGCCGAGTGCGCCCGCCAGATCGAGTCCCTCAAGGAGCAGGGCAACCCCGAGAACTTTGACGAGTTCTCCGACGAGGAGCCGCTGACCCCCGAGGAGATCGCCTCTGGCATCGTCGACATCGAGGAAGAGTGCAAGGACGATAAGCAGCTCCGCACGGACGCCTTCAACGCCTTCATGAAGCTCACCGAGCGCGACCTCATCTCCGATGAGCCGCTGTTCCGCGAGATGACCCGTTACTACTCCATGTACTTCAAGGGTGGTATGGGTGCCGAGGCCGTTCGCGACCTGCTCGCTGCCATCGACCTCCCCTCCGAGGCCGAGAAGCTCAAGGCCATCATCGCCGACGAGGACTCCCAGAAGCAGAAGCGCGAGAAGGCCGTCAAGCGCCTCGAGGTCGTTGACGCCTTCCTGAAGGGCGGCAACAGCCCCGCGAACATGATCCTGGATGTCATCCCGGTCATTCCGCCCGATCTGCGCCCGATGGTCCAGCTCGACGGCGGCCGCTTCGCCGCGTCCGACCTCAACGACCTGTACCGTCGCGTGATCAACCGTAACAACCGACTCAAGCGCCTGCTCGACCTGGATGCCCCTGCGATCATCGTGAACAACGAGAAGCGCATGCTCCAGGAGTCCGTGGACGCCCTGTTCGACAACGGCCGTCGTGGTCGCCCGGTCTCTGGCCGTGGCGGTCGCCCGCTCAAGTCGCTCGCCGAGGCCCTCAAGGGCAAGCAGGGTCGTTTCCGTCAGAACCTGCTGGGCAAGCGTGTCGACTACTCCGGCCGTTCGGTAATCGTTACCGACCCCAAGCTGCTGCTGCACCAGTGCGGTCTGCCCAAGACCATGGCGCTGGAGCTCTTCAAGCCCTTCGTCATGAAGCGCCTGGTCGAGCTTGGCAAGGTCGAGAACATCAAGGGCGCCAAGCGCGCTATCGACCGCGGTGCCACCTTTGTGTGGGACATCCTCGAAGAGGTCATCGACGGTCGCGTCGTGCTGCTCAACCGTGCACCTACCCTGCACCGTCTGTCCATCCAGGCCTTTGAGCCGGTGCTGGTCGAGGGCAAGGCTATCCACCTGCACCCGCTGGTCTGCTCGCCCTTCAACGCCGACTTCGACGGCGACCAGATGTCTGTCCACGTGCCGCTGTCCAGCCAGGCTCAGGCCGAGGCTCGCGTGCTCATGCTCTCTGCGAACAACCTGCGCTCGCCGGCATCCGGCAAGCCGGTTAACATCCCTTCGCAGGACATGATCATCGGTGTGTACTACCTCACCCAGGTCCGCGACGGCCTGCCCGGCGAGAACCACGTGTTCGCCAGCTTCGACGACGCGCTGCACGCCTATGACTGCCGCTCCGAGGTCGACATGCAGGCCAAGATCCAGGTTCGCGTGTCCGCCGAGAACGCCAACGTCATCAACGAGGACGGCACCCGTATCTTCCGCGTCAAGAACGGCAAGAACGAGTTCGTCGACTACGACGTCACCGGCAACAAGACCGCTCGCTTCGAGACCTCTATCGGCCGCATCATCTTCAACCGCCAGTGCCTGCCCGAAGACTACGAGTTCATGAACTTCAAGATGGTCAAGGGCGACGTGGCCAAGCTGGTTGCCGACTGCTGCGATCGTTACCCCGAGGCCAAGGTCGGCCCGATCCTCGACGCCATCAAGTACTCCGGCTTCCACTACGCTACCCGCGCCGGCCTCACCATCTCGGTGTGGGACGCTCTCATCCCTGATGAGAAGCAGGAGCTGCTTGACCGCGCCCAGGCCAACGTCGACCAGATCAACGAATACTTCGAGGAGGGCTTCATCAACGAGACGGAGCGCCACATCGAAGTCGTTAACGAGTGGACCGCTTGTACCGACAAGGTCGCAGCGCTCATGCTCGACTTGTTCGACGAGGAAAACCCGCTCTACATGATGGCCGACTCCGGCGCCCGTGGTTCTAAGACCCAGCTGCGTCAGCTCGGCGGCATGCGTGGCCTGATGGCAGACATGTCCGGCGAGACGATCGACCTTCCCATTAAGGCGAACTTCCGCGAGGGCCTGCTGCCGCTCGAGTACTTCATTTCGACCTACGGCGCCCGTAAGGGCCTGGTTGATACCGCATCCCACACCTCGGACTCTGGTTACCTGACCCGTCGTCTGGTCGACGTGGCCCAGGACGTCATCGTCCGCGAGGAGGACTGCGGTACGCACGAGGGCGTCACCTATAACCTCATCGTCCCCGGCACCACCGACCTCAACACCGATCTTGTCGGCCGTTGCTTCATTGAGGACGTCGTGGCTCCCGATGGCACCGTGCTCTTTGAGCAGGACGGCTACATCGAGAAGGTCGCCGACATCCAGAAGATGGTCGATGCGGGCCTCAAGAAGGTCAAGCTCCGCGCGCTGCTCACCTGCCGCTCCAAGTACGGCGTGTGCCAGAAGTGCTACGGCTGGGATCTTTCCACCCGTCGTCCGGTCGCCATCGGTACCGCGGTCGGCATTATTGCCGCCCAGTCCATCGGCGAGCCCGGTACGCAGCTTACGATGCGTACCATTCACTCCGGCGGCGTCGCTGGCGTCGACGATATTACGCAGGGTCTGCCTACGGTCAGCCGTATGTTCGATATCGTCGGCAACGTCAACGAGAAGATCCTGGGTCGCGAGGCCGAGCTGGCTCCGTACTCCGGCCACCTCTCGATTAAGCCCGAGAAGTCCGAGTACGTGCTGACGCTCACCGACTCCGAGGATCACACTCGTGTCCTCGACGAGCGTCGCGTCCCCGCTTCGGTGCGCTTTATGCCCGAGATCGAGGACGGCTGCGAGGTTCGCGCCGGCGACCAGATCACCAAGGGCTTCGTCAACTTCCGCAACCTGCGCAAGCTGACCGACATCGAGTCGACGATGCACACCTTCGTCGAGAGCGTCAAGGACGTCTACACCAGCCAGGGCGTCGACCTGAACGACAAGCACATCGAGGTGCTCGCACGTCAGATGCTGCGTCGCGTTCAGATCACCAACCCCGGCGACTCCAAGTACCTGCTTGGTCAGTACGTCGACCGCTATGAGTTCGCTGACGAGGTTGAGCGCGTTGCCCGTCTGGGCGGTCAGGCTCCCGTGGCCGAGCCCGTCATCCTGGGTACGCTCAAGGTCGCGTCCAACATCGACTCCTGGCTGTCGAGCGCTTCGTTCATCCGTACCGCCGGCGTCCTTACTGAGGCTGCCATCGAGGGCAAGGTCGACCACCTGCTCGACCTTAAGTCCAACGTTATCGTCGGTAAGAAGATCCCGGCTGGTACCGGCCTCAAGCCGTACGCCAACGCCAAGCTGACGTATCGCACGGCCGACGGCTACGTGGACATCGACGGCCCGGCTTCGCCCAACGCCAAGTCGCTGCCCGAGTGGGCTCCGGTTGAGCTCAAGGACCTGGACGAGCAGCTCCCGCAGCAGCTCGACTGGGCCGGCTACGACGAGTTCGGCGGCGGCGACGGCTCCTTCACCCGCAACGGCCGCACCATCTCCGCCGAGGACGCGCGCCTGTACCTGTTCGACGACCTCGGCGTGTCGCAGCGCTGGACCA
>CABSDO010000113.1 GCA_902476475.1 uncultured Collinsella sp. | reverse complement strand
CTGCTCCTCGGCCTGCTTGGCGGCCTCGACTTCCTGGGCGCGAGCCTCGATCACCGGGGCGACCTGCTTGCGGACCATGGCGACATAGGCGTCCTCCAGGGCGGAGGAAGCGGACTTAGCGGGAATCTTCATATCGGCGAGATGACCCATCAGTTCCTTGGAGGTCATGCCGAACTCTTTGGCCAGGGTGGACACACGGACTTTTGCCATATGACTTCACCTACCCTTTCTGGCACCTTGGTGCCTAGAGACTGAACGAGCGTGGGAGATGCGCCGAAACCTGTCCGGCGCGACCGCGCGCTAGATCAGGTCCTCCGCATCATCGAAGGCGTCGGTGTCGTGGACACCGCAGAAACGGGAACCGGGACGGGCCTGGTTGCGGCACTGGATGCCGTCCTCGGACACATACTCGCAGCGACGGACGTCGTCGTCCTCCTCGTCACCGATCAGGTCGGCGGCGGGCTCCTCGTGAACGGGGACGTTCTTGAGGATGTCGGCGGCAAGGGTCTCGGACTTGATGTCGATATGCCAGCCGGTCAGGCGAGCGGCGAGGCGGGCGTTCTGGCCCTCCTTGCCAATGGCGAGGGACAGCTGGTCGTCGGGCACGATGACGCCGGCGTAGGCCTTCTCCTCGTCGATGAGGACGCGGGTGACCTTGGCGGGCGACAGGGCGTTGGCAACGTAGACGGCCGGATCGGCATCCCACAGGATGACGTCGACGCGCTCACCGCGGAGCTCGCCAACGACGGCGCGGACACGGCTGCCCTTGGGGCCGACGCAGGCGCCCACGGGATCCAGACGATCGTCGAGCGAATGGACGGCGACCTTGGAGCGCTGACCGGGCTCGCGGGCGATCGACTTGATCTGGACGGTGCCCTCATAGATCTCGGGCACCTCCTGCTCAAACAGACGACGCATGAGCTCGGGGTGGGTACGGGAGATGACAATCGGCGGACGGCTGTGCTCGCCGCGAACCGGCTGCAGGTTGGAGTTGGGGTCGCGAACGTCGATGATCACGGCCTTGATGTGCTGGTTGTGCAGGTAGCGCTCGCCCATCGGGCGCTCGTTGCGCTCGTTCTCGTAACGACGCTGGTCGAAGTGCGGAAGCTCGGCCTCGACGCCCTCGCGGATCTTGACGATCGTGAAGTCGGGCGTGGACTGCAGCACGGTGCCGCTGATGAGGTCACCGATGCGGCCGGAGAATTCCTCGTAGATCTGCTCGCGGGCGGAGTTGCGCACGATGGCGTTGATCTCGGCCTTGGCGTGCTGGGCAGCGATGCGGCTCGTGTTCTTGGGGGTGACGTCGATCTCCTCGAACTCAGTGAAGTTGCCCTCCTCGTCCATGGAATCGTCGATCGGCTCAAGGCGGTAGACGTAGATCTTGCCGGTGGTGCGGTCGATGGTCACCTTGGCGCCCCACTCAAGATGCAGGATCTCGGCATAGCTCTTGGCGAGCGACTGCTCCAGGCGGTCGATCAGGTAGAGCTGGTCGATGTGCTTCTCCTGGCAAAGCTCCATCAGGGCGGACATCATGTCGGATGCTGCCATCTTACTTTCCTTCCTTCGCGGGCTTGAAGTCGTAGGTGGGCTTCAACTTGCACTTTTTTACATCAGAAAAATCGAGGGTAACGGACTCGCCGTCCTCGAGCTCGAGGGTCACGTTCGTCTCGGTAGCGGCGGCAATCTTGCCGGCGTACTTGCGACGGCCCTCGGTGGCGGTGGAGGTGAGCTCACAGTTTTCGCCCACAAAGCGGGCAAAGTCACTCGGGCGGCGCAGCGGGCGCGCCATACCCGGGCTCGACACCTCGAGCGTATAGCTCGAAGAGATGGGGTCGAGCTCCTCAATTACATCGCCGACCCACTTGGTGTTGGCCGTGACGTCGTTGAGCGACAGGCTCTGACCCTCGGCACCCTCGATACGCACGCGCACGCAGGGGGCCTTGGTGGCACCCACGAGCTCGACGTCGACGATGTCGACATCGTGCTGGGGAGCGACGGCCTCGAGCGCGTCGATGATCGCCTGCTCGGTCTTGGTCTTGACCATTGCGGCACCTCCATCCATACAAAAAAGAAGCGGGGCCGAAACCCCACTTCTTTCAATTACAACTTCATTTGCAAGCAAACTATACCAATAGCTGCGGAAACGTGCAAGCACAGTACGAATCTGCAGGTCAGCGTGCGCACAGCTTCTCCACAAGAATAGGACAATTGGTCGAGGAACCCCATGCGGCGCACCCTCAACAGCCCCAAAACGGGCCATGCGTCCCAATCCACAGGCCCGTTCGGACCCCAAGGGCATTCCTCCCCGAGCCCCTATCGTTCAGACTTACGCTAAGGGACATTCTGCAACAAGCCAGCCAGCAAGTCGCGCAAGGACGAACCTTTTCAAATCCTCTACGGCAAGGAGGCGCCTATGAAACGCCTAGACACCCTCTGCATGACTGCGCTCGCCATCGCAACATGCTCGTTGGTCCTCGTGGGCTGCGGCAACGCAAATGGCAAAACCGGAACATGCGAACCGAACCCTGGCAGCACCAAAGCCATCGAGAAAACGACGCCATCGGAGAGCTTCGACAAAATAAACGAAGACATCGTCGATCCCCAGGGCCTGGGTCCCGATTCCCAAGAACAGTTCCCCATCGACCTTGAGGCAGACGAAAACGTCCACGTCACCTGCGTGGGCAAGGACACCGACGGCTACGGCGACGCCGCGCTCGTCTTTACGGTGTCCAACAACACCGGTGTCGACATGATGTTTGGCGATGTGGACTCCTATGCCTACGTCAACGGTAAGGTCCGCGACGTACGCATGCGCCAACCGGTCGCCGCTGGAGAAGAAACGCGCGCCATGCTCACCTTTGTGGGCACCTTCGACGATCCGGACTTTGATGTGAACAACGACCTCAACGATATCTACCTCAACATTTGGATGTTCGAAGAGGCAACGGGCAACGTTTACTTTAGGGACCTGGTACACATCCCATAGAAGAAGGTGCGACGCGCTGACTAAGCAGGGCATAAAACACAAGACGAGGGACGACCCAACCGGATCGCCCCTCGTCTTTTATGCGTCAGCTTTGCGCGCAGTACTTACTTGACCACCAGGTTGACCAGCTTGCCGGGCACGCAGATGGCCTTGACGACCGTCTTGCCCTCGAGCCACTTGGCGACGGCGGCCTCGGCGGCAGCCTGCATATCCTCATTGGAGGCATCGCGGGCCACGTCGACGCGGCCGCGGACCTTACCGAGCACCTGGACCACGATCTGCACCGTGTCCTCAACGGACTCGGCCAGGTCGAACTCGGGCCAGGCGGCGGTGTAGGCGTTGCCCTCGCAGCCGAGCGCCTCGTGCCACAACTCGTCGGCCCAGAACGGGCAGATGGGGGCAAGGACGCTCACGATGTCCTTGGCCACGCCGTAGCACAGCGCCTTGTCGCGGGCGGCACCCTCGGTGGCATTGAGGTAGGCGCTCGCCGCGTTGACGAGCTCCATGACGGCCGAGATCGCGGTGTTGAACTGGCCGCGATCGAAGTCCTCGGTGCACTTGGCGATGGTGCGGTGACGCTCGCGATAGAGCTTCATCGCGACCTCGTCGAGCGCGGACTTGTCGAAGGCCACGTTGGCGTCGCCGGACTGGACGAGCTGCCAAACGATACGCCAGGCGCGCTTGATGAAGCGGTTAGCGCCCTCGACAGCCTTGGGATCCCAGTCGAAGTCCTTCTCGGGCGGGGCGATAAACAGGATCGCCAAACGCATGGTGTCGGCGCCGTAGGGCTCGATGACCGAGCTCGGGGGCACGACATTGCCCTTGGACTTGGACATGGTGTCGCCGTTCTCGTCCTTGACCATGCCCTGGCACAGCAGGTTGGTGAAGGGCTCGTCCACACTCAGCAGGCCCAGGTCGCGCAGTGCCTTGGTAAAGAAGCGGCTGTAGAGCAGGTGCAGAATGGCGTGCTCGATGCCGCCGATGTAGTTATCGACGGGCATCCAACGGTCGGCGGCCTCACGGGAGAAGGGCAGCTCGGTGTTGTGCGGATCGGTATAGCGCAGGTAGTACCAGCTGGAGCAGGTAAAGGTGTCCATGGTATCGGTCTCGCGCTTGGCCGGGCGACCGCAGACCGGGCAGGTGGTCTCGTAGAACTCCTTGCACTCGGCGAGGGTTTCACCGGCGCCCAGGTCCAGGTTCTCGGGCAGCGTCACCGGCAGCTGATCCTCGGGCACGGGCACGATGCCGCAGTGCTCGCAGTGGATGGCCGGGATGGGGTTGCCCCAATAGCGCTGGCGGCTGATGAGCCAGTCGCGCAGACGGAACTCGACCTTGCGACGACCACAGCCCATGGCCTCGAGGTCGGCCACGATGGCAGCCTCGCCCTCGGAGTGCTTACCGCCGCGCATGCCGGTGTACTTGCCGGACTGGACGAGCGTGCCCTCGGCAGCGTGAGCGCAATCCCAGTCGACGGTCTCGGCATGGAAGGTATCGATGGTCTCGCCGCTGTCCTCGACGGCAGCGCGATCGCCATCGTCCAGGATGATCGGTACGATCGGCAGGTCGTACTTGCGGGCGAACTCAAAGTCGCGCTGGTCGCCACAGGGAACGGCCATGACGGCACCGGTACCGTAGTCGGCAACGACATAATCGGCAACCCACACGGGGACCTTCTCGCCGTTGACGGGGTTTACCACATAGCGGCCCGTGAAGGCACCGTGCTTCTCGAGGGTGCCCTGGGCACGCTCGACGGCAGAGATGTGTTTGGAGTCCTCGACGATCTTGGTGACGGCCTCTTCGTACTCCGTGCCCTCGACGAGCTCGTGCAGGCCGGCGTACTCGGGAGCCAGGACAAAGAAGGAGACGCCAAAAAGGGTATCGGCACGCGTGGTGAAGACGGTGATCTTGCCCTCATCGCCCTCGATGGGCTCGCCATCCTGGTCGCACAGGGTAAAGTCGACCTCGGCGCCCTCGGAGCGACCGATCCAGTTAGCCTGCATCTGCTTGACGCGCTCGGGCCAGCCGGGGAGATTCTCCAGGTCGTCGAGCAGCTCTTGGGAGTACTCGGTGATCTTGAAGTACCACTGCTCAAGGTCGCGCTTCTCGGGCTCGGTGCCGCAGCGCCAGCACTTACCCTCGGTGACCTGCTCGTTGGCCAGAACGGTCTTGCAGTTAGGACACCAGTTGACCGGGTTCTTCTTGCGGTAGACCAGGCCCTTTTCCCACAGCTTCTCAAAGATCCACTGACCCCAGCGGTAGTAGTCGGGGCTGCAGGTCTTGACCATGCGATCCAGATCGTAGGAGAAGCCCATGCGCTTCATCGTGGCGAGCGCCTGGTCCATGTTCTTATACGTCCAGGCGGCA
>CABSDO010000112.1 GCA_902476475.1 uncultured Collinsella sp. | reverse complement strand
ACCCCCAGCCTTGTGCGTGTAAAGCACCTGCGCTAACCGTTGCGCCAATCGCCCGCAGGGATTGAGTATAGCGGAAACCCTGCGTGGTTCACCGCTAATTCATAACGAAAACTAAGCGGCGACTTTAGCGCCCTTGTCCTCGTCGATAAAGAAGCGCTTGTACCAAATGAGGAACGTCAGCGTGGTATAGATCTTGCGCTGGTTGAGTGCGCGACCCTTAAAGTGATCGTCGAGCAGTTTCATGAGCGCATCGGTGTCAAAGAAATCGGCGGCCCACGGTGCGGTGAAGTATTCCTTTACGTAGTCGTAGTACTTTTGCTCGCGCAGCCAGAACTTGACCGGTACGGGGAAGCCCACCTTCTTGCGCGTTGCCCACTCGTCGGGCAGCGTGCGGTTGGCGGCGTGACGCAGGACGAGCTTGCAGCCTTCTTCGTTAACACGGTAGTTGGCGGGAATGTGCTCGGCAAACTCCATGACCTTCTTGTCCAGGAACGGGACGCGAAGCTCCAGAGAATGCGCCATGCACATCTTGTCGGCCTTGAGCAGAATGTCGCCCGGTAGCCACATGTTCATATCCAGATACTGTTTCTTGGAAAGCTCGCAGCAGTTGGGAACCTGCTTGTAGTACTCGGCGCACATCTCGGCGGCGTTCTTGCCGGTGTCATAAGCGGGCTTGAGCACCTCGTCGACCTCGGAGGGATCGAACACCTTTGCCTGACCCACATACCAGCGCTCGGGAACCTCGGCGCATTTCGTCAGGAAGTTGTGACCCTTAAAGTAGGGGAGATGCTGAACGAGTGAGCCCAGGGCGCGACGTACGCCGAGCGGCACGCGCTTCTTAAAGGTGCGCATCTCGGGGGTGTCCTCGTACCACTCATAGCCGGCAAACAGCTCGTCGGCACCCTCGCCCGAAAGGACGACGGTGACCTCCTTGGAAGCCATCTGCGCCAGATAGTACAGCGGCACGCTGGACAGGTTCGATTGCGGCTCGTCCATGTGGTACTGGATATCGGGCAGTGCATCAAAGAACTCGTCGGCGGTGATCATCTTGCGCACGTTCTTGATGCCCAGCTTGTCGGAAAGCTCGGCGGCGTAGTTGGTCTCGTTGAAGTTCTTGTAATCGAAGCCGACAGAATACGTGGTGTCGGGCATGAGACAGGCGGCAATGTAGCTGGAGTCCACACCGCCAGAAAGGAACGAGCCCACCTTAACATCGGCGATTCGGTGCGCAGCGACGCTTTCGTGCACGACCTTGTCGCACTCGTCCACGTACTCCTCGAAGGTCTTGGAGTTGTCGTCGGTGAAGTCACAGCTCCAGTAACGCTTGATGTCCATGGTGTTGGTCGTCAGGTCATACGTAAAACAATGCGCCGGGGCAAGCTTGAACACGCCCTTAAAGAAGGTCTCCTCCGTGGCAGGGAATTGCAGCGTCAGGTAGGGGCGCAGCGCGTCGTGGTTGACAGCCTTCTCAAACTTGGGATGGTCCAGGAAGCTCTTGATCTCGGAGCCAAACAGCAGCGAGCCATCGGATGCCTGGTAGTAATAGAACGGCTTGATACCAAAGATGTCACGAGCACCAAAGAGTTTGTTCTTGTTCTGGTCGTGAATCACGAACGCGTACATGCCGCGCAGACGGTTGACCAGGTCCTCGCCCCACTCCTCGTAACCGTGTACCAGGACTTCGGTATCAGCGTTGCAGTGGAAGGCGTAGCCGGCCGCCTCCAGCTCGGCGCGAAGCTCCTGGAAGTTGTAGATCTCTCCGTTGAAGACAATCGTGACCTTGCCGTCGTCGCTCGACATGGGCTGGGCTCCAGCTTCGGAAAGATCGAGAATCGAAAGACGACGAAAACCAAGGGCTACGTTGTCGACGATATGCTGGCCGCCCATATCGGGACCACGGTGGATGATGCGATTCATCATGGCCGTGAGAACCAGCTCACTCTGTTCATCTGTACCGGTAAAACCGACAAAACCGCACATGCAAGATCCTTTCTGCTGACGGCTCAGGTGTACTGCCGCAAGGATTGCGGCAGCTGATGTCAAATAATCTTTACTATCATGCCAATCTTTTGTTTCGTGATAGGGCATAAGCGCCGAGCGAACCGAAAAAACCACGTCCCGATCTTCAGGCGAAGCGGCGGGACGTGGTTGCGAACGCTATGTTAAAGAACAGCACCCAGATTTCCTTGGTTTTACACGGGGTGAACACTGTTGCCATTTATTAGACCACGGCACAGTCCATGCAATTTTTTAGAAGGCTGTGATGCGCGCAAGGTCAGGTGGCATATTAGGATGGTTGATAATACAGAATGTTTCATCGTTTCTGCCGCGGGACGTCTTCTGCCCTTTAAGGCTGAATTTAGCGAGAGAGGTCTTTGTATGTCGAGTCCGACACAAGAGAAGCTAACTCTGATGCGCTATATAGAGTTGCTCGAGGAAGATGACCTTGTTGTTTCCAGACCGAGCGCTTCGTGCGACCAGCGCATTGAGTTTGCGACTGATGACTCGCGCCAGGTGCGTCCGGGCACGTTGTTTGTCTGCAAAGGCCGTGCGTTTAAGCGCGAGTACCTGCTTTCGGCAATCGCCGATGGCGCCGTGGCCTACGTTTCCGAGGTCGATTACGATGTTGATCTTCCCGCGGTGATTGTGAGCGATATTCGTCGCACGCTCGCCGTGGTGGCAGATGCCTTTTATGGGCACCCGTCGGGTAAGGTGAAGGTCTGCGCCTTTACAGGCACCAAGGGCAAGTCGACCTGCAGCTTTTATCTGTGCGGCATCCTCGCCAACGAGGCCAAGCTTACGGGCTGTCATCGACCCGCTCTTAATACGGGCATTGAGTTCGACGACGGCATCGAGACGGGCCCTTCCAAGCTGACGACCCCCGAATCCTTCCTGCTGCAGTCTCGCATCGCACATGCTGCGGAGGCGGGTGCCCCGTGGCTGGTCATGGAGGCATCGAGTCAGGGCCTCAAATACGAGCGCACGGGCAAGATTGACTTTGAAGTCGGCGCCTTTACCAATATCGGCGAGGATCACATTTCGCCGATTGAGCATCCGACGCTCGAGGATTACTTTGCCAGCAAGCTCAAAATCTTCTCGCAGAGCCGTTTTGCCGTGGTCAATCTCGATATGGATAAGGTCGATCGCGTGCTCGAGGCGGCATCTCGTTGCGAACGTACGGTGACGTTCTCCCTGACCGACGAGCGTGCCGACGTGCTTGCGCTGACGATTCGCAATGGCGACTGCGGCGTGGTGGCAACGGTGCGCACGCCCCGTTTTACGCGTGACATTGTGATTCCCACGCCGGTTAAGTTCAATGTGTCCAACGCGCTTGCCGCTATTGCCTGCGCCGAGGCCCTGGGCATTTCCGAAGAGGGTATCGTCCATGGCTTTGAGGGCGTCTTCGTTCCCGGTCGTATGGAGCTCTATCCGTCCGTATCGGGCAAAATCCTGGGCATCGTCGATTTTGCACATAACGGCATGAGCCTCGAGACACTCCTGCGCGACTTGCGCGAGAACTATCCCGAGCGCGAGCTGGCGGTTGTATTTGGCGCTACGGGCGGTAAGGGTGTCGATCGACGCACCACGATGGGCATCGCCGCTGGCAAGTATGCCGACCGAATCGTGATTACCGAGGATGACCCCGGCCCCGAGGATGTCGAGGACATCTGCGCCGAGATCGCGCGCAACGTTCAAGCGCAGGGAAATGATAACTGGCAAATCGTGACTGATCGCGTTGCCGCTATCGAGACTGCCGTGCGCGAAACTGTCCGTCCTGCCGTGGTCATCGTGACCGGTAAGGGCGAGGAAGAGTGTATGCTGCGCAAGAACGGACCCGAGCCTTGTGAGCGCGACGGTTCGATTCTCAAGCGCACCCTTGCGGCGTACGACGCCTAGACCAGCCCCTTCTATGTAAACGGAGTGACCATGTCCCACAACATCCTGCCGACCGTTGCCGAGCTTTCGGGCGAGGTGCGCGAGCGTCTTGCCAAGGTCAAGTATGTCTTTACCGATCTGGACGCCACGATGCTCGCCCCCGGCTCGTGTGTACTGCGCGATAACGACGGCAATCCCTCGACCAAGCTCGTCGAGGCGGTTGTCGCGCTCGCTCGTGCCGGCATCCAGGTGGTCCCCACCTCGGGTCGCAATCGCACCATGATCCATGAGGACGCCCGCGTGCTCGGCCTCAACTCCTACATCGGCGAGATGGGCGGCCTGGTCATGTACGACCTCAAGGCCAACGACTGGGAGTACCTGACGGGCGACATGCCCTACGACCCCGCCTGCGGTCTCACGCCGCACCAGGTGATCGAGCAGACCGGCGTGTGCGAGAAGATCCTTGCCCGCTGGCCGCACAAGATCGAATACCACAACGACATGTCGACCGGCTACAAGTACCGTGAGGTCACCGTCGGCATGCGCGGCGATGTGCCCGACGATGAGGTCCAGGCCATCCTGGACGAGGCCGGCTGCGGCCTGGTCTGGGCTTGCAACGGCCATCTGACTCACCTGTCCAAGCCGACGACGCTCGAGCTTAATCGCGTCGAGGACGGCCGCGCCTTCAACATCAATCCGGCGGGTCTCAACAAAGGCGTTGCCATTGCGCGCTTCTGCGAGCACCTGGGGATCGAGCGCGAGGAGACGCTTGCGCTCGGCGACTCCGAGTCCGACTTCTACATGGCCGACCATGTTGGCATGTTCTGCCTGGTCGAGAACGGTCTGACGAGCGCCGGTGCCCCGGAGTTCTTGGACGCCTGCGACAATGCCTATATTACGCGCGGCAAGATTGTCGACGGTTGGGTGGCAACGGCCGAGCTGCTGGTCGCGGCCCGTTCGTAGCGCGACGCATCACGAGTGGTCGCATTTTTCGAGAGAGAATCTGGTGAGGTAATGTCCGATATCGATAATATGGCCGGGGACACGCGTCCGATCGGCGTGTTCGACTCGGGCTTGGGCGGCTTGACGGTCGCGCGAGCGATCGCAACGGCACTTCCGCACGAGTCCGTCTACTATTTCGGTGACACTAAGCGCTGCCCTTATGGCACCCGCACCGAGGACGAGGTTCGCTCGTTTGCGCTGCAGGCGGGCCGCTGGCTATCGAGGCACGACGTTAAAATCATGGTCATCGCCTGCAACACGGCGACCGCCGCGGCCTTGCGTTTGGCTCAGCAAGTGCTTGACGTTCCCGTGATCGGCGTGATCGCCCCGGGCGCACGCGCCGCCATCAACAGCACGCGTACGCGTCGCGTGGGCGTGCTCGCCACCAACCTCACCATTCGCTCGGGCGCCTACACGCGCGCCATCCAGGATTTGGATGCTGGTGTCGATGTGTATGGCTGCCCGGCTTCGAGCTTTGTCGAGGTCGTCGAGCACGAGCTCGCCTCGGGCGCGCATCTGCAGGAGCAGTGGCTC
>CABSDO010000111.1 GCA_902476475.1 uncultured Collinsella sp. | reverse complement strand
ACGACGAGTTCGGCGGTGCTGACGGTTCGTTCACCCGCAACGGCCACACCATCTCCGCCGAGAAGGCTCGCCTGTACCTGTTCGACGACCTGGGCGTGTCGCAGCGCTGGACCAACAAGTTCAGCGAGGTCGGCATCGAGACGGTCGGCGACCTGGTCGGTAAGTCCGAGGAGGATCTGCTGCGCATCGATGGCATCGGTGCCAAGGCAATCGAGGAGCTCCGTGACGGCCTGGAGGCCCACGACCTGCTCTACATCCTCGAGAACAACGACGACGTTGCCGACGAGGAAGACCTCTCGCAGCTGCTGCAGATGGTCTTTAGCCCCGACGGTCCGGACGACATCCTGCTGGGCACCTCCGCCGCTCCGACGCATCACGCCGACGCCGACGAGGAGCTCCTGGGCGCCCCGATCGACGACAAGAAGGCTCCCGCCAACGGCGCGATCAACGAGGACATGGCTTCCCTCGACGAGCTGCTCAACCAGCTCGTGGACACCGACGACGCCGAAGAGGCCAAGGACAACGACGAGGAGTAATTTCCTAGTACGTTAACCGTCCTTCCAAAGACCCGTTTCCCAACAGGGAAGCGGGTCTTTTTGTTAAAGAAAACCTGCCAAAAAGGGACAGGTATATTTTGGTAGGTTTTTCCTGCTTGAATTTGAAACATTTCGCCCGACAAGAGCGTATCTAAGGTGAGGGCCTCACCAAGAATTATTAACGTCACCGGGAGGTGATTATGGAAGAACAAGCATTTAGACAGGCGGTCGAAGACCACCGGGATGTCGTGTTTCGGATCGCGTTGACGTACCTGCGTGATCGCGCCGACGCCGACGATGTCGCTCAAGACGTCTTTCTGAAGTTACTCAAAAGCGATGCGCAATTTGAAAGCTGGGAACATCTTCGTCGATGGCTTATCCGGGTCACGATCAATGAATGTAAATCGCTCTTTCGAAAGCAATGGAGGCGTGTGGAGGATATTGAGAACCTGGCCGATTCGCTCTCGGTAGCGCAGGATGAGACCAGGGCTGTCCTGTCAGACGTTATGCGACTTCCGGAACGATTCCGTATTCCTCTTGTGCTCTATTACTATCTGGGCTTTTCGACCTCAGAGATTGCCGAGTTACTGCATGTGCCAGCCGCGACCGTTCGAACGCGTTTAGCTCGCGGTCGATCGAAGCTCAAATTCATCCTAGAGGAGGGCGACCGTGAAATCCAATCAAATCAAGCAGGCCTTCGAGTCCATCCAAGCCGATAGCGATCTTGCCGACCGTGTTATTGATGCTGCGGCAGGCGAGCCGCTTCATCGAAAGGGCCACGCGAAGCCTCTGTATGTTGCCGTAATCGGGTGTCTTGTCGGAGTGTTGGCGACCGGAGGGGTCGCCTACGCAGTTATCAATTCCAGCTATTTTGCCTCAGCTTGGGGAAACCACGGCAACGGGGATTCCATTACCTGGACCAACGGCGGCTCATCGGGAACTAAATATACCTACACCAGAGAGTTTGGCGATGGCATCGCGCCCCAAAGCCTGGAAGGCGCAGTCCAGGAGGTTAATCTGTCCGTCGAGGGCAACGGCTATACGCTTGATATCCATGAGATGGCAATCGACCAAAACGGCTGCGGAGCCGTGACGTTTACGTTGTCCAATCCAAATGGAGTTAACTACTACAAGCCAGCAGCAGAGATTGGCGAACTTGTTCTCTATGGTGAAGAAGAGCAGGGCATCGGCACGCCCGATATGAAGTTCGGCGAGGAATGGCCTGACACACGCAGCACAATTGATAAGGACACATCAAGCGATACTGTCATTAATGGCACGATGTACTTTGCCGCTATGGATCGCGAGCGAGATTTGCAACATGCTGTCACCTGGAATATCCATTGGACCGAGGGTGAAGGTGAGAGTGCGAGGCGGTTTGAGGCGTCGACACCCGAGTTCAATATTGGAGCGTACGTCGATACAAAGGAACTCCGCTCCGGTGACTCGCCTCTTGAGATTAGCCCGTTTTCCATCCAGACGCACATCGATGATTTGGGCTATGAAGCAGTTGATAATAAGCTGACCATCAGCTACAAGGATGGATCGGAGCAGATTATCGAAGATGACGACGCAGGGCTGTTCAACTTATATTTTTCTTATGGGCGCAATAGCGGAGAGAACATCTGGGTGCCAACGAAGTTGATTGATGTCGATCAAGTTGTCTCGGTAACCCTTGAAATTGTGAGGTATACATCAACAGGGGAGACCGAAACGAAAGAGCCCTTTACCATCGTCTATTCGTAAGATTTGGGGTCGCTTCCTACTAGGGGAAGCGGCCTCTTTTGCGTTAAATGGAAACGCCGCCGATTTCCATGCGACAGATGAGAGCAGATTACCGCTGGAGCGCGACGTTTCCCCAGATAAAACCGACCAAAATAAACCTGTCCCTATTTGGAAGGGAACGTTGCCCCGACAAGCACGTCGGATTCCCGGACCGGGCGGCCGCCCCCGCGCACAGAAGGGGATTCCTTTTGTGTAGGCTTTGCGGAAATATACTCATTTTGGGATACGCCCGGCGGCGTGGTCTGTTGACGGCACAGCTAACGCCACGTATCCTATCGAACTGCGTGTTTCGTAGGGGGATGCTGACCCCTCGATTCAAGCCGTTGCACTTTACAGAAAGCTGGAATCATTCGAGAAGGAGTACGCTTTGCCTACTATTAACCAGCTGGTTCGCCAGGGCCGTCGTTCCGTGCCCAAGAAGTCCAAGAACGCTGCTCTGCAGCACAACTCCCAGAAGCGCGGCGTGTGCACCCGTGTCTTCACCACGAGCCCCAAGAAGCCGAACTCGGCTCTTCGTAAGGTTGCCCGTGTTCGCCTTGTCAACGGCATCGAAGTTACTGCCTACATCCCGGGTGAGGGCCACAACCTGCAGGAGCACTCCATCGTGCTCGTCCGCGGCGGTCGTGTCCGTGACCTCCCTGGTGTCCGTTATCACGTCATCCGTGGCGCCTACGACGCTGCTCCGGTCCAGAACCGTATGCAGGCCCGTTCCAAGTACGGTGCTAAGCGCCCCAAGGCCAAATAAGCCAGATAACGTTTTGATACTTTCGCCGTGTGCCGCCTAAGCGCCGCACGGTAGACACTTAAGGAGATTTCACATGCCGCGTCGTGCAGCAGCTAATCGTCGTGAGGTTCAGCCTGACGCCGTTTACAACAACCGCCTGGTGACTCAGCTCATCAACAAGGTCCTTCTTGACGGCAAGAAGGCCACCGCTGAGCGCATCGTTTACACCGCTTTCGAGATCGTTGCCGAGAAGTCCGAGGGTGGCGACGCTCTCGCTACCTTCAAGAAGGCTATGGACAACGTCAAGCCCACGCTCGAGGTTAAGCCCAAGCGTGTCGGTGGCGCTACCTATCAGGTCCCGATGGAGGTCAACTCCCGTCGTTCCACCGCTCTGGGTATCCGCTGGATCGTCAACTTCTCCCGTGCTCGCAAGGAGAAGACCATGGCCGAGCGTCTCGCCAACGAGATCCTCGACGCTTCCAACGGCCTGGGCGCTTCCGTCAAGAAGCGTGAGGACGTCTTCAAGATGGCCGAGGCCAACCGCGCGTTCTCTCACTATCGTTGGTAAGTTAAGGTAAGGAACTAACATGGCTAAGCCTAAGTACAAGCTTTCCGATACCCGTAACATCGGCATCATGGCCCACATCGATGCCGGTAAGACCACCACGACCGAGCGTATTCTTTACTACACCGGTAAGACCCACAAGATCGGTGAGGTCCATGAGGGCGCTGCCACCATGGACTGGATGGTTCAGGAGCAGGAGCGCGGCGTAACCATTACCTCCGCTGCTACCACGTGCTTCTGGAACAAGGACGGTAAGGACTACCGCATCCAGATCATCGACACCCCGGGCCACGTTGACTTCACCGCTGAGGTCGAGCGCTGCCTGCGCGTCCTCGATGGCGCTGTCGCCGTCTTCGACGCCGTTGCCGGCGTTCAGCCCCAGTCTGAGACCGTTTGGCGTCAGGCTTCTACCTTCAACGTCCCCCGCATCGCCTTCATCAACAAGTATGACCGCGTGGGCGCCGACTTCTTCAACGCTATCGAGACCATGAAGGATCGTCTCGACGCCAACGCCGTGGCCGCTCAGGTCCCGATGGGCGCCGAGGACAACTTCTGGGGCGTCATCGACCTGGTTACCATGACTGCATGGGACTTCAAGGCCGACGAGAAGGGCATGACCTACCCCGAGCCGATGGACGAGATCCCGGCTGAGTTTGCCGACATCGCTGCCACCAAGCGCGAGGAGCTCCTTGACGCTGCTGCCAGCTTTGACGACGAGCTCATGGAGAAGATCCTCATGGAGGAGGACTTCACCGTCGAGGAGCTCAAGGCTGCTCTGCGCAAGGGCGTTCTGGCCAACGAGCTCAACCTCGTCTTCGTGGGCTCCGCCTACAAGAACAAGGGCGTTCAGGAGCTGCTCGACGCTGTCGTCGACTACCTGCCCAGCCCGCTCGACGTCGAGGCCGTCACCGGTACCGATCCGGACACCGGCGAGGAGATTCAGCGTCATCCTTCCTTCGACGAGCCCTTCTCCGGCCTGGTCTTCAAGATCATGACCGACCCGTTCGTCGGTAAGCTCACCTACGTCCGCGTTTACTCCGGCCGCGCCGAGTCCGGCTCCTACGTTGTCAACGCTTCCAACGGTCAGCGCGAGCGCCTCGGCCGCATCCTCGAGATGAACGCCGCCGAGCGTATCGACCGTGACGACGCTGCCGCCGGCGACATCGTCGCTTGCGTCGGCTTTAAGAACTCCACCACCGGTGACACCCTGTGCGCCGAGGGTAAGGAGATCGTCCTCGAGAAGATCGAGTTCGCTAAGCCCGTTATCGACGTTGCCATCGAGCCCAAGACCAAGGCCGAGCAGGACAAGATGTCCCTGGCTCTGACCAAGCTCGCCGAGGAGGACCCGACCTTCCAGGTGTCCACCAACCACGAGACCGGCCAGACCATCATCGCCGGCATGGGCGAGCTGCACCTCGAGATCATCGTCGACCGTCTGCTCCGCGAGTTCAAGGTTGACGCTAACGTTGGTAAGCCCCAGGTTGCCTACCGCGAGACCGCTGGTCACGACGTCGAGAAGGCTGAGGGCAAGTTCGTCCGTCAGTCCGGTGGTCGCGGTCAGTACGGCCACGCCGTCATCAAGCTCGAGAAGATGGAGGAGGGCTTCGGCTACGAGTTCGTCAACGCAATCGTCGGCGGCGTCGTGCCCAAGGAGTACATCCCGTCCATCGACAAGGGCATCCAGGAGGCCCTGAACACCGGTGTTATCGCCGGCTTCCCGGTCCTCGACGTTAAGGTCACCCTGTTCGACGGTTCTTACCACGAGGTCGACTCCTCCGAGGCCGCCTTCAAGATCGCCGGTTCCATGGCTATCAAGGACGCC
>CABSDO010000110.1 GCA_902476475.1 uncultured Collinsella sp. | reverse complement strand
GGCCACACTATCGCCCCTGCCGAAATCACCGAGCGCATCAAAAAAGTCCACGACTTCCTCACCGTGGGCGCCGCCGCCCCCCTGCAGGAAGCCGTCGTCACCGCCCTCAATTTCGACGACAGCTATTACGATGAGGTCCTCGACCTCTATACCGCCAAACGCGACCTGTTCTGTCAGGGACTCGACAGCATCGGTCTTGAGCATAACGTGCCGCAGGGCGCCTACTACGTCATGATGGACATCTCAGAGTTTGGCTATGACAGCGACCTCGAGTTCTGTGAAGACCTCGCGTCTAAAGTGGGTGTGGGCGCCGTGCCCGGCTCGAGCTTCTTCCGCGAGCCCGTCAACCATCTGATTCGTTTCCACTTTGCCAAGCGAGACGAGACGCTTAACGCGGCGCTGGAGAACCTCAAGTCGCTACGTGATAAAATCAAGCCGCGCGGGTAAGGACGGCCCGGCAACTAAAGCAACCAAAGAAGCCTCGCACCGCCCGCCGCGTTGCGAGGCTTCTTTCTATAGCGCTTTCTTAAATGGTTTAGAGCTCTATACTTTAGTCACGGAGCAACTCGTCCCAGAGAGAGGAATACTATGGCAGAGCAGCAGCTTATCGGAGCGCTCGAGGCCGGTGGCACCAAGATGGTCTGCGCCACGGGCTATGCGGACGGTACGGTCCTAGAGCGCGAGCAGATCGCGACCACGACCCCGCAGGAGACCGTTGAGGCCGTCAACGCGTGGTTTGCCGACAAGGGCATCGCCGCGCTGGGCATCGGCGCCTTTGGCCCCACCGCAGTCAACCCTGCCTCGCCCCAATACGGCAAGATCCTGGAGACGCCCAAAACGGCATGGCGCTACTTTGACCTGCTGGGCACTATCCAAAACGAGCTCAATATCCCCTGCGGCTACGACACCGACGTCAACGTCGCCTGCCTGGGCGAGGTCACCTTTGGTTGCGCCCAGGGCCTCACTGACGTTGTGTATCTGACCATCGGCACCGGCGTAGGCGCCGGCGTGCTCTCGGGCGGTAAGCTCGTGCACGGCATGATGCATCCCGAGGCCGGCCACATCCTGGTCACGCGCGACCCGCGCGACACCATTGGCGAGCACAGCGCCTGCCCCTTCCACGACAACTGCCTAGAGGGCCTCATCGCCGGCCCCGGCGTTAAAAAGCGCTGGGATGGCAAGAGCGCCGGAGACATGGCCGATGACCCGGAGGCCATGGACCTGCTCGCCGGCTATCTGGCACAGGCGCTCATGACCTACACGCTGTGCTACGCGCCGCAAAAGATCATCATCGGCGGCGGCGTGGCCGACCACACCCCCATCGTGCCGCTCGCGCGCAAGAAGTGCGCCGAAATGCTCAACGGCTATATCGTCACGCCCGAGGTCAACGACATCGATAACTACATCGTCAACAACAGCCTCGAGGGCAAGCAGGGCATCATGGGTTGCCTGGCCCTGGGCGCACAGGCGCTTCAGTAGCAGACGCACCCACAGGGCGTGGCGCGCCCGGCAAATCCGACCTACGGAACGACGCCACCACGCCTCATATAAGCCCTCAAATAAAAAAGGCCGCCTAGGACCAAACAATACGTCCTAGGCGGCCTTTTTGGCGCACATCAGCGACCGTAAGAGATATCGGAGCACAACGCCCGTTGCCGCTCCACAGCAGTCGATCATCACATCGGTAATCATGCCGGCGCGTCCCGGCACAAAGAGCTGAATCGTCTCGTCGATCGAGGGAATCAGCAGCAGGAACACCGCCGTGGGCAGCAGCACGTCAAAGGTGCGCCGGCCCTCAAAATCAAAGGCGTGCGTTGCCAGGATGCCGAGCACCATATACTCGGTAAAATGCGCGCACTTGCGAACAACAAAGTTGGTCACCCATTCATATGGAAGTCCCACGCCGTGCAGGAAACCGCGGATAGTTTCCATGACCGTTAGGCTCAGCGAGCCCGACCCCGAGCCGGGAACCAGCGAATTGCCCCAGATCAAGAGCGCCATCAGGCAGGTCACGGCCGCCCATTTTCGATTGATCTTAACCATGCAGAAGTTATGCCTCCGCGCGGAGCGGCGCGAAGCTGGCGGTACCGCCCTCGATAACGCTCAGATAGGCACGGCCCGTACGCTTGGCGGTAGAGGACTGCAGGCGCTCGATCTCTTCCTCGAGGATCTGATTGACGCGCTCGTGACGACGATTTTCCATAATGCCGGCGGCAATAGCCTCGGCCCGCTCGATGCTCTCGCGTGAGATACGGGCGGTATCCTCGGGGAACACAGCGCTGTGACGGCCGACATAGGCGGGGGCAGCAGGCTGAGGGGCAGCGACGGGAGCGGGGGCTGCAACAGGAGCGGGCTCGTCAATCTCATCCAGAATCGCGGTGGCGGCGGCCCACATGTCCTCGTGGCCCGAGTAATCGGCCATGGGGACATCAACCTCGAGCGAGGCGTCCGGAAGGTCGCCGGTGTCGATGCGATCTTGGGCATCAATCGATGCGGTGATGGCTGCAGGCTCATCGAGGTCATCGAGATCGATGTCCGCAGCACCGGAGATGATAGGCATGCTGGCGAGGTTTGCGTTGTACGGCGCAGCCTCAGCCGCCTGCTGCTGGGCAGGAGCGCCCCAAAGCGAGCTTTCGGCGGCACGGCGGGCGGCAACGGCCTCCTCGTCCGCGGTCATGGCTTCATCAACGTACGAATTGTCGGCAGAAGCGTTCGCGTCCGCCGAGGTAGCGCTGTAAGCGTTATTGGCTGCCGCGTTGGCGACGAGTGCCACGAAAGCCGCCGTGCTGCCCGCAGGGGCGGCCTGGGAGCCCGACACGGCGCGTGCCGCGGCGGCGATGTCGTCGCGATTGAAGGAGCCGGTCTGCCCGCCGTTGGTGAGCTCGTCGATGGCGACTTGATAGACGTCGCGCGAGTGTGCAGGGTCGCAGCTCACCGGCGAATCGTCGTCGAGCATACTGTCGATCATGGACCAAGCCTCGTCCTCGTCCATAGCATCTGCGGCTCGAGCGATGGTAGGGACACCATCATCGGCATGACGGCGCTGGAACGCACCAGTCAGGCCGGAAAGGAATGCCGAGGTAGACTGCTCCGACTGAGCCTGAGAAGCAGAAACAGCAGCATAAGGAGTCGCATCCTGCTGCTGAGCTGGAATCGAGGCGGTCTTGAACTCGCTTTGATGCTGATTGAGATTGGCGGCACCGCCCATGGCATTGGGCTGGAACAGACGCTCTTCACGCTGCGCACGATACTCGGAGATACCCAGCGAGGCGGCATAGATACCCACGCCCGCCACTGCGCCCACGGCGAAGGGAACCGCACCCGCCACGACCGTCTCGTTCACAGACGAAAACGGTAGCGTCGCGGCATACATAACCACGGGAGCGGCAAGGCCGATCCCGCACGAAAGTCCAGCAAGGACTGCTCGTTGTGTTGCATCAGAAGAAGCCATGAGCTCTCCCCATCTTCCAGCACCCAAATCGCATCATTCAGTTGGCTGCGCGAGAGAAGATGAAGCGGGGCTATGCCCCAAAGCAACGGTATATGGTTCGTTTCATCTGCGTTTTCCGTCGCGAAGCTTAAAAGCTATTATGCGAAACCGCCCCGTCGATTGCAAGCGACGATGTCGGATTGAAACGGGAAACCTGCTGCTTGCCAGTCTTATGGTCAAAAAAGCGCGGAGCGGCGATATAGAAAAGGGCCGAGGCTCAAAGCCCCGACCCTGTATCGCATTGATGACTATCGCTGCGTGTGGATGACAACCTAGAACGTCTGCTCGTAGTCGCTGTGCTTTTTGGCCGAACGCACCAGGAACTCCTGGTTGGTGTTGGTGCCCTTAAGACCCTTGATAAACGATGCGGCCGCGCGCTCGGTGTTGTTCATGCCGGCAAGAATGCGACGCAGGCCAAAGACAAACGGACGCATCTGCTCGTCAACCAACAGGTCCTCGTTACGCGTACCGGAGGCAACGGGGTCGATAGCCGGGAAGATGCGGCGGTCGGCCAGGTCGCGGTCGAGCTTAAGCTCCATGTTGCCGGTGCCCTTGAACTCCTCAAAGATGACCTCGTCCATCTTGGAACCGGTGTCGATGAGGGCAGAGGCCAGGATGGTGAGCGAGCCACCGTTCTCGATATTACGGGCTGCGCCCAGGAAGCGCTTGGGCGGATACAGGGCCGCCGAATCGACGCCGCCCGAAAGGATGCGGCCCGAGGCGGGCGCCGCCAAGTTGTAGGCGCGGGCAAGACGCGTAATGGAGTCGAGCACCACCACAACATCGCCGCCCAGTTCCACGATGCGCTTGGCGCGCTCGATGACGAGCTCTGCCACGCGAGTGTGGTTGTCGGCGGGCATATCGAAGGTCGACGCCACAACCTCGCCCTTGATGGAACGCTGCATATCGGTGACCTCTTCGGGGCGCTCGTCGACGAGCAGACAGATGAGGTGCACCTCGGGGTTGTTAATCGAGATAGACTGGCAGATCTTCTTGAGGATCGTGGTCTTGCCGGCCTTGGGCGGGGACACGATCAGGCCACGCTGACCCTTGCCAATCGGCGACACGATGTCGATGGCGCGACCGGTAATGGAGTCCTTGCCGTGCTCCATGCGCAGCGGCTCGTTGGGATAGACCGGGGTGAGGTCGCCGAACTTGGGGCGGTTGCGAATCTGCTCGGGATCCAGACCGTTGACGGTCGTGATTTTGGCGAGGCCGGCGCGCTTGTCGCCGCCGCGCGAAGGACGCAGCGAGCCCTCGATGACGTCGCCCGTGCGCAGGCGCGCGGAGCGGATGAGGTAGGCGGGTACGAAGGCGTCGTCGTTGGACTTCATGTAGCCATGGGCGTGGATGATGCCGGAGCTGTCCGGGCGAATCTGCAGAATACCCTTGATGTCGCGGAAGCCCTCGGCCTTCGCGGCGGTGACGTAGATCTCCTCGACGAGCTCGGCTTTCTTCTTGCCGGTCGTCTCGATCTCGAACTCCTTGGCCTTCTCGCGCAGTTCGGCGACCTTCATGGCAGCGAGCTCCTCACGCGAAAGCGTGGGCTCGGTGGGGGCGGCGTTGCGCTCCTTGTTGCGCTGTTTGCGATCGCGCTGACGGTTGCGACGGTCGTTGTTGCGCTCGTCCTTGCGATCGTTGCGCTCCTCGTTGCGCTTGTGCTGGCGACGGTTGGAACGAGTGCCGTCTTCGCCCTCAGAGGGGGCGGCACCATCGGTTGCGGCGGCGCCGGCATTGGCCGCAGCGGCGTCATTGGCCTCGGCGCCGGAATCAATCTGCGCTTCGGCATCAGCCTGCTGCTCGGACGCCTTGGCCTTAGCGGACTTCTTACGACCGCGCTTGGGCTTCTCGGACGCAGACTGTTCGACGTCTTGGGGCTCGGCGGCATCAGTCGATGCATCGGCGGTCGTCTCGGCGGAATCCTCGGACGCACCCTTCTTGGCAGCCTTGGCCTTGGACGTGCGCTTAGCAGCAGTACGATGGCTGCGACCAGGACGGACGTCGGCGGGCTCGGCATCGGCGGG
>CABSDO010000109.1 GCA_902476475.1 uncultured Collinsella sp. | reverse complement strand
GCGCGGCCGGCAGCTGCGGCGCGCTGCGCCTGCTGCCTGGGGTGACTTTGGGGTCGTGCGGCAGCTGCGGCGCTTCGCGCTTGCTGCTTTAGGTGACTTTGGGGTTGGTGCGAATCGAAGGTGAATGGTTTTCCGCGAAGTGAACGACCTATTTTGGGCCCTTGAAGCATCGGCATATTTT
This sequence comes from uncultured Collinsella sp., assembly GCA_902476475.1. Lineage (GTDB taxonomy): Bacteria > Actinomycetota > Coriobacteriia > Coriobacteriales > Coriobacteriaceae > Collinsella. The sequence goes on along the minus strand of CABSDO010000109.1, from coordinate 5,365 downwards.
GGCCGCCATTTCCTGCGGTTTTATCGCATGAATCCTGCTGTTTTGCAGTCAAAAAATGCGGATGCTTCGGGGCCCTAGTTTTACTCGTTCACTTCTCGGAAAACCATTCACCTTCGTTTTTGCCGGACATCGTTTTGGGCGTTGCGACTCGGTATCGGCCGATATTGAGAGGGAAAACGCCCTCTCTTGGACAATCGAGTCTGTCCGGACGTATCTGCGAGGTTGTCTGCACAATTCGCGGTATTATGGTGCGGAGTTTTGAAAGGAGCCGCTGGTGGTCACGACGACGTTTGCTTCGCCTTTGGGCGAAATCTTGCTTGCCGCTGATGTCCGCGGTTTGACGGGGCTTTGGTTTGAGGGTCAGGAGCACTTTGGCTCTACGCTGCTCAAAGAGGATGCGGAGTATGTCGTAGGTGCCGATGCGGTTTCTGGTACCGGTGGGATGTCTTCGGTGAGTCCGGCAAATGGCGCGGCATCTTCGGTGCTTGAGCGTTCTTGGGCTTGGCTGAATGCTTATTTTGCGGGGCAGGAGCCTCGGTTTACGCCGCCGTTGCATATGATTGGCACGGCGTTTCAGCGTGAGGTTTGGTTTGAGCTGCTTTCTATCCCGCGTGGCGAGGTCGCTACGTATGGTGAGATCGCCCAGCGTGTTGCGGCTCGACATCGTGTACCGGGAAACGAAGCACCCGTTGTGTCTCCCCGTGCCGTGGGGGCCGCGGTCGCGCGTAATCCCATTTCGATTATCGTGCCGTGCCATCGCGTGGTCGCGGCCGACGGCTCGCTTAACGGATATGCCGGCGGCCTCGACCGTAAGGAGTGGCTGCTCCGGCTTGAGGGCGCGTACGAGGAATAACGTTCGAGCACTTTGCATAGCCAAGACGCCGTTTCCGGTTGAGACCACCTGCTTGGACATCCATCTACGCCCGCTTCTGCAGGGCGTAGATCGACTTATCCATGTTGAACAGGTAAGCCACGACGCAGACAATAAAGAACTTCGGCAAGTCACCAAAGCCGAAGACTTCGAGCCAATAAGGATCGGCGCGAGCAGCGTATTGGTGGCGCTGCCAAAGACGGCGGCGTATCCCAGCGCGGCGCAAAGCGCGATGGGCATGCCGAGTTGAGCCTCGTTATGGCGACATCTGGGTAACAGAAAGGCCCGCGTTCCTCAGAGGCAAGATAGGCAATTCTGCTTCTGAGGTAGATCTCAATTCTGCCGACCGCATCAAACATTAACTGCCGGAGGGCTCGGTCAAATTCATACGTGTAGATGATGGTTTCGAATGTTGTGCCTTCGCGAAAGATGGTAATCCCGGACTTGCATTTGGTTTGCAGGGAAACCAGTAGGCCGACAGTTTGTAGTGGCCGACTTCGACCAAAGCTCGCTCGAGTTCGCTTTGATTAGAGCACTTAAGACCCTTGTTTTCTGTCAATAGTGCTATCTGTTCGTTGATGGATATCCGCGACTTCCGGTATTTCATTTAAGCCTCTTGATAGAAAAAGGGCTGGAGTTGCGCATCGTTGAGAGGCTTTCCAGCTTTAGCAAAACAAACTTATAAGATGCGACGGGCCGCGTCAGGATAATTACCGGACGGCCTAGGAGGCGGCTGGTTGGCTGGCTTAAAACCTAGCGCGTGAGATGACGCTCCACGCTATTCAGCGCGCTTGATAGGATGACGAACCACAGTCTTAAGTTTCTCCGGTGCACATTTGCGTGGATCGGAGAGATAGATTTCGTGATGGAAACGGGTGTCTGAGAAGTCGGGGACATAGCCCTGCTCGGTCGTGTATTCATTCATAGCGCCTACGGTCGCTGGTTCGTTGTCGTAGGGCCCGGTGTGCATGCATTGAACGCAGAGGCCCTCGTCAACTTTAAGCAGCTCGACGGCAGAAAAGTCAAGTTTCTTTTTGGTCGTGGCTTCCGCGACTGCCCAGTCAAAGTCATCTCGGGTGACGAAATCGGGCAGGCGAATGCACGAGATAAAGTTGAAATCGTCCTTGCGTACATAATCGATGTCGCCGCTCGGGGAGTCTTGCCACCAGAAACCCTCGAGCGGCGGTACCACAAAGTCGAAATAGCCCTCGATACTCCTTGAGCCTTTCTTCGACATCTTGACGGTATAGGCGATGCCGTAAAGCAACGGCAGGGCGTTTTGATACTCGCCACCTTCGGTATTTGGGTCGCCCTTTCCGCGAACGGCAACGTAGCTCATAGGCGGGACAGTTACGATACTCGGCTTGCTTGCAGGTTTGTAGAGCTCCTTGCATTCCTTCTTAAAGTCGAATGCCATGTTGGCCGCCTTTCTGCGAATTGGCCTGCTTAGATAGTGGAATCATATCATAAAAACGAACAGCTGTTCGAATGATTTGGCTGATAGATAGAGATGCGTGCGTTGTGTTTGGCGGTCGGCCTGCCCCGTTGATGATTTCTCTGCCTCCCCGGCGCCTCATCTATGGCTGTCGTTTCCCCATATAAAACCTGCCAAAATGAACCTGTCCCTTTTTGGTCGGCGTGAAATGGGTAATACTAAAGAGTTATCCGACCAGATGGGAATTAATCGATGGCTTATATCGAATTCAAAGACGTCATCAAGGCATACGGCGAGGGCGATGCCCGCATTCACGCGCTCGACGGTGCGAGCTTTACCGTTGAGCGCGGTGAGCTCGCCATTATCCTGGGTGCCTCGGGTGCCGGCAAGACTACGGCGCTCAACATCCTGGGCGGCATGGACACGGCAACTTCCGGCATCGTGACGGTGGACGGGCGTGACGTGAGCTCCGCCAACGAGGCGCAGCTCGTGGAATACCGCCGCGCCGACGTCGGCTTTGTTTTCCAGTTCTACAATCTGGTCCCCAACCTGACGGCGCTCGAAAACGTCGAGCTCGCGGCGCAAATCTGCCCCGATTCGCTCGATGCCGAACAGACGCTTCGCCAGGTTGGCCTGGGCGAGCGCCTGGGCAACTTTCCGGCACAGCTTTCGGGCGGCGAGCAGCAGCGCGTGTCCATCGCCCGCGCACTGGCAAAGAACCCCAAGCTGCTCCTGTGCGACGAGCCCACGGGCGCGCTCGACTATAAAACCGGCAAGCAGATCTTGCAGCTGCTGCAGGATACCTGCCGCAAGCAGGGCATTACGGTCATTATCATCACGCACAACTCCGCGCTCGCGCCCATGGCCGATCGCCTGATCCGCTTTAAGAGTGGTCGCGTGGAGAGCGAGACGGTCCAGCAAAATCCCGTGCCGATCGAGACGATCGAGTGGTAGCGCCCATGGACCAGGACCGCCAAAACAGCCAACGCCGCGACGCGCGGAACATGGAGCACGAGCAGGATTTTACGACCTATCGCACCGCCCAAAGTTCAAACGATATGGTGCCGACGGTTTTTCGCCGCGGCATCCACCGCACAATCCGCGGCAGTCTTAAGCGCTTCTTATCTATCGTGGTCATCACCGCGCTCGGCGTGAGCGTGATGTGCGGCCTCAAGGCGGGTTGTGAGGATCTGTGCGATTCGGTCGACGCCTATTTTGACCAGCAGAATGTCTATGACATTAACGTGCAGTCGACCTATGGCCTTACGCGCGACGATCTCGCGGCCATTCAAGAGGTCGACGGCGTCGAGACGGCCGAGGGTATCTACACCGAGACCGCCTACACCGCCGTGGGCACAACGCGCGAGCGCGTGGTCGTGCAAAGTCTCTCCAAGGAGAACATCGATCAGCCGGTGCTGGTGAACGGCGATTTGCCCGAGAGTGCCGATGAGGTCGCGGTGACTTCGAAGTTCCTGAAGGCTTCGGGCAAAAAGCTCGGCGATACGGTGAGCTTTGCCGCCAACGATGCGAGCTCATCGAACCAAAGCGCCAAGGATCAGTTTGCCGATGGGGACTACACCATCACGGCCGAGGTCCTCGATCCCACTGATGTGAGCTCCGACTCGACGGTCAACGCCTTCCGTGCCGCCTCGGCCGCGGACTACAAGTTCTATGTGAGCGAGGATGCCGCGACATCTTCTTCCTACTCCGCGGTCCACGTGATCGTCGAGGGAGCCAAGAGCCTCAACTCCTATTCGAATGCCTACACGGCAAAGATCAATGAGGTCAAGGGCAATATCGAGAAGATCCGCGAGGAGCGTGAGAAGGCGCGCGCTCAGGAGCTGACGGTCGACACGCCGGCAAGCTTGGATGCGGCCGAGCGCCAGGCCGCCATGCTCTTTGGGATCGAGCAGGATAACATCAACCGCATGGCCGAGGGCAGTGAGGAGCGCGTCCAGGCTCAGGCCGAGTTGGACCAGCGCCGCGCCGCCGCCGACCAGCATTTTGCCGATGCCCGCGCCGAGCTTTCCGACCTGGGCGAATGCACCTGGTACATCCAGGACCGCGGTAACATCGCAAGCTACTCGAGCGTTGAGAGCGATAGTTCCTCAATCGAGGCCATCGCCACCGTATTCCCGTTCATCTTCTTTATCGTCGCCGTGCTCATCAGCCTTACCACCGCCACGCGTATGGTCGAGGAAGAGCGCACGCTCATTGGCCTGTATAAGGCGCTCGGTTATTCGCGCGGGCGCATCCTGTCCAAATACGTGGACTATGCGCTGTGGGCTTGTCTGATCGGCGGCGTGCTCGGCAACATCATCGGCTTTGTGTGCCTGCCGCTGTTCTTGTTTACGGTGTTCGACGACATGTACTCGCTGCCTCAGATGCTGCTTTCGTACGACATCGTGTCCTCAATCGTCTCGGTGGCGCTGTTTGCCGTGGGCGTGGTGGGCGCCACGATTATCGCCTGTCGTCACGAGATGGCCGAGACCCCAGCCTCGCTCATGCGTCCCAAGGCCCCGCGCGCCGGCTCGCGTATCTTGCTTGAGCGTATCGGCTTTATCTGGCACCGCATGGGCTTTTTGAACAAGGTGGCAGCGCGTAACCTGTTCCGCTACAAAAAGCGTGCCTTTATGACCATCTTTGGCATCGCGGGCTGCACGGCGCTTGTGATTTGCGGCATGGGCATTCGTGATACGTCGGTCGCGCTGTCGCCCAAGCAGTACGGGCATATCACGCGCTATGACTTGCTGGCGGTCGCCAATCCCGACGATTTTTCGCAGACGTGCGCGGCATTGGATGAGCGCAGCGCGGCCAAGGATTCCGACGTGACCGTGACCTCGACCCTGCCGATTATGACCGACAACGTCACCTTTACATTTGGCGGCAAGAGCGAGACCGTGCAGCTGATCGTGATTCCCGACGACCGCACGGGTGACTTGGGCGATTACGTGCGCCTGGAGGATGAGTCCAAAGAACCGCTCGCCCTGCGTGACGGGGACGTGTATTTAAGCAAGAGCTCGCAGCTGGTGCTGGGGATTCAGCCGGGCGATACAGCA
>CABSDO010000108.1 GCA_902476475.1 uncultured Collinsella sp. | reverse complement strand
GCGGCCCTGAACCCGCAGTTCCTGGATAAGATGACGTATCGCCCGGTGCGCGAGCGCTCGGCCGACCAGATCGTCTCGTCGGTGATTCAGGGTCTGGAAAAGACCGGCTATGACGAGGTGTCGCTGACCTCGCTTTCGACCACCGATCACTCCTGCATCCGCGATGTACTCGGTCGCCTGAACCGCCGTCTGGAAGATACGGGCATTCGCGTGTCCATCCCCTCGCAGCGCCTGGATTCGTTTGGCGTGGATATGGCCGAGTCGGTCGCCGGCGAAAAGAAGGGCGGACTGACGTTCGCGCCCGAGGCCGGCAGCCAGCGCATGCGCGACATCATTAACAAGAACGTGACCGAAGAGGACCTGGACCGTGCGGCCAAGGCGGCCTTCGAGGCCGGCTGGAACCGCATGAAGCTCTACTTTATGATGGGCCTTCCCGGCGAGCGCGACGAGGACATCGTGGCCATCGCCAATCTGGCCGATCACGTGCTGGAGCTCGGTCGTTCCGTGGTGCCCAAGGCTCGTCGCGGCTCGATCTCGGTGTCCATCTCGGTTTCGGTCTTTATCCCCAAGGCTGCCACGCCGTTCCAGTGGTGCCCGCAGCTCGACTACGACGACGTCAAGCGTCGCCAGAAGCTGCTCATCACGAGCGTTCGCAACCGTGCCGTCCGCGTGCATTACCACGATGCCGAGACCTCGCTCATCGAGGCCGCGCTTTCCCGCGCCGGTCGTGACATGACGCCCGTCATCATCGATGCTTGGCGCTCGGGCTCTCGCTTTGACGCCTGGGTAGAGCATTTCTCGCTCGATAACTGGAAGGAAGCTGCTGCCAAAAACGGCATCGACCTCAATGAGCTCGTGCACCTGCCCTACGAGTTGGACTGGCGCCTGCCATGGGAGCACGTGAGCCCCGGCTGCACGCGCGGCTTCCTCGAGCGCGAGTACCGTCGCTCGCTCGAGGGCGTCACGACTCCCGACTGTACCCGCACGTCGTGCACCGGCTGCGGGATCTGCCCCACGCTCCACGCCAAGAATGTATTGATGGGTGATCGCGCATGAGTGAGCGCCTGACCGACAACCCCTCGCTCTTTAGGCTTCGTGTTCGTTATGGCAAGCGCGATCGCCTTAAGTACCTGGGCCATCTCGAAGTAATCCATACCATTGAGCGCATCGTGCGCCGTGCGGGACTTCCCTATGCCGTCACGCAGGGCTTCTCTCCGCACATGCGCGTGGGCTTCTCTTCGGCGCTGCCGGTGGGTACGTCGTCGACCTGCGAGTGGTATGACCTGTTTATGACCGAGTTCGTGGCGCTCGACGAGGCGTTTGGGCGCCTGGCTGCGGCGTCTCCGGCCGATCTGGCGCCCATCGAGGCGGCGTACATCGACGTGCGCACGCCGGCGTTGACGGCGCAGCTCACGCGCCTGTCGTATCGCATCGACCTGCACTTGGATCCCGAGGCGCCCGTAAGCGCCGACGAGGTGCGTCGTGCGATCGACACGCTGCGCGCGGGCCACGGCATCGACTACGCGCGCGGCAAAAAGAGCAAGCGCTTGGATTTGGATCACACGCTCGTGGGCTATGAGCTCACGGCGGGGGAGCGCCCAGACCATTTAGTGCTCATGCTCGACACCCATGCCGACAACGAGGGCTCCATGCGTCCGGAAATTTTGCTTTCCGCTGCTGATGTTTTGTTGCAGGGCTTGACCCCGGGCGTGGATGCACCTATTGTTTCCACCGGTATGCAAGACCTCGTGACCATCTGCTCCTACGATGTCGAGCGTCAGAATCAAGCATGCGAGGACGACGAGGGCCGACTCGTCAGCCCCATACCTGTGCGAACTTGTGGATTTGCTCCACATACTCGTTGACGGGGGTATTTTCGCCTGCTACTATATTCGGCTGTTGCACTAACTGATGCATGAAGGGCAAGTAAACATGTACGCAATCGTTAACACGGGCGGCAAGCAGTACAAGGTCGCCACCGACGATGTCATCACCGTCGAGAAGATCGAGGGCAATGAGGGCGACAAGATCACCCTGCCGGTTATCTTCCTCAACGATGGTAAAAAGATCGTCACCGATCCCGACAAGCTGGCCAAGGCCAAGGTTACCGCTCAGATCGTTGAGCAGTTCAAGGGCGAGAAGCAGCTGGTCTTCAAGTTCCACAAGCGTAAGCGCTATCGTCGTCTGAAGGGTCACCGTCAGCAGCTGACCAAGCTGAAGATCGTGAAGGTCCAGGCTACGTCCCGCGCCAAGAAGGCTGTCAAGGCAGAGGCCGAGGCTGTTGCCGAGGCTCCCGTCGCCGAGTAGATTACACTCGTAACGAAAGAGTAGGTATACACAATGGCACACAAAAAAGGACTCGGTTCCTCCCGTAATGGCCGTGACTCCCGCGGTCAGCGCCTTGGCACGAAGCGCTATGCCGGCCAGACGGTAACCACGGGCACGATTCTCGTCCGTCAGCACGGCACGCACATCCACCCGGGTGAGAACGTTGGCCGTGGCAAGGACGACACGCTGTTCGCGCTGGTCGACGGTACCGTTGAGTTCCACAAGGGTATCAAGCACAGGGTCAGCGTACGCCCGCTCGCGAACGCGTAATTCACCCTTCATAGAGCACATATGTGGGAGGCACTTGAGTTTTAGGATTCAAGGGTCTCCTCTTTTTTTGTAGGAGGCGATTCTGTTGTCACAGTTCACCGATATCAGCCGCATTAACGTGTGCGGCGGCGACGGCGGAGCCGGATGCATGTCGTTTAGGCGCGAGGCATTTGTCCCCAAGGGCGGCCCCGATGGCGGCGACGGCGGTCGTGGCGGCAATGTCGTCATCCAGGCCGATGCTCAGCTGTCCTCGCTGATCGATTACCGCTTTAAGCATCATTTCCGTGCCGAGCGCGGCACGCACGGTCAGGGCGCCCGCCGTAACGGCAAGAGCGGCGAGGACCTGATCCTTAAGGTTCCCATGGGCACCGTAGTGCGCGAGCTCGACCCCGAGACACAGACCCCGATGTTCGAGATTGCCGACCTGGTACACGACGGCGAGCGCGTCGTCGTGGCGCCCGGTGGTGCCGGCGGTCTGGGCAATACGCACTTTGTGACGTCGGTACGCCGCGCGCCCGCCTTCGCCCAGCTGGGCGAGCCGGCCGAAGAGCATTGGATTGAGCTCGAGATGAAGCTCATGGCCGATGCCGCGCTCGTGGGCTTCCCCTCGGTTGGTAAGTCCTCGCTCATCGCGCGCATGAGCGCCGCCCGTCCCAAGATTGCCGACTACCCGTTTACCACGCTCGTGCCGAACCTCGGCATGGTGCGTGCCGGCGAATATTCTTACGTCGTTGCCGACGTCCCCGGTCTCATCGAGGGCGCGAGCGAGGGCAAGGGCCTGGGTCACCAGTTCCTGCGCCACATTGAGCGTACGGCCCTAATCATGCATGTCGTCGACATGACGGGTGGTTTTGAGGATCGCGATCCGGTTGAGGACTATCGCATCATCAACCGCGAGCTCGAGCAGTATGGTGCCGAGCTTTCGGAGCGTCCGCAGATCGTCGTTGCCAACAAGTGCGACGCGCCGGGCACGGCCGACAAGATTGCCGACCTCAAGCGCGCAGCGCTCGACGATGGACATATGTTCTTTGCCGTGTCTGCTGTGACGGGCGCCGGCCTCAACACACTGATGCTTGCCGTGGGTGAGCAGGTGGCTAAGCTGCGCGCCGAGCTGGCGGTCTCTGATGAGCCGGTCGATCTGCGCGACGATGAGTGGGAGCGCCGCCGCCTGCAGCGCGAGAAGCGTTTCCGCATTGTCCAGGAAGAGCCCGGTGCCTTCCGCGTGGTCGGTCGTGCCATCGAGCGCATGGTCATTCAGACCGACTGGGAAAATGAGGAAGCCGTCATTTACCTGCAGCATAAGTTTGCGCGTATGGGTGTTGACGATGCGCTCGAGAAGGCCGGTTGCCGTGCGGGCGACGAGGTCCGCATTTGCCAGCGCGCCTTTGACTTTGAGGGCGCCGAGGACTTCTCGGAGTACGAGGAGCTCGAGGATGCTGGCGAGGACGTTGCCGTTGAAGCCATTGACGTGGCCGATGCTGCGGATGAGGGCGTCGAGGTTGTCGATGCGACGGATGCAGCGGATGCCGCGGGCGATACCGAGACACCGGAGGGCGAGTAAGCCATGTCGCTGCGCGGTGGAATCGGTCTGCCCGAGCTTCCTCTAGAGGACGGGCAGGAGTTTAGGCTCGGCATTATGGGTGGCACCTTTGATCCCATCCATTACGGGCACCTTGTGACCGCCGAGCAGGCGCGCGAGTCGCTCGACTTGGACGCTGTGCTCTTTATGCCGGCGGGTTCTCCTGCCTTTAAGCTTGACAAGCCGGTGACGCCTGCCGAGGACCGTTATGCCATGACGGTCCTCGCCACCGCCGCGAACCCGGCTTTTTTGGCGAGCCGGTTCGAGATCGATCGTGCCGGTGTCACCTACACAGCCGATACGCTGCGTGCCCTTCGCGAGTTTTACCCGCCACAGGTGAAGCTTTACTTTATTACGGGTGCCGATGCGATCATCGATATTGTGACCTGGCACAATGCAGATGAGATTGCCGAACTGGCAACCTTTATCGCTGCGACGCGTCCCGGCTTTGACATCGATACGGCCCGGGCGCGGATTAAGGAATCGGGACTGCCGTTCGACGTGCGCTATATTCAGATTCCGGCGCTGGCGATCAGCTCGACGAACATTCGTAAGCGAGTTGCCCGCGGCATGAGCGTGCGCTATCTTACGAGCGAGTCCGTGCTCGGCTACATTCGCAAACGCAGGCTATATGCCGATTTGGGCCAAGAAGATTTTGAGTGATGGGGGTCTACGTTGTCGGTAGAGGATCAGTTTGAGGGTGATGAGCGCGCGCTGCTCAAGCGCATTCAAGAGCTGCTCGATGTTCGCATGAAGGATAAGCGCAAGCGCTATGTGCATTCGCTGGGTGTTGCCGAGACCGCACTTCATCTGGCCGAGGTCTACGGCGTTGACCGCTTTGATGCCGCTGCCGCCGGCCTGATCCATGACTGGGACAAGGTGCTCTCCGACGACGAGCTGGTCACGCGCGCTCTGCATTACGGCATTAAGATTGCCGGCTCTCCGTCTGCCGCGACGCCGCTTTTGCATGGCCCGGTTGCCGCCTATGAGCTTCCGCAGCTCTTTCCCGAGCTGTCGTCGGCGGTCTTTCAGGCTGTCGACCGTCACACTGTGGGTGCTTGCGACATGACGCCGCTCGATATGGTGGTCTTTGTGGCCGATGCCATCGAGCCCAACCGTCACGGTGACTATGCCCATGCGCTGCGCAAGATGGTGGGGAAGTCCTCGCTCGACGAGTTGTTCTTCTCCTGTTTTGCGCAGGGTCTGGTCTATGTGATCCAGTCCGGGCGTTATCTTTATCCCACGGCTATTACGATTTACAACCATTACGCCCAGCTGCGCTAGCTCGGGTGCGTCTAGAAAGAGGTATTCCATGGCCGACGAGACCATGACCGACGAGCAGATTCTTGAAGGTGTGGAGCACAAGAGCTTCGTTGCCACGTCCGACCGCACTGCCGCCTCGCTGTCCGCGAGCGGTGTCGCCGCCGAGGATGTCGCCCGCGCCGCCGCGC
>CABSDO010000107.1 GCA_902476475.1 uncultured Collinsella sp. | reverse complement strand
ACCGCCACGGGCACCATGCCCGAACGGTCAATGGCGAGCACGTCGCCATCGGCAAGACGACCGCCGTCGGTAGCATCCAGCCGAACATCGATTGTGCGCCCCAGCTCCGTCACGCCCACAAACGCGCATACATCAGCCTGGTTCCAATCGAGCAGTAGCTCGTCAACTTCAAAGACGCCGCCCAACTTCCGGCGAAGCAGGAGTTCATAGGACGGATCGTTGAGATTTCCCAAGCATGTCGTCGAAACCAAGCGTTCAGGCATACTCTAGCCCTCGACCTCGACGAGCTCGATATCAAAGTTGAGGTCCTTGCCGGCCAACTCGTGGTTGGCGTCGAGCGTCACGGCCTCGGGCGTCACGTCAATGACGACGGCGGGGACGGGCATACCGCTCGGCGTGGACAGGAAGAGCTTCATGCCCTTCTCGATCTGCTCGATGTTGGGAACCTGCTCGGCTGGGAAGGTCAAAACCATCTCGGGATTGTGCTCGCCGTAGGCATCGGCAGCAGGAATGTGCACGGTCTTCTTCTCGCCCACCTGCATGTCGACAACAGCGGCGTCGAAGCCCTTGATCATCTGACCGGCACCGCAGGTGAACTCCAGCGGCTCGCCGCGATCGTAGGAGCTATCGAACTGCGTGCCGTCGTCGAGCGTGCCGCGATAATGGGTCTTGACCTTCTTGCCCTGGTTGGACATGGTAACCTCCGTAATAAGGGCGGCGCACAACGCGGGCCGCCATGAACATATGGCGCTAACTATACCCTAGTCATACAATTCAATGACAGTTTGCAAAGAAACGCTGCAACCGGAGGAACCATGGCATATCCCGTATTTGATCTACACTGCGACACCGCCGACCGCATCGGCTGGGCCACACTCGATCTCGACCTGCGCTTTACCGCCGGCACCGACGGTTATTTCCCCGGCGACGAAACGCATCCGCAAGATTTCGACCTCATCGAGGGCAACGCCTGCGCCATCTCGCTCGCAAAGATCGGCAACACGCCGTGGGCACAGTGCTTCGCCACGTTTGTCCCCGACGAGATTCCCACCGCCCACGCCGCGCGCTTCCAGGCGCAGATCATGGCGCACATGAGCGGCCAGGCAATGCTCAACCACGACCGCATGGTCAACGTACGCAGCGCCGCTGACATTCGCCCTGCGCTCAAAGACGGCAAGGTCGCCTGCATCCACACCATCGAAAACGCCACGTTCTTTGCCGAGGACCCCGCGCTGATCGAGGTACTCAAGAGCCTGGGCGTACTCATGTCATCACTCAGCTGGAACGCGCAGGGACCGCTCGCGAGCGGGCACGATACCCACGCCGGCCTCACCGCCGCCGGCATCGAGGCACTTACGCAGATGGAGCACGCCGGCATGGTACTCGACGTCTCCCACCTCAACGATGAGTGCTTTGACGAGGTTGTCGCCCACGCCACGCGCCCCTTCGTCGCCAGCCACTCCAACTCCCGTGCGGTTTGCGGCGTCAAACGCAACCTTACCGACGACCAGTTCCGCACCATTCGCGACATGGGTGGCATCGTCGGCCTCAACTACTGCAGCGAGTTCCTATCCAACGACGTAACCGACAAGACCGCCGCAGACGTCACCTTCGACCAGCTAGCGGCACATATCGAGCACTGGCTCGACCTGGGCGGCGAGGACGTCATCGCGCTCGGCGGCGACTGGGACGGCGCCACGGTGCCTGCTTTCCTCTCCGATGCCAGCAAGATGCCCGAGTTCCAGAACATGCTTTCCAAGCATTTTGGCAAGACCGTGATGCAGAAGCTCTGCAGCGACAACGCGCTTGCCTTCTTTGAGCGTTATTAATTTCACATCCCTTGAGCGGGCCGGCATGCCGAACGGTCGACATGCCGGCCCGTCCCCAATCTGAAGGACCGCTTTTGACGCAGCAGTTTACGATTTCTGTATCCCGGCCGGATGGGACGCCCATCTCCGTCGTCGTTACCAAAAAGCGCGTCAAAAACTTCAACCTACGCGTCACATCAAGCGGTGAGGTCCACGCCAGCGCACCGCTCGGCGCCAGCCGCGAGCGCATCGAGGCATTTGTGAAGCGCAACAGCGCCTGGATTGTCAGCCGACTTGCCCAGCGCAAGCAACGTCAGGCGGCAGCGCGAGAGCCACTCAGTCCCTCGTCCATCATTGCGCTTTGGGGCAAGCCCGTCACGGTACAGGATGCGCTCGATCACAACTTTGCATCACCCGCACCGCGATCCAAGCAGGCTACCTTCGCAAGTTTTATGGGTACCGACGAAACGGACGAAGGCCCACAGGCCAAGCGGCGCGCAATCCTCGACGGCCTAACGTCCGACGAGCTCCAAGCCCACATCAGCCAGCTTTATACGACCGAGGTCACCGCAGCGCTACGCGACATCGTGCACGCGTACGAAATCGCAATGGGCGTCACCGTGGCCCGCGTTTCCGTGCGCAGCATGAAAACGCGTTGGGGCTCATGCACGCCCAAGACCGGAGCCATTCGCATCGCACGTGAGCTCGCCGCCTATCCCATCGAGTGTCTCGACATGGTTGTCGCCCACGAGCTCGTCCACTTGCTCGAGCCAAGCCACAATCAGCGGTTTCACGCCCTGCTCGACACGTACTGCCCCAACAATAGAGCTCTGTCGCAGCGGCTCAAGCAGCCACCCATAGAGACGTATTAGAACCGGTTAGCGCACGCGCTCGATCTCGACACCGCAACTTGCCAGGGGCAGGCCAACAGGAGCCCACGGCTTATCGAGCTTTATGCGCACACCAAGCAGCGAGGGATAGCGGCGCAGCAGCATCTGGGCTGTCCCCTCGGCTGCCGCCTCGATGAGTTTAAACGTATGCTCGCGCAGATAGCCATCAACATCGTGGCACACCGAGCCATAGTCAATCGAGGCGTCCAGGTTATCGTGCTCCCCCGCCGCGCGCAGGTCGGCATAGAGCACCAGAGAAACGATGAACTTCTGACCCAGCGCGTTCTCCTCGGGATACACGCCATGGTTGGCAAAAACCTCAAGGCCGTCAATGACAATACGATCGGCATGGCGCAAATCGTCATAGCTCACGTGAGGCACCGCCGTCGCAGTAGAAATTTCACCCCTACCACGACGGGCGAGCTCAGCACCCTCAGTCTTGGTTGCATTCTCGGGCAGTTTCTTGTTACTCATCGCGATCGTCTCCTTCGTTTAGAACCCCGACCGCGCAAACTAACTATACGCGAATCGACAGGTTCTTTTTATCATCGCTCCAGTTGCAAGCATTGCGCGCGGGACATGCAAAGCAGGCGCGCGACGCTTTGTCGGCTGCATAGAGCAGACGCTCAAGCGGTTGGCTGTTCACGCGCAGCTTTCGATGGCCCAGAATGGCCGTCTTAATTGCTGCGGCATCGGCCGGCTCAAACGCCACGCCATCGGGCATGCCGGCGAGTATTGCATCAGCGACGCGCTCGCTTGCAACATCATGGGATATACCCGATTCATACTGTTCATCTTTGCCGATATCGTGAAGAAGTGCCGTAGCGTAGATGACCTCGCGGTCAAATTCGAGCTCTTCCTCGAGATTCTTGATCCACATAATGCGAGCGACATCGAGCAGATGGTCAATACCGTGACGGCAGAAGATGCGACCCGATTCCAACTGTGCAATGTTGCCCAGGTGCCGCCGGAACAGCCCGTTGGCACAAATGTAATCAATGCGAGGCATAGCGCCAAAGGGAGTCAGGCCAGAAGCCATAAAACCGCGACGCGGCGTTCCCTCGTCAGTATTCGATGCAAAGTCGTTAACGACTCTCATGTTAGCGACCCAGCATCCTAAAGAACCGCTCCTCGAGCGCCGGGTCGGTCTCAAAGACGCCGCGGCGAGCGAGCGTCACGGTCTTGGTGCCAGGCTTTTGCACGCCGCGCATGGTCATGCACATATGCTCAGCTTCCATGAGCACAATCGCTCCCTGGGGAGCGAGATAATCCATGAGAGCGTCGGCAACCTGCGCACACAGCTGCTCCTGCAGCTGCAGACGGCGGGCATAAACCTCGACCGTGCGGGCGAGTTTGGAAAGCCCAGCCACCCGACCGTTAGGGATATAGCCAATGGCGGCTTTGCCATAAAACGGCAGCAGATGATGTTCACACAGCGAGTAAAACGTGATGTCGCGCTCGATAACCAAATCGTTCGAAGCGACGGCAAAGGTTTTGGACAGATGCTCCTCGGCGCTCTGGTCCATACCACCGGCAATCTCACCATACATACGGGCAACGCGCGCCGGAGTCTCCAGCAGGCCCTCACGAGTTGGGTCCTCGCCTATGCCCTCAAGCAACAGCTTAATGGCGGCCTCGACTTTTTCCTGATCGACCATCTGGGCCTCACTTTTCCGATTTCACGTTCGCGCTATGGTACCACGCCCTCCGGCATCGACCACAAGCTACATAGTATGAGTCGAATAGACCGGATCATCACGCCAAAGTTCAACCGCATTACAAAGCGCAACGCCCTCGCGCTCGGCACGGGCGCGCGTAGCGTTCATATCGATCACGCGCTGATTGCTCGAGCCTCTGAAGCGCAACGAGATATCGTACAGATCCTGAACGAACGGACCGTCCACCAAGATATCGAGGCAGGTAAGGATACGGTCCGTGACCTCGGTATGGTGGCAACCGCCCGGCATAAGCTCCTCGAGCACATCGCCGGTAAAGCACCAAATGGTCTTGCCCGACCCCACAGGATAGGCCGCACGCACGCGTTCTATAAAGTCAACAAGCCCCGCCTGATTCTCGGGCTCCATGGGCTCGCCACCCAGAATCGTCAGACCGTCGTTAAAGGGATGGTCGAGGCTCTCGATAATCTTGTCCTCGACGGCGCGATCGAACGGCTCACCCGCAGCAAAGTCCCACGCAACAGAGTTAAAGCAGTTCTTGCACCCACGACGGCACCCACTCACAAACAGAGAAGTACGGACGCCTTCCCCGTCAGCAATGTCGAAATACTTAATGTTCGCGTAGTTCATAGGTAACTCTCCCGGGAGGCCGGGACATATCATCCCGTCCTCAAACATTCTCGGCCTTCGGCCTGCGAAACTGCGGGCGGGACGATATGTCCCGGCCTCATGCAAAGGGTAACTCAATGAACAAAGCGAACATCGAGTATAGGGTTCGAGGTCCAATAAAAACTTTGTTGCAGCTCAACCACCATCGCAAGCAAAGCGTAGCTGCAAGTCAACTCATGTCCGCTAAGAACTTCGAGGAGTGAGCAGACCGCATGCTGCATCTCAGCTACATTAACTTGGCTGCCCCGTAGCGAGGCCCCGGATCTTTGCTCGATATGAGTTCCGCACGAACAGGAGGCGCCAGTGGCGCCTCCGTCGTGAGCCAGGACTGTCCGAAATAGCGAGTAAAGGTCCGGGGCCTCGCTACGGGGCAGCCTGGGATGGTTATTAGAGATGCAGCACGCGGTCGCGGATCTCCTCGGTTCGGCCCTGGTTCCAGAATTGGGTACCGATGTAGCCGCACGTACGACGAGCGACGTTCATCTTCTCCTGGTCGCGGTTGCCGCAATTGGGGCACTCCCACACCAGCTTGCCATCGTCCTCGACAATCTTGATCTCGCCATCGTAGCCGCACACCTGGCAGTAGTCGCTCTTGGTGTTGAGCTCGGCGTACATGA
>CABSDO010000106.1 GCA_902476475.1 uncultured Collinsella sp. | reverse complement strand
GGCCGCGGCGGCCCGCGCTGCATGAGCATGCCCTTCTGGCGCGAGGACCTCTAAGTCTTTCCGTTTCCGGTGCGGTCCCCCTACAACCGCACCGGTTTCGCCCGTCAAACGGGCAACACTAATACTTACGTAATTCATTTCTTCGAAAGGATTCGAACCATGGGTGTTAACCTCTCCGGCCGTAGCTTCCTCAAGCTCCTCGACCTCACCACCGAGGAGATCGAGTACCTGCTCAAGCTCTCCAAGAACTTCAAGGATATGAAGCGCGCTGGCGTTCCGCACCGCTATCTCGAGGGCAAGAACATCGTTCTGCTCTTCCAGAAGACCTCCACTCGTACCCGCTGCGCCTTCGAGGTCGGCGGCATGGATCTGGGCATGGGCGTCACCTATCTCGATCCCGGTTCGTCCCAGATGGGCAAGAAGGAGTCCATCGAGGACACCGCCCGCGTTCTCGGCCGCATGTATGACGGCATCGAGTTCCGTGGCTTTGCCCAGGACGACGTCGAGGAGCTCGCCGCTAAGTCCGGCGTGCCCGTGTGGAACGGCCTGACCACCGAGTGGCATCCCACCCAGATGCTCGCCGATATCCTGACCGTCCAGGAGAACTTCAACTACGACATCAAGGGCAAGACCCTCGTCTTCATGGGCGACTGCAAGAACAACGTCGCTCGCTCCCTCATGGTTGTATGCTCCAAGCTCGGCATGAACTTCGTGGCCTGCGGCCCCGAGGAGTGCATGCCCGCTGACGACGTCATCGAGGCCTGCAAGCCCATCGCCGAGGCCAACGGATGCACCATCAAGCTGACCACCGACGTCAAGGACGGCGTCACCGGTGCCGACGTCATCTACACCGACGTGTGGGTCTCCATGGGCGAGCCCGACGAGGTCTGGGCCGAGCGCATCGCTCAGCTCACCCCGTATCGTGTCACTTCCGAGGTCATGGCCATGGCCAACCCGGGTGCCATCTTCCTGCACTGCCTGCCCAGCTTCCACGACACCAACACCACGATTGGCGCCGAGAAGTGCGAGCAGTTCGGCATCACCGAGCAGGAGGTCACCGACGAGGTCTTCGAGAGCCCCGCTTCCAAGGTCTTCGACGAGGCCGAGAACCGCATGCACACCATCAAGGCTGTCATGTACGCCACGCTCAAGTAAGAGCATCTAGCATCTCGCTCGGGGTGTATTGCTGCACACCCCGAGCGGTTTTATCTGGTAATAATCTCGCATCAAGCGGCAGGCACGGCACGGAAGAGCCGCTTCGGGCGAGATCAGTAAATGATTTATGAAGGGGGGATGAGAACTATGACTGAGACCGCTAAGAAAAAGCGCGGTATGCCTTCATCGTTCACCATTCTTCTTGCTCTGCTGGCAATTGTTGCAGTGATTACTGTTATCGTCTCCGGCACGTCCGGCGGCGAGGTTACTGCCGCCCGTCTGAGCGATTTCTGCACCGCCCCGATTCTGGGCTTCGCTGACGCTCTGCCCGTCTGTCTCTTCGTTATGATCCTCGGCGGCTTCCTCGGCATGATGACCGAGACCGGCGCCCTGGACAACGGCATTGCTGTTCTGGTGCAGAAGCTTAAGGGCAACGAGATCATGCTCATTCCCGTGCTGATGCTCATCTTCTCCCTCGGTGGTACCACCTATGGTATGTGCGAGGAGACCGTTCCCTTCTACGCCCTGCTCGCCGCTACTATGATGGCTGCCGGCTTCGACCCGATGGTCGGCGCCGCTACCGTCCTGCTCGGCGCTGGCTGCGGCTGCCTCGGCTCCACGGTTAACCCGTTCGCCGTCGGCGCTGCCGTCGACGCTCTGACCGGCGTTGACATTGCCGTGAATCAGTCCATCATCATCGGCCTCGGTGCCGTCCTGTGGATTGTTACCACCGCCATGTCCATCGTCTTCGTGATGAACTATGCCAAGAAGGTCAAGGCCGACAAGGGCTCCACCATCCTTTCGATGCAGGAGCTCAAGGACGCCGAAGAGGCTCACGGCAAGGCTGCTTCCGAGGTCCACAAGGAGGTCAAGCTCACCGGTCGTCAGAAGGGTGTTCTGATCGCCTTTGCCTTCACCTTCGTCGTCATGATTGTCGGCTTCATTCCGCTGGCCGACCTCAACGAGGGCGTCGCCAACTTCTTTGACGCTGGCGCTGTCTACGATGCCGACGGTAACGCCGTCGTTCAGGGCTGGTCTGCCCTGATCACCGGCCTGCCCATTGGCCAGTGGTACTTCGACGAGGCTTCCACCTGGTTCTTCCTCATGGCTGTCCTGATCGGTATCATCGGTGGCCTGTCCGAGAAGCAGATTGTCAACACCTTCATTACCGGCGCTGCCGACATGATGTCCGTTGTCCTCGTCATCGCTCTCGCCCGTGGTATCTCCGTCCTCATGGCTAACACCGGCCTCGACGTCTACGTCCTCGACGCTGCCGCCAATGCCCTGGCTGGCCTGTCCGGCGTAATCTTCGCTCCCATGAGCTTCTTGGTCTACTTCGGCCTGTCCTTCCTGATCCCCTCGACCTCCGGTATGGCCACCGTCTCCATGCCCATCATGGGACCGCTGGCTGTTAAGCTCGGCTTCTCGCCCGAGGTCATGGTCATGATCTTCTCCGCCGCCATCGGTGTCGTGAACCTGTTCACCCCGACCTCCGGCGCCATCATGGGCGGTCTCGCCCTGGCCAAGATCGAGTGGACGACCTGGCTCAAGTTTGCCCTTAAGCTCATCGTTGCGCTCTCCGTCGTCTGCGCCGTCATCCTGACCGTCGCCTGCGTGCTGCTCTAAGTACCCAACGGGTACCCCACGGAAACCTTGACGATCCTGTAAAGGATCACCTGGTCATCGTCTGTCCGGTGGGGTCAACCCACCGGTAGACTCCTACCTTTAGCCCCCTCCCGTTCCGTGCGCGGGAGGGGGCGCTCTTGTGTTGCGCGGTTCTACGAACCGCGCAACCAGTCGACGCTGCGCGCCGCCCAGAGCGACAATTTGTCATTCAAAAGGCAAGGCATGACCAAAAGGTCTATGCCTTGCCTTTTTCATGCCAACTTGTACGTCCTGGACGTCGCTCGCTGACTTATGCTCATCCTGCGGCACTGCCATTTTTGGTGCAGGGGGACAGCTTGCCCGCACTGGTTCCCATTCGCTGACTTATGCTCAACCTGCGACATTCCCTTTGTTGGTGCAGGGGAAGTGCGTGGGGGAGGGTCTGCTCCGCTATAATCGCCTAGGACATTAAATGGAAACGGGACGGGAGCCATACATGCGCCAAGGTTTCGACAACGCGAAGTATATCGAGCTGCAGGCCGCTCATATTAAGGAGCGCATCTCGCAGTTTGGCGGCAAGCTCTATTTGGAGTTTGGCGGCAAGCTGTTTGACGACTATCACGCGAGTCGCGTGCTGCCGGGTTTTGAACCGGACAGCAAGTTCCGCATGCTCAAGAGCATTGCCGATGACGTTGAGGTCATCATCGCGATCAACGCAAACCACATCGAGAAGAATAAGGCCCGTGGCGACCTGGGCATTACCTATGACGAGGACGTTTTGCGCCTGGTCGACCTGTTCCGCGGCAATGGTTTTGCTGTCGCGGCCGTGGTCATCACCCAGTACGCTGGCCAGCCCGCCGCTGACGTCTTCCGTAATCGTCTGAACGCGCTCGGCATTCCCGCCAAGCTGCACTATCCCATCGAGGGCTATCCCCACGACGTCGATCTGATCGTGTCCGACGACGGCTACGGCAAGAACGAGTTTGTCGAGACCACCCGTCCGCTCGTCGTGGTCACCGCGCCGGGTCCTGGCTCGGGTAAGCTCGCCACCTGCCTGTCGCAGCTCTATCACGAGCACAAACACGGCACCGCTGCCGGCTACGCCAAGTTCGAGACCTTCCCGGTCTGGAACCTTCCCCTCACGCATCCGGTCAATATCGCCTACGAGGCCGCCACGGCGGACCTCGACGATGCCAACATCATCGACTCCTTCCACTTGGAGGCCTACAACAAGACTACGGTCAACTACAACCGTGATGTCGAGGCCTTCCCGGTGGTCCACGCCTTGATGGAGAAAATCCTGGGCGAGAGTCCCTACCAGAGCCCCACGGACATGGGCGTCAACATGGTCGGCTTTGCCATTACCGATGATGATGCATGCCGCGATGCCTCCAAGATGGAGATTGTCCGCCGCTACTTTGCCGCGGTCGAAAACGTGCGCCGCACCGGCGTGGGTGACGAGCAAGTCGACCGCCTCAAGCTCATTATGAAGAAAGCCGGCATCGATAAGAACTACTCGCCGGCGCGCTCGGCCGCCCTTACCAGGGAGCAGCTGACGGGTGGTCCCGTGGGCGCCATGGTTATGCCCGATGGCTCCGTGGTGACCGGCAAGACCTCCACGCGCCTGGGCGCCGCAAGTTCGCTCATCATGAATGCGCTTAAGCATGTTTCGGGCGTCGACCTTGAGCTCGAGGTCATCAGCGACGAGGCGATTGAGCCTATCAGCAAGCTCAAGACGCATTTCCTGGGCAGCAAAAACCCGCGCCTGCATACCGACGAGACGCTTATGGCGCTCTCGATCACCTCGGCTACGAGCGAGACGGCCGCCCGCGTCCTTTCGGGCCTGGAGCAACTGCGCGGCTGCGATGCCTTCTTTAGCGTGATTATCTCTCCGACGGACGAGACGGTGCTGCGCAAGCTGGGTATCAATGTGTGCTGCGAGCCCAAGTTCGAGCGCCGTGGGTTCTTCCACCGCTAATCGAGATAATTGGTCTGAACGGAGCGCAGCGGGTATACATCCGCTGTGCTCCTTTTATCAACGAGGCCTTCGTTAAATCTAAAAACAGCCCGTTTACCTGCCTATAAGAGATTTGTGCGGTATACAATAACCAATAACGCTAACTGTTTCATCCTTTGCGGGGGATGCCGCATGATGGATGTCGCCGGCCATCGTGGGGTGTGCCGGTCGCGCACGGTGCAGGCGATGCCCGTGCTCGGTTTGAGGAGGCTGCCATGGCGGGCAAGGGTCGTGCGAGTGTCAACGATATGAAACGTGTCGAGGTACTGGTGCTGATGGAGATCGCGCAGCAGTCCAAAGACGCCGGCGGATTCTATGGCTTCTCGCGCAAAACGCTTGCCGAGCGCGTGGGGGTGTCGCCGTATCGCGCCCGCGCGGCAATCGAGCGCCTGAAATCCGAGGATATCATTGAGGTCGTTTCGCGCTACAACGATGACGGTGGCCAGCTTGCAAATGGCATTTGCCTCACGGCGCACGGCGAGTGGTACCTCAAGGGCGTCCGCGACGGTATGCTCGTCCAGGACATGCTGCGGGACGTTGACGCCGATCGATAGCAGTGTTCAGTCTCAGTCAAATCAACGCCGTCCGGCCACACGGGCGGCGTTTTGTTTCGAGATTGAGAAATGCGAGCGCGCGCGAGAAAAAATGCGAACGGCTTGCGGTTCGAGTATTACAATGAAGACCCGTAAGATGTGTATGGACAACTTCTACGGGAAGCGCAGGTAACTCAATATGACCAAGCATGTGTTCGTAACCGGTGGCGTGGTTTCGTCCCTGGGCAAGGGTATTACCGCGGCCTCACTGGGCCGTCTGCTCAAGTCACGCGGCTACAAGGTAACGATGCAAAAGGCCGACCCGTATCTGAACGTCGACCCCGGCACTATGAGCCCGTTCCAGCATGGTGAGGTCTTCGTGACCGAGGACGGCTACGAGTCCGACCTGGACCTGGGCCACTACGAGCGCTTTATTGACGAGAACCTGACCCGTGATTCCAACTTTACGACCGGCGCTATCTATAAGAGCCTGATCGCCCGCGAGCGCCGCGGCGACTTTTTGGGTGGCACCGTGCAGGTGATCCCGCACGTCACCAACGCCATTAAGGACAAGTTCCGTCGCATCGAGGAGCAGACTGGATCCGACGTGGTCATCACCGAGCTGGGTGGCACGATCGGCGACATCGAGTCGCA
>CABSDO010000105.1 GCA_902476475.1 uncultured Collinsella sp. | reverse complement strand
GCCCCGCGTCTTGCCGAGAGCTACCTCAACGACGATGCCGTGCTCACCTGTGCCGTAAAGTCGGGAGCTAAGGCAATTCATCCCGGCTATGGCTTTTTCTCCGAGAAGGCGAGCTTCGTGCGCGACTGCGACAAGTATGGCCTGGCGTTTGTCGGTCCTTCGGCCGAGGTGATCGACAGCATGGGCGACAAGGACGCCGCGCGTCGAACGGCTGCCGCGGCGGGCGTGCCCATCGTGCCGGGCTGCGATTTGCTCAAAAGCCCCGAGGAGGCGACGGCCGAGGCCGAGCGCATTGGCTGCCCCGTGCTCATTAAGGCGCGTGCGGGCGGTGGCGGTCGTGGCATTCGCAAGGTCGAGCGCGTGGAAGATGCGGCAAAGGCGTTCATCGAGGCGCGTGCCGAGGGCGAGGCCGTTTTTGGCGATGGCGAGTGCTACATGGAGAAGTTCGTCGCGCCGGCGCACCACGTTGAGGTGCAGATTATGGCCGATAAGCAGGGCCATGTGTTTTCGCTCGGCGAGCGTGAGTGCTCGGTGCAGCGCCGCAACCAAAAGCTGATCGAGGAGAGCCCCGCGCCGTGCCTCGACGGACACGACGACATTCGTGCCCGTATGCACAAGGCGGCGCGTGACCTGGCTCGTGCCGTTGGCTATGAGGGCGCCGGTACCATCGAGTTCCTGTATTCGGACGACGGCAATTTCTACTTTATGGAAATGAACACGCGCTTGCAGGTGGAGCATCCGGTTACGGAGTTTGTGACCGATACCGACCTGGTCAAGTGGCAGCTGCGCGTGGCAGCCGGCCAACCTCTGCCCTTTGAGCAGGAGGACGTTCCGGTCCGAAACCACGCCATGGAGTGCCGCATCAATGCCGAAACGCCGGACTTTCTGCCGTCATGCGGAACGGTCACCGCGTTGCGTGTACCGGGTGGTCCGCGCGTGCGCTGGGATTCGGCCATGTTCACCGGTGCGACAGTTCCGCCGTACTACGACTCCATGCTCGGCAAGCTCATCGTGTGTGCGCCCACGCGTGACGGCGCCATTCGCAAGATGCGCTCGGCCCTGGGCGAGCTCGTGATTGAAGGCGTGAGCGAAAACAGCGAGCTTCAGCTCGACGTGCTAGCAAACGACGAGTTCTTGTCGGGCATGTATCACACCGATCTGATGGGGCATCTCTATGCTGATGAATAGAAAAGCGAAGACGGTCAATGTCCTCGAGGGACCGATGACCGAGTCGTGCGCCGAGTTTCCCGCGCGCCACGTGTTTATCAAGTGCCCGGAGTGCCGCCGTGTGATCGATGAGGCACGCCTACACGACAACCTCGAGGTCTGCCCTCGTTGTGGCAAACACTTTCGCGTGAGCGGTCGCGCGCGCATGCGCATGACGGTCGACGAGGGCACGTTTGAGGAATGGGATGCCAATCTGGCGTCGGAGGACTTCCTCTCGTTTCCCGGCTATGCCGATAAGCTCAAGAGCGTGAGCGAGCGTTCGGGCGAGCGCGATGCCGTTGTGTGCGGCAAGGGCAAAATCTGCGGTTGCGATACGGCGCTCTTCTTTATGGACGCCAACTTTATGATGGGCTCGATGGGTTCCGTGGTGGGCGAGAAGATCTGTCGCACATTTGAGCATGCGACCGAGCTGGGATTGCCGGTTGTCGGCTTTACCGTTTCGGGCGGTGCGCGCATGCAAGAGGGCGTGACCTCGCTTATGCAGATGGCCAAGATTTCTGCGGCGGTTAGGCGCCACAGCGAGGCGGGCGGTCTGTATATCACGGTGCTCACCGACCCCACGACCGGAGGTGTGACCGCGAGCTTTGCCATGGAGGGCGACATTATCCTGGCCGAGCCCGATGCCCTGACGGCATTTGCCGGCCCGCGCGTGATCGAGCAGAACATGCACAAGCGCCTGCCCAAGGGATTCCAGCGCTCCGAGTTTTTACTGGAGCACGGCTTTTGCGATGCCGTTGTTCCGCGTGGCGAGATTGCGCTCACGGTAGGCGAGCTGCTGGCGCTGCACGAAGGGCATGCGCCCGGCCTGGGGGCACCGCATGAGATCGTGCATACGGGTCGCCGCGGCAAAAAGCTGGGACACTTGTTCAAGCGCTCGACCGCACCAAAAACCGCGCTCGAGATTGTCAAGCAGACCCGCTCGGCAGATCGCGCCACGGCGGGTGAGATGATCTCGCTGGGCCTGGATGGATTTGTGGAGCTGCATGGCGACCGTTACTTTGGTGACGACGCCGCCGTGGTGGGTGGCATTGGCTGGAAAGACGGACGCCCCGTAACGGTCGTCGCCATCGAGCGCGGCACCACGACCAAAGAGCGTATGCGCCGCAACTTTGGCATGGCGCATCCCGAGGGCTACCGCAAAGCGCGTCGCCTTATGCGCCAGGCCGAGAAGTTTGGTCGACCGGTTCTGTGCCTGGTCGATACTTCGGGTGCGTTTTGCGGCATCGGTGCCGAGGAACGCGGTCAGGGCGAGGCCATCGCCCAGAATCTCATGGAGATGGGCGGCCTTAAGACGCCAATTGTCTCGGTGGTAACAGGCGAGGGCGGCTCTGGTGGCGCGCTGGCGCTGTCCGTGGCCGACCGCATCCTGATGCTCTCGAGCTCGGCCTATTCGGTCGTGAGCCCCGAGGCCTGTGCGTCGATTCTGTGGAAGGATACCGAGCGCGCGAATGAGGCCGCCGAGGCGCTGAAGCTCACGGCCCCCGATCTGTTGGCGCTCGGCATCATCGACGGCATTGTTGATGATAGGGGCCTGTCGCATGAGGAGATCGCCGGTGCCGTCATGTCCTCGGCATTTGATGCCTTCGATACGCTTGGGCGGCTCGACGACGCGACCCTCACAAACCTCCGCTACGAAAAGTACCGCGCAATCGGTCAGTATCGCACGATGTGACAAAGGGACAGTCCGCATGTCACATTGGGAAAGGGTTCCTGTGTCACAAGTTTCTAACACCTCGTTTACAACGACGCTCTCATCAAACGCCATGGCCGTGGTGGACTATCTGTCCAAAAGCATGATGTCGGCGTTGCCGTTTATTGTCTGCGCGGCGTTGTTCCGCACCGTCGCCGTCATTATGGGCGAAGGCATGCTGGGCCTATGGTCTGCCGATTCCGAAATCTATCGCCTGTTCTACAGTTGGCTCTATAACGCCGGCTACTACTTTTTGCCCATTTATCTTGGTTGGGCGGCCGCCCGCCAGCTCGGTTGCTCGGAGCAGCTGGGCATGATGCTGGGCGGCGTATTGATTGCGCCCGATCTGCTTAAGCTCGTCGATGCCGCATCGACGACGGGGGCATCGATGACTTCCGTGTATGGTCTACTTCCCGCGCCGGTCAACGATTACACGACGACTGTTATTCCGGTTCTCATCTCGGTGCCCGTGCTATGGCAGGTGGAGCGTTTCTTTCAGCGCGTTATCCCTCAGGCCGTGGCGTTTTCGTTCGTTCCGTTTGCGACCATGCTTGTCATGGTTCCGGTTTCGCTGTGTATCACGGCGCCGGCGGGCAGCTATCTGGGCATGCTGTTGGGGCAGCTTATGTTTATGCTTGGCAATTCCGGTGGCATCGTGTCGCTGCTCACGCTCATGGGGCTTGCCGCGGGCTGGGAGTTCCTTAAGATCGCGGGCGTCAGCAACGTTGTCCTATCGCTTGCGTACGCGCAGTTTATGAGCGTGGGAACGGATTCGTGCATTCTCATTGCCGCGACGATGGCAACGTTCGCCGTTTGGGGCATGCCCTTTGGTGCGTCGCTCCGCGTTGCGGATAAGGACGACAAGGCGCTCATGCTGGGCTATTCGATCTCGGGCGTGCTTGGCGGCGTAAGCGAGCCGGCGCTGTACGGTTGCGGCTTTAAATATGGCAGGTGCCTGACGTGCATGGCCATTGGCGGCGCCGTCGGAGGCCTTGTTGCAGCCGTGGGCCACGTTACGGCCTATACCATCGGCATGACGAATGTCCTTATGGTCATTGGCTTTGCCACGGGCGGCATCTCGAACTTGCTGTGGTGCTGCGTTGCCGGCGGTACGGCATTTGCGGTGTCTGCGGCGCTGAGCTACTGCTTTGGCGTGGTGCAGACGAAGGTGCAGGGGGCAGAAGACGAAGCCGATTCGCCCGAAACGATGGCGAGCGTTGCTGAAGTAAGCGCATAAGCCTGTGCGACAAAAGGACGATTCCTCTGTCATGTTCCAAGGCCGTGGCCCGTGTGGGGTGCGGCCTTTTTGTATCTGGAGGACAAAGTGGCTACACTACAATCCGTTTGAGCAATAGATATATAGGCAGTACCGTGGGGACTGATGAGGATGGTCGAGTGGATTGTTAAGCGCGCACAGGGCGATCGTGCGCGTGTGGGCACGTTAGCGGGCATGGTGTGTATTGTCGCCAATGTTGCACTTTGTGCTGCGAAGGGTGCCATTGGTGTGGTTTCGGGTTCGGTTTCGATTGTGGCGGATGCCATGAACAACCTGTCCGATGCCAGCTCGAATATCGTGAGCGTGCTGGGCTTTAAGCTGGCGAGCAAGCCGGCCGACCCCGAGCATCCTTACGGCCACGGTCGCTACGAGTATCTCTCGGGTCTGGTCGTGGCGGCACTCGTGCTGCTGATTGGCGTTGAGCTGGTGAAGTCCTCGGTTGAGCGCGTCATCCACCCCGAACCTGTCGAGTTCTCGCTTGCCCTGGTGGCAGTTCTAGTGCTCTCGATGGTCGTTAAGCTGTGGATGGCGGCCCTCAACCAAAAGCTCGGCGATCGCATTGAGTCCGAGACACTGCATGCGACCGCGCAAGATTCCAAGAACGATGTTCTTGCCACAGGCGCCGTGCTGGCGTGCGCAATTGTTTCGCAGGCGACGCACATCAATCTTGACGCATGGGTTGGCCTTGCCGTTGGCGCCTATATTGGCTGGAGCGGCTTTGAGCTTATCCAAGATACGGTGAGCCCGCTTTTGGGTCAGGCGCCCGATCCCAAGTTGGTCAAGCACATCCGAGACAAGATCATGAGCTACCCCGGTGTTTTGGGCGTTCATGACCTAATGGTTCACGATTACGGTCCGGGCAGGAAGTTTGCAAGCGCGCACGCCGAGATGGCGGCCGAGGCCAGCCCGCTGGAAAGTCACGACACGCTCGATAACATCGAGCAGTCTTTTAGGGACGAGGACGGCATGATCGTCACGCTCCATTACGATCCCATCGTGACCGACGATTCAAATGTGGCGAGCATGCGCCTGCGCGTCAACGCTATGGCTCAAGAGATCGATAGTCGCCTTTCGATTCACGATCTGCGCTGCGTGCCGGGCCCCACGCACACCAACGTGATCTTTGACTGCGTGCGTCCATCGGATCTGCAGATGAGTGCCGAAGACGTAAAGCACGCGCTCGCACAACGGGTCGAATCGGAATATCCCAAGTCGATTGCCAAGATCACGATCGACGAAGACTATGTCGGCCATACCCGCGAGTAGGGCCGAGCCGATAAAACAACTGATGCAGAAGGGGAGAGCATGAAGAAGCTATATCTACTCCGTCACGGCCAGACGGAGTTCAACGTCAAAAAGCTGGTCCAGGGCCGCTGCGATTCACCGCTCACCGACTTAGGCCGTCAGCAAGCCGGGATGGCAGCCGCATGGCTCAAAGCCCACGGCGTCGTCCCCGACAGAGTGGTCTCATCACCCTTAGGCCGAGCCATGGACACGGCAAGTCTCGTCGCATGCGAGCTCCTCGGCCCGGACGCAGCAGCCGAGCCCTGCGAAGGCATTATCGAGCGCTGCTACGGCACCTTCGAAGAAGGCCCGCACGGCGCGCTACCCACCGACGTCTGGGATCCGGGCGAGGACCTGGTCCCCTTCGGAGGAGAAGGAAGCCAAGCGCTGCAAGAACGCATGTTAGGCACCCTCACCAATCTCATGGGCTCCGAGGGCATCGAGACCCTTCTAGCAGTAAGCCACGGCAGTGCCAGCCGCCAATTCATCAAGGCTGCAGCCCCAGAGGGCTTCGAGCTCCCAGCAAAACTCCCCAACTGCGCCATCATGATCTTCAATTTCGATGAGGCAAAGCCACAAGCAGAA
>CABSDO010000104.1 GCA_902476475.1 uncultured Collinsella sp. | reverse complement strand
CATGTTGCCAGCGGGGGTCGCCAGCGTAAAGCGCGCGCCGTCGCCCGAGCCCGCGACTTCAATCGCCACCACCGACGCGGACCGCATAAACGTCACCCCGTTGGCCACGGCGTTCTCCAGCGCGGCGATGGCAACCTCAAACGGGTCGACAAACCCAGTCGAGGGGCACCACAACGCGCACGTTGCATCGGCACTGGCGCGCGGCTCTAATTCGTGGATGCGGTCGGGTCCGACGATTGACAGCTCGGGCACGCCGTTGGCCATGCCGTTGCACCGCAGCTGCTCCAAATGCGCGTGGTCCTGGTCGTTAAAACCCAGCACCATCGACCCGGTGCGACGGAACAAAAATCCCAGCTCCTGTGCCCACGTACCGTAGAGTTCGCAGCCGCGGGCGTTGACCTGCGCCTTTAACGTGCCCGGCGCCGGATCGTAGCCGGCGTGCACCAGACCGCCGTTGGCTTTCGAGGCGCCCAGCGCGATATCGTTGGCCGCCTCGACCACGCAAATGGACAGGTCATAGCGCGCGAGCTGCCGCGCGATGGCGCATCCGGTGATGCCCGCGCCCACAATTGCGATATCAAATGTTTCTGCCACAGTGCCTCCCAGACGAGTTGACAGGCTGTCAATAAGACTATCCTACGGTCTGCACACCCCCAGTGCGGCGGCAATGCGGCGAACAGCCCCGCAACATCCGCCAACGGCAGGCGAGGGGAGACCTACTAACAGTGACAACCTCGTCTGCCGACAACTTCGGCAACCGTTCGTCTCGATCTGTAACAGTTAGACGAGGATTTGGGTTTCAGATGGTACAGTACTGACTTGAAAGAACGACAAAAACGAACACACTGCTTACCTGCGGGTTTAAGTACGGCAACAACGGCACAGGCGCGTAAAAACGGGTTAGCACACGCACTTGGGATAATTTGGGGATAAGAAAGCCACGCGGGCGCGCACCCCGAATATCCCAATTTATTAACTCAAAGATCACCATGCCGCCCAGAGTCGTGATGTCGTCGGGCAGCTCGTAGCTCCTCCCAGTCATCCCTCTTCCTCCATTCCAATCCGGTCTCATCCGTGTTCCAGCCCATCAGGTCGTTGGGCGGACAACCAAGAACCTGCGAGATAGCCAAGAGTTTGTCGTCTCCAGGAATGTAATCGCCGCTCTCGTACTTCGCGAAAATGCTGACGTTCACTTCGAGCTTGGAAGCGACCTCAGCCTGAGAAAGGTCATCTCGGGCGCGTACAGCGCGGATATTCCCCGCCAGCTCCTTACTGAAATCCATTCGTTTCTCCTTAGAGACGTTTTTCTGTCTGTTGAATTAAATGACGAATAGTCTTATGTCCCTATCGATCGAATAAGCAACATTTTTTTGCGTAAAGACATTTTTTGTTTACTATTCACATAACGTAAAGAAAGGAGCGAGGGTGAACCTTCGTCTAAGAGAGCGCCGAGAGGCCCTGGGGCTAAACCAAAAGGAGCTTGCACAAAATGTCGGCAAGTCATTCCGAACTATTCAGTCTTGGGAGCGCGAGGAGAGCTATCCGAATGCGGAGCTCGTAGGTGCGCTCTGCGAAGTATTCAACACCGATCCCAACGACCTGCTCGGCTGGTACGAGGAGCATCCCGAGGACAAGCCGACGGTGCCGGCGGGCGCGGAGGGCGAGCTGATCACCTGCTACCGGCAGAGCACCGAGAAGAGGCGCTCGAAGATCCTGGAGACGGCACGCGACCAGGCCGAGCTGTCCCAAGCTCAGGCTGCAGCGCCTGAAGGCGAAGGGCCGGTAGCGGATTAAGTAAGGTCCGCGTAGGCATTCAAAGGAACCACCTGCGAGATTGGCAGATAACATGGGAATGTACGATTCAACTCGCCGACCTGCGGTTCGCCGCCGAGGAAAAGACGAGGGAGGCTTCGCCGGGAAGGCCAAGGACGCGCTCGACCTCGCATCCAAGGCCGCGGGACTCGTCCCCACAGTCACCAGCGCCATCGGCACGCTCGCAAAGCTGTTCGGAGCCTAGGCAGGCTGCCACGAATAAAAACGTTGGCAAACTCAAAGCTTTATCTGTCATTTGACTAGGCGCAAGAGGTTGAATTCACAGAATCACCTCGATTTCTTCACCATCATTGTAACTAATTGATTACACTTCTAGCTAAGGAGAGGGATGGACAACAGAGGGCTCTTCCTTCATTGGATGAAGGAAATCGTGGACAAAAATAGCTTCATCCTCGTGGAACGCGAGGCAAGTCTGGAGTTCATGGCGAACATGGGAATCACCATGGACGAGCTCAAAAACGTGATCTTATCGCTCACGCCAAGAGACTGTTTTGATGGACCCGAAGCGGACCGCGACTCGCGATACCCGGGATGGACCGTTGCCGAATTCTCGCCCAAGGCATTCGGCAAGACGCTGTACCTAAAGATGTCCATTAAACACGAGGCCGAGCGATGCAAATGCCTCTCTGTCAAGTTGTACCGGGATAGAACGGAGGTCCCGAGATGAGCGAGATGAAGAGCACTTTCAGCACCTATTGCATTGAATGCGACCAGGAAGTCGAGGCACGCGTAGAGCGTCGTACCGAGACGATGCGCATCAGAAAACAGGATATTACCTATGAGGCCACGGTCGCGGTTTGCCCCGTCTGTGGGGCGGCTATTGCGGACGCACGCATAGAAAGCGATAACCTCGCAGCCGCCTATGCCGCCTATCGCGCCACGAATCACTTGCTTTCCCCCGAGGAAATCAAGGCCGTCCGCGAACGCTATGGCCTGTCGTTGAGAGATTTCAGCCGCTTCCTTGGCTTCGGTGAGCAAACTGTGGCTCGATATGAGTCTGGCGCGCTGCAGGACGAGGCTCACGATGGAATGATCAGGCTGGCAGCAAGCCCCGCTGGCGCCCTGTCACTTTTAAACGTAAAGAGAGACCAGCTGTCTGAGAAGATCATCAGCGCCGTCGAAAACTTTGTCGACTCCCAGGCTCCGGATCGCTTCAGCACTTTAGATTTTAGCTGGCCGCCACTTGAGGCCTACTCGCCGTCGAGGACGAACGGATACCGACCGTTCGATTGGTCGCGCGTGTGTGGCGCCGTTGTCATTCTTGCCCATCGCTGCAAAAATCTCTATAAGACGAAGCTGCAGAAGGCCATGTTCTTCCTCGACTACTACTGCTATGGCATGACGAGCACCTCCCTCACGGGAATCGAATACGCACATGCCGACTATGGCCCCGTCATAAACGATAAGGACACCTTGCTCTATGCCCTGCAGCAACAGGGCAAGATAGAGCTTGTCCCCAACGGCTGGGGCGAAATCGTAAAACCACTCGTCGAACCAGAGGAAACGTTTGACGAAAAGGAACTCGAGTACATCGATCTTGTAGCCAGATTCGTCGACACGTTTGACACCGCAAGCGAGATATCAGAGTTCTCCCATGAGCTATCGGCATGGAAGGAAACGGGGAGTGGCAAGGTCATCGACTATCCAAAATATGCAGCGGAGGTCGTAGACGCTGTTGACACCAGGATGGCAGTCTAAAGGGCCCCTGAAGGAACAAGGCAGGTCCCAGCAAAAGGCCATTTGTTGCAGATGGCGCAACAAATGCTCCAGACATAAAGAAACCCCACCGCGCACGGCTGGAACCTTGGCGCGGCGGGGTGATAGCAAGGATGCCGGAGTAATATGGAGATAGCTCCGGGCAACCTAGGGACATTATATGACGCGCAAGCAGAGGCGCCGCGCGGCAGGCTCCGAGTGGCTAGCAGATCGCGGGGGCGGACTGCCCATGAACCGAGGGATGTGCAATCATAGATGGAAGAAGTGGTGCGCAGCCGAGGGTATCGAACACATCCCGTGGTCGAACTTTTGCAACTTGTGGCGAACCATCTGCGAGATGGAGCTGCACATGCCCTGGAACCTCATGGAAATGTTCATGGGACACTCCCTGCCGGGCGTGTCGGGGCGACATTATATTCGTCCCTCCCGTGAGCAGGTGGCGCGTTCCGTTTGCGACACAGTTGGGATAAATTGGGATATTTCCCAATAAACCAGCAGGTAAAATGGGCGCGGTTAATAGTGGCAGATTTAGATGAACCAATCAGTCGATTTCGAATGTCTAAATCTGTAACAGTTAGACCTGTTTATGCTGAGTCTCTGTTACAGATTGAGACATTCGGCCTGGACGTTATCCTTTGTCTAAATCTGTAACAGTTGGCTGATGATTTGGGTTGTTGATGTTACAGATCGAGACAAACCTTCCGGCGGATTTTGAATGTCTTGATTTGTAACAGTAAGAGGGGTTTTGGGGCCCAAGATGTTACAGATCGAGATTGAAGTCGGGGAGGGACCCCTGTGTCTCGATCTGTAACACCTAGACCCGGATTTCGCCTCCACCTGTTACAGATTGAGATGTTTGTGTCCGCGCCAGCCCCGTACCCAGCCGTAGTCCCATATAAACAAACCCCGTGGTAAACTTGACTGGACTGTTAATATTCCGAAAGGTACCCGTAATGTCCAAGTACATCTCCGAGCTCATGTCGCCGCAGCTTATGGGCGTCGTCTATGCCTTCGTTGGCTTTATCATCGCCCTGTATGTGCTGTCGGTCGTCTATGTGTTCATCGACGCTCGCCGTCGCGGCGCCAGCGCCTACGTGGCATGGGGCATCATCGCTCTCATCCCGTTTGTGGGCCTCATTGCCTACCTGGTCCTGCGTCCGCACTCCTATGCGTCCGACCGCGAGGAGCAGGAGCTGGACATGGCCCTGCGCGAGCGTCAGCTTGCCCAGTACGGCACCTGCCCGCAGTGTGGCGCACCCATCGAGAAGGACTTCGTCGTCTGCCCGGTGTGCGATACTCAGGTTCGCAACGTCTGCCCCAGCTGCCATCGCCCGCTCGATGCGCACTGGAAGGTCTGCCCCTACTGCCGAACTCGCATCCAGTAACGCATCCATCGCTGGGCCGGCCGCAAGCCACGGGCACGTCGCAAGCCACGCGCGCCTCTCATCCCGCCCCCACACGATGAAGCATGCGTAGAAAATCGCCCGCCGTGCCATTAAGGTGCGGCGGGCGCTTGTATACCAAGGCAACCTGCCTATAATGATGCAAGTCAAAAACGCCGAGCGCATCGCACGCACTTGCATCAGGCATCCGAGAGGAGAAAACATACCCATGAAGGCACTCTACAATGACGGTTCGGTGGCCGAGCTCCCGCAGGACGAGGTCACGCACGTCATCCGCCACTCCGCCGCGCACATCATGGCGCAGGCCATCAAGCGCCTGTACCCCGAGGCCGACTTTGCCTACGGCCCCGCGACCGACAACGGCTTCTACTACGACGTCGACCTGCCCGAGGGCGTCAAGATCAGCGAGGACGACTTCCCCGCGATCGAGGCCGAGATGAAGAAGATCGTCAAGGAGAACCTCAAGTTTTCCGTGTACGAGAAGCCCCGCGCCGAGGCCATCGCCCTTATGGAGGAGCGCGGCGAGAAGTACAAGGTCGAGCACATCGGCGACCTGGACGACGACGCCCGCATCACCTTCTACCAGCAGGGCGACTACATCGACATGTGCGTCGGCCCCCACATCTGCTACACCAAGGCTCTGAAGGCCTTTAAGCTCACCGGCGTCTCGGGCGCCTACTGGAAGGGCGACAAGGACAACAAGATGCTCACCCGCATCAACGGCGTCGCCTTTGCCACCAAGGAGGAGCTCGACGAGCACATGCACATGCTGGAGGAGGCCAAGAAGCGCGACCACCGCAAGATCGGCCGCGAGATGGATCTCTTTATGATGCGCGACGAGGCCCCCGGCTTCCCGTTCTTCCTGCCCAACGGCATGATCCTTAAGAACACGCTGCTGGACTACTGGCGCGAGATCCACCACAAGGCCGGCTACGTGGAGATCTCCACGCCGCTCATCATGAACAAGCAGCTGTGGAAGACCTCGGGCCACTGGGACCACTACAAGGACAACATGTACTCCACCTTCATCGACGACGAAGAGTACTGCATTAAGCCCATGAACTGCCCGGGTGGCGTGCTGGTGTACGCCTCCAAGCCGCACTCCTATCGCGAGCTGCCCATTCGCGCCGGTGAGATTGGC
>CABSDO010000103.1 GCA_902476475.1 uncultured Collinsella sp. | reverse complement strand
CCCCCTGCCGCAACGATTTGAGCACAAGCCTAATGGGCCCCGTTCAGACCGATGCCGTGTCCCGAGCGATGGCCGTGCTCGAGCGCTCCGCCACCATGGGTGTGATCGTCGCCGCCCCCACGGCCGGCTCCGCGGGCGTCGTACCCGGCTGCGTGCTGGCGCTCGCCGATCACCTCCAGCTCGACGACGAACAGGTCATGGATGCCCTCTACTGCGCCGCCGCCATCGGCCTCAACCTCACCACGAGTGCCTGCGTCGCCGGCGCCGAGGGCGGATGCCAGGCCGAGGTTGGAAGCGCTGCCGCCATGGCCGCCGCCGCACTGGTCCAGATGATGGATGGCACGCCCGAGCAAGCGCTCGATGCCAGCTCCATCGCGCTGAGCAACCTGTTGGGCCTCGTTTGCGACCCTGTCGGCGGCCTTGTCGAGGTGCCCTGCCAAAACCGCAACGCCATAGGCGTGGCCGCGGCCTTTAGCTCGGCGCAACTCGCCCTCGCCGGCATCAAGAGCCTGGTGCCGTTTGACCAGATGGCACACGTCATGCTCTCGGTGGGCCACGCCCTGCCTGCCACGTTGCGCGAGACGGCCAAGGGCGGCATCGCGCAGGCTCCGGCCGCACTTTCGGCCTGTGCAAAATGCGGCGTGTGCGGATAGCGGCAAAGAACGACTCAAAGGTGGGACAAATGTCCCACCTCTTTTGAATGCCACCGTTTCCGTACCACAAACAGCAGGGCAATCGCTATAATGCAAGCCCAGTAAAAACACGATGAGCCATAAGGCGAAATTCGAAGGATATGCATACGATGTCGCAAAACGATCGAACTCAACTGATTCCCGATCCGCAGCAGCCGAGCAGGCACACCGGCGGCGTTCAGTCACCGCGTCCTATCGCGCCGAGCCACGGTCAGCAGCGTGGTGCGGCAAACGCTTCCCAACGCCCGAACCAACAGCGACAGCAGCGTCAACAACGTCAGCAGCGCCAGGCAAACGGCAATGCGCCCAAGCAGCCCCCCACGCACGCTCGAGGCGATCGCGGCCCCGCGCGCAAACCCGCCGGCAACAATAAGTCGGGCAAAAAAACGACGCTCTTTGTCGTCCTGGGTCTTATCGTCATTGTCTATATCGTTGGCATCGTAGCGTTTTCGCAGCTAGCCTACCCCAACACCACCATTGCCGGCGTCGACGTCTCGTTCTCCAACGCTTCGTCTGCCGCCACTAAGGTCAACTCGGCATGGAAGCACTATAAGCTCACCGTGACAGGCGATGACTTTAGCTGGACCTATCAGCCCGAGTCCGATGAACCCATCGTCGACGGTGAAGCTGCTGCAAAAGAAATCATCAACCACAACGAAGCCTTTATTTGGCCGGTCCGCCTTGTGGAATCCATAAGCGGCAAGACCAAAACAACCGCTACCTCCAACGAAGTCGATCTTGATCAAGACGTCGACCTGTCCATGCTCTCCGACGCCTTTGACCAAAAGAAGTTTGAGAAGGATCTGGGCGCCGCCATCGACGAGTTTAACGAGGGGCGTTCGGGCACGTTCGAGGCCAATAGCTCCTATGACGAGCAAGCCGGCAAGTTTACCGTCGAGAAGGCGCGCTCCAACGAAAAACTCAACCGCGAGCATGTCATTAAGTATGCCGAACTCGAGCTTGCCTCGCTGGCCGAGACCGTAGATCTTTCCAAGCTCGGCAACGATGCCTATGAGCCGCTCAATGGAACGCTGACCGATAATCAGATTCAGGCCGCATGCGATGCCGCCAACAACTTCCTGGGCGTCAACGTGACCCTCAAGCTTAACGGCGAGGATGCCGGCAAGGTTGATGGCAGCTCCGTGTTGCAGTGGATCAGCTTCGCCGATCCGGCCAACCCCACGCTCGATACGTCGCAGATCAGCAGCTGGGCAGCCGAGCTCGCCAACGGCTTCAATACCGTGGGCTCCACTCGCTGGTGGACGCGCGCCGATGGCAAGCAGTGCGCCGTCGAAGGCGGCGACTTTGGTTGGTCCATCGACAGCAGCTCGCTCGCAAAGCAGGTCGAGGATGCCATTAACAACAAGCAGACCGGCGAAATCGAGATCAAATACTCCCAGAAAGCCGACACCTTTACCGCAAAGGGAGAGCCCGACTGGAAGGCATACGTCGATGTCGATCTGTCCGAGCAGCACGCGCGCTACTACGACGAGAGCGGCAATATCGTGTGGGAGGCCAACTTTATCTCGGGAAAGCCGGGCGAGGACGCCACGCCCGAGGGCGTCTGGCAGATCAACAGCAACGACGGCGCCAGCAAACTCATCGGTGCCAAGGACCCCGAGACCGGCAAGCCCAAATACGAGAGCCCGGTAAGCTATTGGATGCCGTTTGAGGGAAACATGGTCGGCTTCCACGATGCAACGTGGCAAAACGACAAGAGCTTTGACGACCCCAACTCCTACAAGTGGTGCGGCAGCCACGGTTGCATCAATCTGCGCCTGGCAGACGCCAAGGCACTTCACGACTGCATCAAAGTCGGCCTGTGCGTGGTTGTCCACTCATAGTGTAACGCGCGCATTCCTACAACGTGGAACCGCTGCGACCAATCTAACAGTTCCGAAAGAAACCGTTCTATGCGCCCACCCCAACCGGTGGGCGCATATAATTATCGAGGTTCTTTCTATAAAGGAGACGCTATGCCGAATGTCCCCACCATCACCCCGGGCCCGGATGATACCGAGCACACGCCCGAAGGTGCCACCGAAACGATTCCTCTGATTACAAACGCACACACCGACAAGCAGAGCGGACGCACGAACGATGCGGCCGAGATATCCGATGAAGAGGCATATGCCAAGCTCAAGGCAAAACGTGCCGAACGTCGACGCAAAAAGCTGATTCGACGCGGTATTGCCGCCGGCATCGTGGGTGCCATCGCGCTCATTGCCATTGTCGCAACCCTGGTTATCAATGCGCAGCCTCAGGGCGCTAGCGGGCCTGTAACCGACATGGTGACCGAGGGCACGTTTACCACAACGGTCGAGGCGAAAGGCCAGCTCAAACCCATTTCGTCCTCAGTGGTCTCCCCTTCTGTTGACGGCACGGTCGATTCGATCAACGTGCAGGCAGGCCAATCCGTCAACGAGGGCGACGTGCTCATGACCATTAAAAACGACGAGCTCGATCGCAACGTTGCCGAGGCGCAGCGTGCAGTTGCAGCCGCTCAGGAAGACCTTGCGAACGCGCAGAAAGCCGCAGCTGCCGCGCAGGCCACCCCAACGACGGACGTCGATGGAGCTTCCGCAGCGGCTGGCATCTCCGCCGCATCAGCGGACACGAACGCCGTATCGGCCGCGCAGCGCAGCCTCGCATCGGCCCAGGCAAACCTCGACCAGGCGAACGCCAAGGCCGCCAGCCGTACGGTCACGGCCCCGAGCTCGGGCAGCATCGTGGAGCTCAACGCCAAGGTGGGCGCCACGGTAACAGGCGGCATGATCATGGGCGAAAGCGATACGAGTGGCGGCAAGCAGTGCATGCAGATCGCCGACCTATCCAAGATGAAGGTGACCGTGCAGGTGGGCGAAAAGGACATCGCCAAGATCGCCGTTGGGCAGAGCGCCAACGTCACGTATCCCGCGTTTCCCGATATCGTGAGCCAGGGAACGGTCACCGCCATCGCCTCGGTGGCAAACTCCGACTCCAACAACGGCGGCGGCAGCGTGACCTTTAACGTCGACATTCTCATCGAGGCGCCCGACGCGCGCCTGAAGCCGGGCATGACGGCCGAGGTATCGGTGGTGACCGAGCAGCTCGACGACGTGGTGATGGTGCCGACGATGGCGCTCATGACCGAAGACGGCGAACACTATTACGTCAACGTGGCGACTGATGACGAGGGCAAGCAAACCCGTCGCGTGAAGGTGACCGTCGTGACGCAAAACGACAACGAAGCCGTAGTCGGCAAGACACAGGTCAAGCGCGACGACCAGGGCAACGAAATCAACCCTGACGTGCCGGTTACCAAGCTACGCGATGGCGACACCCTCGTCATGGACAACGGGGCGGACGCAACGGCTGACGGCGGCTACAGCGCGGATTCGGGCAGTACGTCTGCCGACGAGGGTATGTAATGCGTCCCGTCATCGACATCCGCAACGTGCACCGCATCTTTGAGAGCGAGGCCGGCTGCGCCCATATCCTGCACAACGTGAGCCTGGCGGTAGATCCCGGCGAGTTCGTCGCTATCACTGGCCCCTCGGGCTCGGGCAAATCAACGCTCATGAACATCCTAGGCTGCCTAGATAAGCCGACGGCGGGCGACTACTACCTGCAAGGGCTCAACGTGGCCGAGCTCGATGATGACGAGCTCACCGAAGTCCGCGCCCTGAGCATCGGCTTTGTCTTTCAGAGCTTCAACCTGCTGCCGCGCCTGTCGGTCATCGAAAACGTGATGCTGCCGCTGGCCTACACCAATGTGCCCCGAAGCCAGCGGGAAATGCGCGCCGTGCACGCGCTGCAGGCTGTCACGCTGCCCGTCGACCACTGGGACCACCGCATATCCGAGCTCTCGGGCGGCCAGATGCAGCGCGTCGCAATCGCGCGCGCCCTCGTCAATGACCCGCCCATCATCCTGGCTGATGAGCCGACGGGAAACCTGGACTCCGCCACTGGAGCGCTTGTAATGGAGACCTTCCATAAGCTCCAGAAGCGCGGCAAAACCATCGTGCTTATCACACACGACCCCGGCATCGCCGCCGAAGCCGACCGTGCCGTGACCATCCGCGACGGTCGCATTCACGACGGCGCATATATTCCACATGCACCGCGGACCCTGCGCAACGCCGTAGATAGCCCACCCACGATCTCCGACCCGACCATCCCGCAGAAAGGAGTGATGGCGTGAGCACGCGCGACCTCATCCAAGATGCACTTCACTCGCTCGAGGCCAACAAGGGGCGCAGCCTGCTCACCATCCTGGGCATTGTCATCGGCATCGCCTCAGTCATCGCCATGACTTCGCTCATCGGCGGCATCCAAAACAGCTTGGTCAACAGCCTGGGGCTCAATGCAGCCCGCATGGTGCAGATCTATTCGTCCCAAGAACTCACTGATTCTGACGTCCAGAAGCTTCAAAAACTGGTGCCGCAGATAGAGCAGATCGGCATTGTCGACAGCGCGTATACCGAGTACAAGACCAGCGATAAAAGCTATACCGTCATGGCACAGGGTGTCGACAGCGACATGCTCGACGCCGTGGGTGCCAGCAAGCTCGTTGCGGGACGTGTCTATTCACAGGCCGAGTCTCAATCAGGCTCGCGCGTGGCGCTCATCAGCCGCGGCGGCGCCGATCAGCTTTACGGCAACGAACAGGACGCACTGGGGAAAACCATCAAGGTGTCCAACGGCGAGGTGCAGATTGTAGGCGTGATTGATGGCGGCAGCGACTCCATGGGCTCGCTCACGCTGTATATGCCACGCGAAACCATCTCCGGCCTGTTTGGCGACGAGAATCCTTCATTCCCCAGCGTGACAGCACTTGCCGCCGAGGGCACGGACATGGACGAGCTCTGCAAGACCATCGAGTCCAAGGTGCGCGCGATGAAGGGCATCTCGGAGGACGATGAGTACGACAGTGTATCGGCGACATCCATGAAAAGCGCCATCGATGCACTCAACTCCTTTATGGGCGCGTTTTCGCTCATCATGGGTGCTGTCGCCAGTATCTCGCTACTTGTCGGTGGTATCGGCATTATGAATATGATGCTCACCAACGTGACTGAGAGCATCCGCGAGATCGGTATTCGCCGTGCCCTGGGCGCCAGTCGTCGCGATATCACCGCACAGTTTTTGGCCGAGTCTTCGGCGCTGTGCGTCACCGGTGGCCTACTGGGTGTCCTGATAGGCTATCTGCTGGCCTGGGGCCTCGCGATGTTTGCCTCCGGATCCGGAATTCTTGGCGAGCTCGGAGCCAGCGGGCAAATCACACCGAGTTTTTCAATCGCCACGGTGCTGCTGGCCTTCGCCGTCTCCGTCGGCATCGGCGTAATCTTTGGCTTCTATCCCGCTCGCCGCGCAGCAAAGCTCGACCCGGTGGAGTGCCTACGCTACCAGTAAGCCACCACCAACAAATTGCGGTGAATTAGGGACTGAATATGCTATCTAGCAGCAAAAACAGACACTATTTCACCGCAACTTATTGAAGGGCTGCTTGCGCCAGTTCCGGGTCCTCGAGCTATTGGTGGATGACGGGCTTGTACGGGTCGAGCTTGCTCGGGGCGCTCCTCCTCGCGGGCGGGAGGGCG
>CABSDO010000102.1 GCA_902476475.1 uncultured Collinsella sp. | reverse complement strand
TCTGGCTCTTCTTGATGCGCTTGGCCGTCTCCTCGGCGGTCATCGAAATATTGATGGCGTTGCCGTAGCTCTTGCTCATCTTGCGACCGTCAAGGCCGGGCAGCAGCGGGGTCTCGGACAGCAGCGCCTCGACCTCGGGAAATACCTTGCCGTAGCGGTTGTTAAAGCGGCGTGCGATGGTGCGGGTGAGCTCGATGTGCGGCAGCTGATCGCGACCGACTGGCACCACGTTGCCCTTGCAGAACAGAATGTCGCAGGCCTGGTGCACCGGGTAGGTGAGCAGAAGGCCGGTAAGCTCATGGCCCGAGGCCTCCATCTCGGCCTTGACCGTGGGGTTGCGCGCCAGCTCGGCCTCGGACACCAGCGACAGGAACGGCAGCATGAGCTGGTTTGCGGCGGGCACGGCGGAGTGCGCGTAGATCATGGTCTTGTCGGGGTCGATGCCGCAGGCAAGGTAGTCCATGACCATGTTGTACACGTTGTCCTGGATATGCTCGGTGGTGTCGCGGTCGGTGATGACCTGGTAGTCGGCGATGAGCACGTTGGTCTTGGCGCCCATGTTCTGCAGTTCAACACGGCCCTTGAGGGTGCCGAAGTAGTGGCCCAGGTGCAGACGGCCGGTGGGGCGGTCGCCGGTAAGCATGGTGAACTTCTCGGGCGTCTTTGCCAGGCCCTCGCGAATGGCGTTGCTCTTTTGCAGCGCGACTTCGTAGCTGTTCTCGTTTGGCATGATTGCTCCTAACGTATGCGTATTGGTCAAGATGATAACGCGTTTATTGAAAGGGGTGGGGCGTAAGTGGGCGAGGGGCGGCTTGTGCTATGGGTGCGGCGCGGCTGCGCTTGGCCAGCGTCGCCTGGGCGCATCCTCGGCAGCTTATCCTAGAGCTTGTGGTGGCGCTCTTCTTTACGTTCCTCGGCTGCTTGCTCCTCCTGCTTAAAAGCGGGGTCGTCGGGGGATACCAGCTCGTCCTCGTGCGTGCGCTTGTTGTAATGGTGGCGC
The DNA here is from genome assembly GCA_902476475.1 of uncultured Collinsella sp. Lineage (GTDB taxonomy): Bacteria > Actinomycetota > Coriobacteriia > Coriobacteriales > Coriobacteriaceae > Collinsella. Next base: position 5,475 of record CABSDO010000102.1, on the reverse strand, counting down.
AGCACGGGTTCAAACAGGTGCAGGTGCTTGGCGAAGGCCGCCGAGCCAATGGCGAGCACGACAAAGATGAGCACGCGCGTGGGCACCTCGACCTGATTGATTGCGGCGGCGCCGGCCGAAAGCATGATGCACCAGGCGTAGATGAGCAGCACGGCCTGCTTTTGGTTGTAGCCCTCTTGGATCAGGCGGTGGTGGATGTGGCCCTTGTCGGCCTGTCCGATGCTAATGTGGGCGCGCTTGCGACGCACGATGGCGCTGAACGTGTCGATGATGGGCACGCCTGCCACGATGAGCGGGATGATGAGCGAGGTGAGCGCGGCGGTGCGGCTCACGTTGAGCAGCGAGATGGAGCCCAAAGCGAAGCCCAGCAGCAGCGACCCCGAGTCGCCCAAGAAGATGCTCGCGGGGTTGAAGTTGTAATGCAGAAAAGCCACGCACGAGCCAAAGAGCGCGATGGAGAGCGCGGCGGCGTCGATACGGCCCGAAAGCATGGCCATCGTGAACATGGTGAACGAAGCGATGCCGCAAATGCCCGTGGCCAGGCCGTCGAGGCCGTCGATAAGGTTGATGATGTTGGTGAACGCCACTAGGTAGATCACGGTGATGGGGTAGGTGAGCCATCCGAGCATGATTTCGCCGGGGGCAAACGGGTTGACGATGACGCCGATGCGCAGGCCACCCACGCAGGCGATGAGCGCAGCGAGGACCTGTCCGGCCAGCTTTTGCTTGGGCTTGAGCTGGATGACGTCGTCGATAGCGCCGGTCGCAAAGATGACGGTAAAGGAGAGCGCCAGCATGGGATAGCTAATGTGAAGGCGCGGGTGCGGCACCAGGACGGGCGGCCAGCCTAGGTGCCAGGTGCCTAGGATTTGCACAATGCAGGCAACGACCAGGCCCAAAAACACCGCCGTTCCGCCCAAACGCGGGATGGGCTTGGTGTTGATGCGGCGCTTGGAAGGATAGTCGACGGCGTCGAGCTTAATTGCCAAGCGCTTGACCAGGGGCACCATGAGGAAGGTCGTGATAAAGGCCGCCGCTGCCACGCATAGGTACGGTATGTAGCTCGGGGATGAAGCCATGAATCTAAAAACCGCCAAGCGTCGAAGGAAAAGGTCAGAAGAACGCCATGCGCAAAGGGCATAGCCGAACCATGATACTCGACCACGGGGGGTGCATGGAATTGCATGCAGCGATAATCACGCGCTTACCAGATATTGGGATGTTGTCGATGGCTTGTCGGGATACCGGCGGGGATCCATATGGGCTGTAATGGTGGTTTTCGGCAAATGAAAACCACCCCCCACGTTACGAAAATGAACCCACCTAAAACAGGTGGGTGCCCTCATCGACTGTTCCAGCGTCCTTAACAACGAAGGATACCTGTACTAGGTACGACTGTGTGGGCTCCCTAAATAAACGCGACGGTTCACCCAGTTGCTCCGCGGGGGGCGGAATACCTACATCATAAAGCGGCACTTTGTCGATTCCAGTCTTGACATTATAAAAATCGTGTCGGACGATTACGGCGCCTTGGGCTTGGAGCCGTCTGTGCGGTCCGGGCTTTTGCGTTTGAGCTGCTGAATCGTTGTTTTGGAGCATGTTTTTATGCCGACGTCGTTGACCGAACTTTTTTCGCCCTCCTGCCATTTGTGTCCACGCCGTTGCGGCGCGGCACGCGACGAGGGCGCGCGTGGCGTGTGCGGCGCCGACGACGCGCTTAAGGTCGCCCGCGCGGCGCTCCATATGTGGGAGGAGCCGCCCATCTCGGGTGAGGCCGGCTCGGGCACGATTTTCTTTAGCGGCTGTTCGCTCAAATGTGTCTACTGCCAAAACCACGAGATCTCGACGGGCAATTTCGGTCTTGAGATTACGCCCGAGCGCCTAGTCGAGATTATGCTGGAGCTGCAGGGCCAGGGCGCCAACAACATCAACCTGGTGACTGCGACGCATTATGCTCACTTGCTGCCGGCCGCGATTGCCGCAGCGCGGGAGCGCGGGCTGGACATCCCGATCGTCTACAACACGAGCGGCTATGAGCGGGCGAGTGCCGTGGCTGCCCTGGGTGACCTGGTTGATGTGTGGCTCACCGACTTTAAATATGCCGATGCCGAGCTTGCGCAGTCGCTTTCTCATATTAAGGATTATCCGCGCGTGGCCGTGTCGGGCCTGTCTCAGATGGCTCGCGAGATCGAGCGCCGCGGGGGAGAGCTGGTGGACGACGAGGGGCTCATGAAGCGCGGTATGATCGTGCGTCACCTGGTGCTGCCGGGTCATGCGGACGATTCGTGCCGCGTGCTGGACCTGGTGTGGCAGACGGTGGGCGATGTGCCGATCTCGGTCATGAACCAGTACACGCCCAATGCGCTCATGCGCGAGCAAGGCGGCGAGTTGGCACGCGCCGTGACGCGCGAGGAGTACGAGCAGGTGCTCGATCATGCCGACGACTTGGGCTTTACGACGATGTTCTGGCAAGAGGGTGGAGCGGTAGACGAGAGCTTTACCCCGGCGTTCGACACCACCGGCGTCCTTACCAGTGCAAAGTAGTCGTTTGCCGATGATATTTCTGGGGCGGGGATTAAAAAATCATCGGGAGGATCGCTTGCTCGAAAAGTAGTCAAAACAGCCTCGTCCCAAAAAGACTGGGTATTGGGCGTTGACAGTTGGCGAGCCGTAGGTAAAATATCAACTTGTCCTGGGGACGTAGCTCAGTTGGGAGAGCGCTGCCGTCGCATGGCAGAGGCCGAGGGTTCGACTCCCTTCGTCTCCACCCTTGGATTTGATAAGCCGCTGACATTGTGTCGGCGGCTTTTTTTAAAAGAAAGGGCTGTACCATGGCCAAGCTTGAGTCCCAACCACTGTCTGCCGAGGAACGCGCCGAGTTGGAAGAGCTCCGCGCCGAGAAGGCCCGCCGCGAGGCCCAGGAAGAGGCACGTCGCGAGCGTGAGGAGCTGACCGCCCTGCGTGCCGAGCGCGAGAAGGCCGAGGAGGCCGCCGCGAACGTCGCCCCCGCGCCCAGGCCAGCCGCCGCGAAGCCCGCGCCCACCGCACCCAAACCTCAGCCTAAAAGGGCCGCTCGTCCCAAGCCCGTCGAGCCCAAACCGAGCCGTGACGAGATGACCTTTGCCCAGCGCATGGTCACCTCCAAGGAGCCCACGGGCGAGAACGAGATCCCCGGCATGGCGCCGGCTCAAAAAATCATCATTGTCCTTGCCCTCATCGCGTTTGTCATCTTTATGGGCTACACGATCCTGACCAGCATGGGTCTGCACTAGCCTGTTCGCGCTGGGCTCCATGCCCGCACGCCCGCCTCGCCAACCCTCAACCTCTGCACAACGCATCCGAAAGGTCGCCCCATGGCTTTGACCGATATCTCTCATCCCACCGACATTGCAATGCTCACCGATCTGTACGAGCTCACTATGGCCCAGGGCCTGTGGGAGAGCGGCAAGGCCAATGAGCAGGGTTGTTTTACCGCGTTTTACCGCGACCATCCCTTTGGCAGCGCCTATGCCGTCATGTGCGGCACCGCCGAGCTGCCCGAGCTGGTCGAGAACCTGCGCTTTACGCCCGAGGATATCGACTACCTCGCCTCACTCCAGGCCCCGGCCGGCGGCGCGATGTTCAAGCCTGCATTCCTCGACTACCTGCGCGATTTTCGTGCACATGTAAACATCGACGCCGTCCCCGAGGGCGAGCTCGTCTTTCCGCGCGAACCCATGGTGCGCGTCACCGGTTCCGCGCTGGAGTGCCAGCTGCTCGAAACGGCGCTGCTCAACATCGTCGGCTTTCAGACGCTTGTCGCCACCAAGACGGCGCGCGTGGTGCTCGCCGCCGACGGTCGCCCCGTGGCGGAGTTTGGCCTGCGCCGAGCCCAGGGTCCCGATGGCGGCCTGGCCGTTGCGCGCGCGAGCTACGTTGCCGGCTGCTCCTCTACGTCCAATGTGCTCGCCGGCCGCCGCTACGGTATTCCCGTCTTTGGCACGCATGCGCACAGCTGGGTGATGAGCTTCGATTCCGAGCTCGAGGCCTTCCGCGCCTTTGCCAAGTCGAGCCCCAAGAACTGTACGCTGCTCATCGACACCTATGACGTGCGCGAGGGCTGTGAACATGCCATTACGGTTGCCAAGGAGATGGAAGCGGTGGGCGAGCGCCTGTCGGCCATTCGCATCGACTCTGGCGACCTCGCCAAGCTGTCCAAGTATGTCCGCGGCCGTTTTGATGCCGAGGGCCTGCCCTATGTGGGGATCTCGGTTTCTAACGATCTGGATGAGTACACGATTCAGTCGCTGCTCGACCAGGGCGCGCCCATCGACAGCTTTGGCGTGGGTACCAAGCTCGCGACCTGCTATGACCAGCCGGCGCTGGGCGGCGTGTACAAGCTTTCCGCCCGCCGTGCGAGCGAGGCAGATCCATGGACTCCGGTGGTCAAGCTCTCCGAGCAGCCCTACAAGCGCACGATCCCGGGTGTGCAACGCGTGCGCCGTTATTACGACGGCTTTGGCGGCCCGGTCTGCGACATGATCTACGACGAGGATCATCTGGCGGGGGAGGGCTCCGCGCGCGGCAATACCCTCGTGGCCGTGAATGATGCTGCCCTGGTGACCGACGTGTCCGAACTTGAGTATCGCGAGCTGCTGGTGCCGATCGTGCGCGATGGCAGTGCGGTGGCTCCGCGTGAGAGCATCCAGGACGCGCGCGAGCGCTGTGTTTGGGCGCTCGATCATCTGGATGCAGCTTTCAAGCGCTTCCTGTACCCGCAGACCTATGTGGTGGGCATGGAGCAGGGCCTGGCTCAGGTGCGCGACGAGCTCGTGCGCAAGAATATGGCCGCGGCTTCTGCTTTTCCCTGGGCTCACTAATTCCTTGGGCGGTAGGGGCGAGTCACGCTCCTTTGGCCGCCAGCTCGGCCGTTCGCTGAACAGTTGATTGGTTTGACGTATGACGACTTCTTATAAAACGATGGTGGTAAAGATAGGTTCGTCCACGGTGGTGGGCGCCGATGGCAAGGTCATCCGCGCCTTTATCGGCGGACTTGCCGATCAGGCCGCAGCGCTGCGCAAGCTCGGCTGGCGTCTGGTCGTGGTGAGCTCGGGCGCTATTGCCTGTGGCTATCCCGTGTTGGGCTTCGACTGCAAGCCGGTCGGCGACCTTCCGAGCTTACAGGCTTGCGCCTCGGCCGGTCAGTGCATCATCTCGTCGGCCTACGACGAGGAGTTCCATGCGCGCGACCTGCTCACCTCGCTCGTACTGCTCACGCGCCACGACACGGCCCGCCGCACGTCCTACCTGCACGCGCGCGACGCCCTGCTGCGCCTGGTGGAGCTGGGCGTGGTGCCGGTCGTCAACGAGAACGATACCGTCACCGTCGACGAGATCAAGTTTGGCGACAACGACACGCTGGCGGCGCCTGAAAATGGAAATTTCTTATTTTTCATTCATAACACCTCCAACATTCGATTTGTACTTCATTTAGAA